>JAJDZR010000102.1 GCA_022824545.1 Chloroflexota bacterium
ACTGTTGCAAGCCAGGGACACATTGGCCGGCAGTGCCGCACTGAACTGGAGCGGGGACCGTGCCATAGCCGATTGGGACGGCATCACCGTCAGCGGCTTGCCGCTCCGGGTGACCGCGCTTGTCCTACCCGAGCGTAACCTGTCAGGCATCGTCCCGCCTGAATTAGGGTCCCTTTCAAATCTTAAAGAGTTGTCCCTGCACTTCAACCAGCTATCAGGTTCTATCCCTTCCCAACTGGGATCACTCACCCAGTTGAAGGCATTGGGACTCAGCGACAACCGGCTGTCCGGTACCATCCCGCCACAACTGGGGGCACTCACCCAACTGGAACTATTGGGACTCAGCGAAAATCAACTCTCCGGTCCTATCCCGCCCCAGCTGGCGTCGCTGCCCTCGCTCGAGGTGCTTAACCTGTTCGAGAACCAACTGTCCGGTACGATCCCACCGCAACTGGGGTTACTCGCTCAACTCGAGGTGTTGGGACTCAGCGGCAACCAATTGTCCGGCCCCGTCCCACCGCAACTGGGGGCACTCACGCAACTGGAGCTACTGGGCCTCAGCCATAACCAACTCTCCGGTACGATCCCGCCGCAACTGGGGGCACTCGCTCAACTGGAGCTATTGGGTATCAGCGAAAATCAACTGTCCGGTACGATCCCGCCGCAGCTGGGTTCACTCACCCAGTTGAAGGCATTGGGACTCAACGACAACCGGCTGTCCGGTACCATCCCGCCCCAACTGGGTTCGCTCGCTCAACTGGAGGTATTGAGTCTCAGCCGTAACCAGCTCTCCGGTCCTATCCCGTCCCAACTGGGGTCACTCGCCCGTCTAAGTCGGCTATGGCTCCACGACAACCAACTCTCCGGCTCCATCCCACAAGAACTAGGCGCCCTCACCGACTTGGAGGAGTTGTCCCTCGCCGGCAACGCACTCATCGGTTGCATACCACCAGGCCTGCGCCATGTCCCCACTAACGACTTCGCCGAGTCGGGCCTCCCGTTCTGCGGGAGCTGACGGTTCCCTTTTCCAGCCCTAGGTTCCCGCCTGCGCCCGAATACGCGGAGGTGAGACACACACTCCCCCTCTCTATCGCTCCGCGATGGAGAGGGGGCCGGGGGTGAGGATGGAGGCCACAACTGGTATAACCTCCCCCGCAAGGAGGCCCCCTCATGCCACAATTCGACAACGCCCAGGAAGTCCGCTCCGAGACCTCGTACCTCGAGTTCCTCCGGACCTGTGCCCTCGACACCCCCATTGACCTCCCCCTCGACAGCGGCGAATCACCGCGCGCCATCAAGCGCCGCCTCACCGTCGCCTCCCGCGAGCTTGGTCTACAGCTGCGTCATCTCCGCAGCGACGACCCCACCACCATCCGCTTCCAGGTCACCGGATCGCCCGGCGTCCCCCGCCGGACCTACCGCGCCGGCGTCGTCGGCCTCACCGGCATGGGCATGAGGCTCCTCGACCACGACCCCGCGGCCGTGCTCAACACCCCCATGCCCCACTCCCACGTCGGCTCCTACGCCGTCCTGCCCCACACCGACGTCGTCGCCGTCTGCGATCTCCGGCCCGAACTACTGACCGCCTTCCGCGAGCAATGGGGCCACGTCTTTCCCCGCGCAAAGACCTACACCGACTACCGCGAGATGATTGACAACGAAAACCTCGACCTCCTCAGCGTCACCACCGGCGACAACGCCCACACCGACATCGTCATCTACGGCGCCAACCACGGCGTCAAAGGCATCGCCTGCGAAAAACCACTCGCCACCACCCTCGACGACGCCACCCACATGATCGAGGCGTGCGAAGCCAACGGCACCCTCATCTCCGTGGACCACACCCGCCGCTGGTGGCTCCCCTACCACGTCGCCCGCCAGCTCATCCGCGACGGCGCCATCGGCCAGGTCCAGCGCATCATCGCCCACATGGGCGGCACCCGCGCCATGCTCTTCCGCAACGGCACCCACCTGCTCGACGGCGTACTCTTCTTTGCCGAATCCGACGCCGAGTGGGTATTCGCCGAGCTTGACCCCGATTTCGCAGACTACTTCGCCTACCGCGGCGACGGCGGCAAAGACCCCGCCCTCGACCCCAGCGGCAGCGGCTACATCCACTTCCGCAACGGCGTCCGCGCCTTCATCAACGCCAGCAAGGGCCAAACCCCCGCCATGTACATCCAGGTCATCGGCGAGACCGGCGAGATTGACCTCGTCGGCGACCACGTCGAGCTACGCAAGGACGGCGCCATCCACCGGCCCCCTATGCCCTCCCACCGCCGCACCGACGTCGTCGCCCTCATTGACGAACTCACCCGCACCATCGAGCACGGCGGCGAGCTAATCGGCTCCGGCCAAGAGGCCCGCAAAGTCGTCGAGATCATCGTCGGCTTCCTCAAGTCCCAGGAGCAAGGCAACGCCCGCGTCAACCTCCCCCTCCCCCCAGGCAACTAACCCGCCATCACGACTGGCCGCCATCATCCCGGCGCGGGCCGCAGTCTGGTATCATCGGCATTGAGAAAGGCTGGAGGCTCCGATATGCCTACGCTGGACTTCAAGGGCAAGCAGCATATCTATGCCCATCACCTCACCATCCCCTACCGGCCGCTGATCCCCGACGCGGCCCGGTCGCTTTATGCTGAGGGCGCCGATGACAACCTCATCATCCACGGCGACAACCTGCACGCGCTGAAAGCACTGCTCCCCCGTTATGCCGGCCGCGTCAAGTGCATCTACATTGATCCACCCTATAACACGGGCAGCCAAGCCTGGGTATACAACGACAATGTGAACAGCCCTTTGATGCAGGCATGGTTGAAGCAAGCAGTTGACCGTGAGGACTTGGAACGTTCCGACAAGTGGCTCTGTATGATGTGGCCCCGGCTGCATCTGCTCCGAGAATTGCTGGCCGACGATGGAGTCATCTTTGTTTCCATTGATGACCATGAACAGTGGCGGTTACTAGGAATTATGGAGGAGATATTTGGGGTAGAGAATTTTGTGGACACGCTAATTCTGATCCAAAATCTTGGTGCTGTAGCAGGGAAATGGTTGCGTGAGGTGAACGAATACATTCATGTGTTTGCAAAAGATGTCTCTCTTGTAAATCTTGGAACGTTTACCAAAGAGACCTCTGAAGATGGATGGATGCAGGATAAGATAGGCTCTTACAGGTTGGGTAGCGGACTTATCCGCATAGGAATGAGTGGGACACCAAGAGATCGCCCCAATCTCCACTTTCCAATATATGTACGAGTTGACCAGTCCATCGGCACTGAGCGGTTGTCTTCCTCTGATGTCGAGGTTTATCCCGTAGACGGTCAAGGGAATCCGGCCGTATGGCGGTGGGGGAAGGAGAAGGTAGATAGAGACTCACACAATTTGCTTGTTAGACCTCATAAGAGAATGGGGTATCAATTTACCATTAAGATCCGCCCTGAGGGCAGTGATGGGCTATTCACAGAAAAGCCTATGTCTCTATGGAACAAGCCACAGTACTCGGCAGCCAGCGGTACAAATATGATGAAGACCATTTTTGACGGCGAGAGACGCTTTGACTTCCCCAAGTCCGTTGCGCTGCTCGAAGATGTAGTGCGATTTGCTAATGTCGGCCCCGACGAAGTTGTTTTGGACTCCTTTGCGGGTAGCGGCACGACGGCCCAGGCAGTCCTAGCATTGAACAGCCAGGATGGAGGCAACAGGAAGTTCATTCTAGTCGAGTGCGAGGAGTATGCCGACACTATCACCGCCGAACGGATACGGCGAGTCGTCAGTGGCGTGCCAACCACCCGAGACGCTGCACTGCGTGAAGGACTAGGCGGCTCTTTTACCTACTGCACGCTGGGCGAGCCGATTGACGCGGAAGGGATGCTGACCGGCACGGCTCTACCGTCCTATGCAGTGCTGGCCACCTACCTGCTGCACACGGCGTCGGGAATTTCCGCCGGAGAATCAGCACTACAACCCCAGAATAAGGACGGTCTGTTCTACAGCGTTGACAGCACAGACTACTACCTGCTGTACGAACCCAGCCTTGATTGGCTACGCGGCAACGAGGCAATACTAAACGAAGAGCGGGCCAGACGTATAAGCATTGCCAGCCGTGAGGAGGGCAACAGAGCGATCGTCTTCGGAGCGGGTAAGTATATGGGCCAACGAGAGCTTACCGACATGGGAATCACCTTCTGTCAGTTGCCCTACGAAATGGGCCGAGCCGAGTAATAGGAACTCGGACCATGCAGTTGAAGGAGTATCAGGCCAACGCGCTCGACTACTTCGACCGCTGGCGAGAGGCGCTGGCCACGGCAAGGGTCCAGTCCGATACCGTCATCGCTTCTTTGCGACAGGTCGGGGCCGCCATTCCCGACGACATCCCCAACTACCCTAAAACGGCGTGGCAGCAGTTGGCCCAATCCGGCGGCGTGGCGCCCAGCGCCGGCGAGTACGTTTCACGCACCGACACTGCTGGACGGCCCATCCCGCATATCTGCTTCAAGGTGCCGACCGGCGGCGGCAAAACCTTGCTGGCCGCCGCCGCGCTGGAACGGCTCAACCGGCAAACCGGCCTGACCTTGTGGATCACGCCGACCCGTGCGATCTATGAGCAAACCAAGGCCGCCCTCAAAAACAGGGAGCATCCCTACCGGCAAATGCTGGAGCGGGCCAGCGGCGGCCGGGTCAAGCTACTGGAAAAGGACGACCTCTTTACGGCGGCGGACGTGGCGAATTATCTCTGCGTGATGCTGCTGATGCTGCCGGCAACCAACCGGCAAAGGGGCCGGGAGTTCCTGCGGATGTTCCGGGATTCGGGGCGCTATCCGACCCTGTTCCCGGATAGCGATGACGTGCTCGGTGACGGCCGCCTGCTACAGCAGTATCCCGATTTGGAGCGTACCTCGGAGCAGGGCACGGTCAAGCACAGCCTCTTCAACGTGTTCAAGATGCTGCGCCCGGTAGTCGTGTTGGACGAGGCTCACAAAGCCTACGGCGCCCGGAAGCGGGAATCCAACGAGGAGTTTGTGCGTTCCGTCAACCGGCTCGATCCGCGCATGGTGATTGAGCTATCCGCGACACCCAACCGTGGAATCAGCAACCTGCTCGTGGATATCTCCGGCGTCGAACTGAAAACCGAGGAGATGATTAAGTTGCCGGTGCAGGTGGAGTCGTTCACCGGCGCCGAATGACAATACACACTGGCACAGGCCTGCGACGAACTTGAGCGCCTCGATGCCGAGGCGCAGTCGCTCCAGATGAGCGAGGGACGCTATATCCGCCCCATTGCGGTGGTGCGCGTGGAGCGTACCGGCAAAGACCAGCGCGACGGCGAGCGGGTCCACGCCGAGGACGTGCGCGAACACCTCAACCGTTACCTGAGCGTGCCGGCCGACGCTATCCGCGTGAAGTCCGCCGACAATGACGAATTGGGCAATGAGGACTTGCTATCGGAACTACCGCAGGTGCGCTGGATCATCACCAAGTCGGCGTTGATGGAAGGCTGGGATTGTCCCTTCGCCTACCTCCTGGTGATGCTGGACAATACCCGTGCCCAACGCGCCATTACCCAACTGGTGGGCCGGGTGATGCGCCAGCCCCACGCCCGCCGGACGGGCCGGGAGCTGCTTGACCAATGTTATGTCTACTGTTGGGATACCGAGGTGGGCGTTGCCGTCGGCCACGTCAAAGCCGGGTTGGAGCAGGAAGGACTATCAGGCCTGGGTGATGAGGTGCTGGACAAGGCGGGGGATTTGCGACGCATCACAATGCAGCGGCGTGAGCGATTTCGAGGTCGGGACATCTTTCTGCCGCTGGTGCTCCACAAGGATGGTGACGATTGGATCGAACTGGACTATCAACGTCATATCCTGCCGGACATTGATTGGGCATCCATCACGGAGCCTGACCCCCAAGTCGCATTGCCCGACCCGGCTCGGCGGCAAACCGCATCGGTAGATGTTGGCGACACCGTGCCAATTTACCACGAATCCCAGGAATTGTATATTGACAAAACGGTCAAAGTGTCCTGGTTTGCCCGCTGCCTGTCTGACGTAACGCCCAACGCATGGCAGGCAGCCCGCATCGCCCATCAACTGGTAGAACAGCTGCGGTCGGCCGGCGAAACCGACGACCAAATCTATGACCAGCGCTCACATCTGGCATACGCCCTGCGCGAGTACGTCAAGGATGAAGTGGAGTCACGAGCGGAGCAGATTTTCCGTGACAAACTGCGGCAGGGAAACATCCGCTTTGATCTGGAGACGGACCAGCCCAACTTCCCGATGCAGGAATCTTCCTATGAGATCCCGGTGACGGACGATGGTGGACTGTTGGCCAGGAATGACGGCCAGCCGATACAACTCAGTCTTTTCGAGCCGGTGTACGCGCAACACTTTGATTCTGCCCTGGAGCGCAATTTCGCTCGCTACCTCGATGAGCAAAGAGCGCTGCAATGGTGGCATCGGGTGGCCGTCCGCCAGCGGGGCGACTACTACCTGCGGGGCTGGAAACAGGAGCGCATCTGGCCAGATTTTGTCGCTATGGCCGGTGAGACTTACGGCAAACCGCAGTTACTGGTATTCGAGACCAAAGGCGCGCACCTGCGCGATAACCCGGATACGGATTACAAACGCCGCGTACTGGACACCCTTGAGAACGCCTTCAACTGCGGCACGATGACCGTGCGGGAAGGGCCGGTGAAAGGCGTCTTCCGGCTAATTTTCAGTGAAGACGAGTTCCCAGCAGCCTTAGCCAGCTTGCGGCCGGACTAACCGCCACCCTCCTCCCACCATCCCCGCGCCCACCTCATTCCCCTTCCCTTCAGGGAGGGGGCCAGGTAACAGGTCAAGGGCGCACCACACCTGGCACCAGCCGTGCGGCTTTGGCCTGTCAGCGGGTAGGTCCGCCCTCCACCCCCTCTCCAACATTTGGAGAGGGGGCCGGGGGGGTGAGGCGCATCCACCCCGTCCCCCCGTCGCAACGGGGGGCCCACAGGGGGGCCAGCCCACCCCCACCCCAAACAGTCGGTACAGTCCAGCCCAGTAAATTCCAAACCCCCCGTGTCTTTCCCCCACCCCCGTTGATATGTGCTCATTGACGGGGATTGGCAGCTGCAAGTCCCTCCTGGAGCACCGGGCACCGCCCGGCAGGGACCCACTCGCATCATCATGCTAGTCAACGACGGTGGCATCGCCACCCAGCCGAAGGCACCGGGTCATGACCGACCCTTCACCGCGTCAACCGGCGCGGCGAAGCATGACCGTCCGCGTGCCGCCACGAGGGCGCCGGGTGCTGACGTACCCCCGGCCATCACGGCCGGGGCGCCGGGTCAGCATCGTCTGCGTGCCGCACCGAGCGTGCCGGTCCTGGACCGGTCGCGTCTGGTGCAAAAGGCGCCGGGTCATGGCCGACCCCTCGCCGCGTCATCCGACGTGACGGGGCATGACCGTCCGCGCGCCACCCTGAGGGCGCCGGGTGCTGACGTACCCCTGGCCACTGTGGCCGGAGCGCCGGGTCAGCATCGTCTGCGCGCCATGGCGAACGCCACCGTCGCCTCGCCGGCCGGCTCACACCGGCTGCGCCAGGAAGGCTTGCCCCACACCCCTCCCAATCCCCGCACCCACTCCCACTCCCACTCCCGCCTCCCCAATCGTCTTTCCCGCGAACGCGGGAATCCACGTCCCCCCGTCGCAACGGGGGGACCACAGGGGGGCCAGGCCATGTCCCCATCATCATTGCAGCCGAAGCCGCCTACTACCCCCCGGCCAGTCTCCGACCGCTACACAGACTCCCCTTCCCTGGAGGGAAGGGGCCGGGTGACAGGTCAAAGCCGCACCACACCTGGCACTATCCGTGCGGCTTTGGCCCGTCAGGGGTTAGGTCCAACTCGTCTCCCACTACTCCCCCTCTCTATCGCTCCGCGATGGAGAGGGGGCCGGGGGGTGAGGCCCAAACCACACCAAGCGCAGCCTGCCATCCAAGTTCCGCCCCACCCGCGGCCTTGCTCCACCGCGTGTACGGGCTTTCCGCTCAACCACCCCTCCCGCGCCCCTCCGCCCCCGCTCCTCGAAAACCTACCCGTGCCAGCCCCTACTCCCCCTCTCCAAATGTTGGAGAGGTGACAGGCCAAAGCCGCACCACACCTGGCCCTATCCGTGCGGCTTTGGCCGGTCAGGGGGTTGGGGGGTGAGGCACACCCACCCGTTTGACGACGCCCCGGCCCGCTGGTAGCCTCGCGCCACCATGACCTACGCCAAGCGTCGCCTGCACCACATCTTTGCCCCCGACGGCCGCGCCGTGGTCGTCGCGATGGATCACGCCCGCGAGAGCGGCATCGCCACCGGCCTCGAGCATCCCGCCGAGGCGGTCCGGCGCGTCGTCGCCGGCGGCGTGGACGCCATCATGACCACGCCCGGCATGGCCCGCGTCGTCGCCGACGAGTTGGGCGGCCAGGGCCTCATCGTCGCCCTCGACAGCGAAGGCCCGGTCGCCGACTACGGCGTGGAGTTGGCCCTCCGTCTCGGTGCCGATGCCGTTGAGTTGAAGGTCTTCCCCGGCAGCGCCGGCGAATCCCACCTCGCCGATCTGCGCCGCCTCGTCGCCAGTTGCGCCGACTGGAATATGCCCCTGCTCGCCGAACCCATCCCCGTCTCCTTCGAGGACACCAGCGCCCACACCGTCGAGAACATCGCCCGCGCCACCCGCCTCGCCGCCGAGGCCGGCGCCGATTTCGTCAAGGCCCACTATGTCGGACCGGTGGACGCCTACGCCGAGCAAGTCACCGGCCAATGCTTCGTGCCCGTCATCATCCTCGGCGGCCCCGCCCACGCCGACCCCCGCGACGCCCTCCAGCACGTCGCCGATGCCCTCGCCGCCGGCGCCCGCGGCATCGCCTTCGGACGCAACATCATCCAGCACCCCCGCCCCGACCGCATGGCCGGCGCCCTCGTCGAGCTAATCCACGGCGGCGCCACCGTCGCCGCCGCCACCCGCCACCTCACCGCCCCCCACTAACCCCCACGCACCGTCCCCCCGCTGCGGCGGGGGGACGGGTGTGTTCCCTCCCCGGTCGGGACGGGGGAGGGTCAGGGTGGGGGTCAACACACTCCCTAATCAAGTTCGCAACCTTCATCAGGGAAGGGGCCGGGGGTTAGGTCCACCTCCGTCCTTCGCCGCCCTAGCCGGCCGTGCCTCGCCAGGCTTGTAGCGCCGACCGGCGCAGGAGCCACTCCTTGTCCGCCGGCGAAAGCCAGTCTAGGTGCTCGGTAATGGCGGCTACCTCTTCCCCATACTCTTCCCCGCCATTCACACCGCCGCCGAAATCGGTGCCCCACATGACACGCTCGCGGCCGAACGCATCGAGCGCCCGCCGCAGCAGCGGATGCGCGTCCGTGAAGGGGAAGGCGGCCAGCGACGTGCGTCGGAAGCAGGTGGCTTTCAGATAGATATTCGGGCGGCTCGCCAGCGCCGTCACGGCGGCAAAGCGGTCAAACGCCGGCCCCTCTGCGGCCCGGAGGCCACCCCAATGGTCAATGACCACCTTGACCTGTGGATGCCGGCCGGCGGCTGCGCCTATCGCCGGAAGCTCATCCGGGTTGGTGAGAAAGCCGATGGTGATGCCCAAGTCGGCGCAGGCCCGCCACACCGGCTCGAAAGCCGCCTCGGCCGGCCACGCGCTGGTGTGCTCGCCATAGCAGGCCAGCCGAATGCCGCGGACGTTATGCTCGTTCGCCAGCGTGTGTAGCAGATTTACGGCCGCCGGATCGTCCGCATGGACCCGTGCCGCCGGGATCACGCGGTCCGGAAAACGCGCAGTGGCATCAATCAGATAGCTCGCGTCTTGCAGATAGCGCCGCGGGCCGATCGCCACTACCTGCTCCACGCCGTGACGATCCATATAGCCGAGTAGCGTCTCGACCGCGGCGTCCCAGGTCTGCCCGCCGGGACCTTCGGCACCGGATGGAAAGCGGTCCTCGTCCGACGACCAGATATGTAGGTGCGAGTCAATAAGCTGCATGGTCAGTGCCCTCCCGCGACGTTCGGCAGCCAGTGTAGCAGGCGTGCCGCCGCCCCGGCGGCGGTTAGGCCGTCCAGTCGCGGGGGAGCTTGGCCATCGTGTGGCGCAGGGTGCCGATGCCGGTGATCGTGATTTCTACGTTGTCACCCGTGTGTAGGCCCAACTCCGGGGGGACGATGACGCCGGTGCCGGTCGAGACGACCGTGCCGACCGGGATGGGGTTGTTGAGCATCAGATACTCGGTCAACTCATCGAACCGCCGCTTGATCCGGTCCGTCCCGACCGACTCGTCGAAGATGACCTGCCCCTCGCGCTCGATCACGCAGCGCACTTCCAGGCTGTATGGGTCGGTCAACTCGTCGCTTGTCACGAGCACCGGCCCGAGCACGGTACAGCCGTAGAACACCTTCGACTGCGGCAGGTAGAGCGGATTTTCGCGCTCGATGTCCCACGCCGAGACGTCGTCGCAGATCGTGTAGCCGACGATCTCGCCGTTCGCGCCGAGCACGTAGGCCAGCTCGGCTTCCGGCACCGTTATGGCCGAGTCGGCGCGGATGCTCGCGGCCGCGTTGGGACCGACGCAGCGCGAGTCGCCGCCCTTGGAGAAGATCTCGGGGCGTTCCGATTCGTAGACCATATCGTAGATGCCCTTGCCCGTCTGCATGTCGCCCTCGCGGAACTCGGCGCTACGCCGATAGGTGACGCCGCACGCCCAGATTTCGGGCGCCGCGATGGGACTGATGAGATGGGCGCGGTCGGCCGCCGGTGGCACGTCGAGGTCGGCATATGGCTGCGGTGCCTCCGATGACCCGGCGCGCTCCGCCGCGGCCAGCTCCGCGAGCGATACACCGTCGCTGAGTGCATCCTCGATGAGGTCAGTTGTGGTACGCCGGCCGACGAGCGGCACAACTTGATCCCCTTCCAGCACGCCTACCTGGTTGCCTGCTACCGGCTCGTGATACCGCACCAGTTTCATTGTCGTTTCCTCCCCGTTCAGGCTCCGGCCCCCTACGGTCTCTCACAAGGGTAGGTTTTTTCCTGTGGGGCGGCGGACCTACCCCCAACCCCCTCCCTAATGAAAGTTGACAACTTAATCGGGTAGTGGGATGTAGCCCCCCTATGGTCCCCCCGCTGCGGCGGGGGGACGGGTGTGTTCCCTCCCCTGTCGGGACGGGGGGGGTCAGGGCGGGGGTCAACACACTACCTAATCAAGTTCGCAACCTTCATCAGGGAAGGGGCCGGGGGGTAGGTCGAATCTCCCCTACACAAAAACCACCCTTGTCAGCCTTACAGCCCCCGCGGCGGCGGGAGAGGGGTGCAGCCGGTCCCCGTGCCGCTACTATACTCGGCAGTGCTGCTCTACGACGGTCGGCTCCAGGGAGGTGATGGTGTGGCTACACGGCAGGGCGCCGGCTCACGACCGCCTCGGTACCTGTTCGGCGATAGCGACGTAGCCGCGCACCGGCTGCACGTGCTGTCCGAGGTCTTTGCCGATTCGTCGCGGCGGTTCCTACGCGCGGCGACGCCCGATAGGCTCGGTCTCGCCGTGGATGTCGGCTGCGGGCCGGGCTACACTACGCGGCTTGTCGCCGACGTACTGCGGCCGCTGCGGACGGTAGGGATTGATCGCTCGGAGGCATTCATCACGGAGGCACGGCGCGCCGGTGCTGGCGATAACGGTGTGTCGTACCTGGTTCACGACGCAGCCGCCGTCCCTTTTCCGGTCGGGCCGGCCGACCTCATCTACGCGCGGTTCGTCGCCACCCACCTACGTGATCCGGCGGCCACGATCCGCAGTTGGGCCACGCAGCTTGTGCCAGGCGGCCTACTGCTGCTGGACGAGGTGGATTCGATCAGCACCACCAACCGTGTGCTATCGCGCTACCTGACCATCCTGACCGCGCTGCTGGGCCACCAGGGCAATAGCCTCTACGTCGGCCCGACCTTGAGCAACATCGCTGGTCCGGGCCTACTGAGGAGTAAGATAGATACCGTTCGGCGGCTGCGGGTCCCGGACCGGCGCGCCGCGACAATGTTTCGGCTCAACCTGGAGACGTGGCGGGACCATCCGTTCGTCGCCGACACGTATGGCGCCGACGCAATCCGCCGGCTGGCAGACGAGCTAGAAACCGAGGCGGGCGCGGCCGGCGCCGCGTCCACGACCGAGTGGGGCATGAGGCAGATCGCGTTCGAGCGGCTCTGAGCCGGACACCGGATTAGCCGATTTCGTGCCGGGCTGCGTGCTGGCAGAGGAGGAAGTGGATGTCGAAGACGTATCGGGTGGTCTGCATTGGCTGCTCGCGGATGGGGAGCTGGTCCGACGACTTGCAGAGCCAACGTGACGAGAACGACCCGTGGAGCACGGAGTGGGTCCCCGGCGCGATGGCCACGGTGTGCCGTGCCATTGACCGC
>JAJDZR010000288.1 GCA_022824545.1 Chloroflexota bacterium
GCTAAAGCCGCAGCCCTCGGCGCCGCAGGTGTTGTCTTGGGCCGTCCAGCAGGTGGCGTGCTGGGGTATGCGGCACTGCGAGCACACGACTACCGGCTCACCGACGGCGAGCGGCTGATTACAGTGGGGACACTCCTTGCCCAGCCACGGACTGCGCTCGCTGGTGTTGATCGCGCGCACCGGCCGCGGCGCCGCACTATCCGCGCTCACGACCGGCGATCCTTACTGGCTTCACGCAGGATGCGCTTCTGGAGATCAATGAAGCCTTGCATCAGCGCCTCGGGGCGTGGCGGGCAGCCGCCAATATAGACATCCACCGGGATGATCTGGTCCACGCCCTGCACCACCGTCGGGTAGCGGTAGTACGGGCCGCCGCAGGTGGCGCAACCGCCCATGGAGATCACCCACTTCGGCTCCGGCATCTGGTCATAGAGGCGCTTGACCGCCGGCGCCATCTTCGTCGTGACCGTGCCGGAGACAATCATCACGTCCGACTGCCGCGGCGTCGGCGCCGGCATCGGGACGATCCCAAAGCGGTCCAGATCGTGGTGTGGCATGGAGGAGGCAATCATCTCGATGGCGCAGCAGGCCAGGCCGAACGTCATCGGCCAGAGGCTGGCTTTGCGCCCCCAGTTGAGCAGCAGGTCGAGGTTGGTGGTGACTACCCCCTTGGGGAGCTGCGCGAACAGGTTTTCCGGCTTCAGGTCCTCGCCGGTGCGCGCTGTGAACACGTCGAGGCCAACCTCTTTGCCGAGGTCGGTCAACTGTTCGTCGGTCGGTGACATCACTCCCATGCTAGTAACCCCTTGCGCCAGGCATAGGCAAGACCGAACAGAAGAATGCCCAGAAAGAGCATCATCTCGTAGAAGGCGACGGCGCTCAACTCCTTCAGCGTGACGGCCCACGGGAAGAGGAAGACGGCCTCGATCTCAAAAATGAGGAAGAGGATGGCAAAGAAATAGTAGCGGATGTTCATTTGTGCCCAGTTGGAACCGAGCGGCACCATCCCACATTCGTATGTCTCGGCCTTTTTCTCGCTCTTGACGCGAGGTGCAAGCACACCGGCCAGAAACAGCGTAATCGCAATGAACGCAATGCCGAGAAGAGTGGCCGCGATAATGGGCGGGTAGACCGCAGTGTAATCACCCATGCATATCTTCCCTCATGAAGAAGATCGGCTCCGACGGCGCCGGTCGCTGCTCGCCGGTGCAAACACCCTACCGTGGCGCAACACCACCCGGCAGCCACACACGCGGCATGACCAGCCTCGGATGGGTGTAGGCAGAACCGGTAGGAGTATAGCCGGCAGCCGCCGCCCCAGCAAGGGAAACGCGGCTGGCCGATACGCCCCGGCAGCCGCGCGGCGGCGGCAGCCGTCGCGGCGGGCAGAGAGGAAGATACACGAGGTGCGGCAGGGAGGCGGCGAGCGGAATCGAACCGGTGAATGGGGGTTTGCAGCCCCCCGCCTTACCACTTGGCTACGCCGCCTGGACGATGCGGCGCCTGTCCCACCCGGAAGCAACCGGGCTTGGAGTGCCAGCTACTCCCACAGTCCGGGGCTGAGCCGCCCGCGGCTACAGCTTCACCTTCGCCTTCGTCTTCCGTTTGCCTTGCGTCCGCAGATAGCGTTCCACCAGGGCTGGGTGAACCTCGATAGCGGGCCGAGCGTACTTGACCCATTCATCATCCAGCTCAGGAGCGTCAGGGTCTCTAGCGATACCGACGTTGATGGCGGTCTCCTCGCCGTACTCCGCTGCTATCTCCTCAAAAGTCATCGCGCTCGCAGTAAGCTGTGCAAACGATAGCTTGCGTGTATCCGGGAGACCGCGCTCTTTCGCCCCTTTCTCCGCCATCAACTCTGCGTATTCGGCGAATGGGAGCCTGTCAACGTCGGCGTACTTGTTCATATCGTCTCCTGTCCCTGGAATTAGTCTTGCGTAGGCTGATTATGCGGCGGGTGTCGCCCCGCATGGTGTAAACCACGTAGTGGAGTCGGCTGCCAATGAAGCCGGTGGCGGTGTAGCGCAACTCTCCACCTCGATAGCTTGGCTGGATAAAGGCACTGCCCCACTCGAAGGCTCCGATAGCCGAGAAGTCAACCCCATGCTTTTCCAGATTCGAGCGGCGCTTCGCTTCATCCCACTCGTATTCCATACCCCTGACCATACCCGGCGCCGCCAGCGTGCCAAAGGTCTTGTCTGTGAACAGTCAGTAGGCCCTCCGTTGGATTCCAATTCGGCTGGAAAGATGGGGGCCTATCGTTTTGGGCCGGTACACATTTGGTACACAGACAGCTTTAGGGAAGAAATCGGGCTGAGTTTGGAGGCGGCGAGCGGAATCGAACCGCTGAATAGGGGTTTTGCAGACCCCCGCCTTACCACTTGGCTACGCCGCCCGGACGCTCCCGCTCCTGCGCGGCAGCGCAGCAGCGGAGCTATGAGCACAGGCTGACCGGCAGCCTGCCCTCTCAAGTGTATGCCGCGCTGGCGCTGGCGTCAACCTGGGGCGCGGCCGGATCAATCCGGCTCGGGAGACCTTTGCACAACCACCCGGATGGAATGCTAGGGAGGCAGGGACTCGCCTCACGCCAATCTCAGCGGCCCGGATTTTTAGATTCCCGCTTTCGCGGGAATGACGACTCCTGCAAAAGTCTCCTCGATGGGGCGAGTGCTACAATGGCGGCTGCGCCAACACCCGCGACCGTCCGACCGTCAAGACGGAGCGCGGCCCCCCGGCGATGAAGGGGCGATGACGACACCGCTACGCGACGAGCGCCGGGCCATCGCCTCCAGCCAGGCAGCACCAAAGCCGGCCGCGGCGGCTTCCCAGGGGCAGACCGCCCACGTCCCCGACGCACCGGCGCGTTCGACGCCTGCTCCGGCCCCCAGCGCAACGGGCGCGGCGGCCGCGCTCGACGACAATCGCTCGATCCGCCGCCTGGTGTTCGGCTTGGCCTGGCCGGTGATCGTCGAGAACCTGCTGCAAACCGCGGTGGGGATGGTGGACCTGCTCATGGTCTCCCGGTTGGGCGCGGCGGCCATCGCGGGCGTGGGGATCGGCACGCAGATACTCTTCGTCATCTTCATGTCCATCGGCGCGCTGGCGATAAGCACTACGGCGTTGGTGGCGCGGCGGACCGGCGAGCGGCGACCGGCCGAGGCCTCACGGGTACTGAAACAGTCGGTGCTGCTGGCGCTGGGGGCGGGAGTGCTTTTGGCCCTATGCGGCGTACCGGCGGCCGAGCACATCGTCCGGCTGCTGGGCGCCGAATCCACGGTGGTCAGGCTCGGCGGCAGCTACCTGCGGATCACGTTCCTCTTCTCGGGGTTCCTCATCGCGTCCTTTGTGCTGGGTGCCGGGCTACGCGGCGTCGGTGACAGTCGCAAACCGATGCTGGCGGCCATGCTCATCAACGTGGTCAACATCTCGCTGGACTACGTGCTGATCTTCGGGCATCTGGGCTTTCCGGCGCTTGGCGTGGAGGGGGCCGCGTGGGCCGCGGCCATCGGCCGCAGCGCCGGCGCCGCGGCGTTGGCAGTCTTCCTGCTGCGCGCCTCGTCGAGACAGCGCCTGAGCCTGCTGGGGCGGGAGGGATGGCACCCCGACCTGGACATCATCAAGCGGCTGGTGCAGATCGGGCTGCCGTCGCTCATCGAGGGCTTGTCACGGTCGTCGGGCTTTCTGATGTTCTCGACCATCGTGATCGGGCTGGGTACAACCGTCTTTGCCGCGCAGCGGGTGGTGTTCGCGCTGATGTCCCTCTCGTTCATGCCCGGCTTCGCGTTCGGTATCGCCGCGTCGGCGCTCACCGGGCAGGCGCTGGGCGCCGAGCGGCCGGACCGGGCGCGGCGAGTGACCTGGTTTGCGGTGCGCTCGGCGCTGCTCTGGATGGGGTCGCTGGCGGTGCTGTTTTTTGCCGGCGGCCCCTGGCTAGTGCGGCTGTTCACGGGCGATCCGGAGATCGTCCGGGTCGGCGCCGAGGCGCTGAGAGTGCTCGCCTTGGGCCAACCCTTTTTTGCCTTCTCGATGGTGTTGGCCGGTGCGTTACGGGGTGCCGGCGATACCCGCTTTCCCATGCTGGTATCGGGCCTGAGCATGTGGGTCGTGCGGCTGCCGCTGGCGTGGTGGTTTGCGCTGGGGCTGGGATGGGGGCTACCGGGGGCCTTTGCGAGCTTTGCGCTGGGCAGTGCCATCGAAGCGGCGGTCATGACGTGGCGCTATCGCCGCGGGCACTGGGCCGACATCAAGGTGTAGCGGCCTCCGGCGGCGGCTCCGGCTCATCCGAGCCACCCTGGCGATAGGCGAGGCGCGAGAGGAGAATGCCGACCTCGTAGAGGATCAGAATGGGGATCGCCACGAGTGCTTGGTTGAGCGGGTCCACCGTAGGGGTAATGATCGCGGCTAGGACGACGGCGATGACGACGACGTAGCGACGCATGCGGACGAGCATTCGCGGATGGATCAGGCGCACACGGGCAAAGAAATACATGAAGAGCGGCAGTTCGAAGATAATCCCGATGGCGAGCAGCATCCGGGTGATGAACCGCACGTACTCGTCAATGGATAGGTTGATGGTGATGGATGGCGAGCGGAAGATGGTACTCAGCTCCCCACACTCACCAGCCAAGACACAGAGCGCCAACGGCAAGACGAGGTAGTAGGCAAAGGACACACCGGCCAGTAGCGCCACCGTAGCGCCTGGCGCCAAGAGCACGATGTAGCGGCGCTCCGTGTAGGTCAGCCCTGGCGCGACATAGGCCCAAATCTGCCAGACGATCACGGGCATCGCCATGATGACACCGGCGAAGATGACCAGTCGGAAAATGACGAAGATTTGCTCGGTCGGCCGGATGGCTTGGAAGAGGCAGCCCTGACAGGGATCCATCACGAAGTTGAGCAGGGGCTGCCAAAAGAAAAAGCACACCATCGCGGTCACGAGCACACCGGCGGCGGAGATGACCAGACGATTGCGTAGCTCGATGATGTGCTCACCGAGGGTCAATTCCTCGGTGGACACGCCGCGCTCGTCC
>JAJDZR010000088.1 GCA_022824545.1 Chloroflexota bacterium
GGCTTGGGCTACGAGTTCATCCTGGAGAAATGGCGGTAGCGAGCGATGAAGACCTACGACTGCCCACCCACCCTGACCGATTCTCAGGTGCTCGATGTCTGCAAAAAGGGCTATCACATCTGCGAAGGGGTCGTCCCCGAAGAGATCAACCGGCGCACCATCGAGTTCGTGGACAACAACCCGGTCATCGAGCCAACCGGGATTCTCGATGAAGACTGGTTTGTCGAGGGCGTGATCTGTCAGCCCGATGCAGCCGGCGCGGTGCGCTCCCTGCTCGGCCGCAACTTCGTCCTCCCCATCCTGATGAGCAATCACCGCGTCCACATGCCGCTCGCCGGCCAGCAGTGGCACCGCGACGGCGGCTCGCAGTACGGGCCCGCCCAGTACTACCTCCAAGTCTTCTACTACCCCGAAACCTGCACCCGCGAGATGGGGCCGACCGAGCTGCTGCCCGGCTCACACCACCTCTTCTCCCTCTCACGCCAGATGGCGCACTACGGGAAGATCAAGAACTCGGTCTACGCGGCGGTGCCGGCCGGCTCGATCATCATCACCGTCTACTCCATCTGGCATCGGCGCTCCGGCTCGACGGCGAGCGGCATTCGCAACATGCTCAAGTACAACTATTGGCGCTCCGTGCCACCGGAGCGCGATTGGATCATCGAGCCGGATTTCGACGTGGTCACGGCCGACTACTCGTTCCCCGGCCCTGGGACCCGTCAGCAGTTCCGAGACTGCATTGACGCCGCGGAGATGTTCTTCTGGCTCTGCGGCAAGCACGACGAGTTCCAGTCCATGGGCGGGCAGGGTTGGCCCATGCCGGCCAACCGCAACACCAAGCCCCTCGGCTTCCCCGGCCAACTCACCGGCCGCCGTTTCTGAGCAGGCATCGTGCCGGTGCAGACTCCCCTCTCCACCATGTGGAGAGGGGTCGGGGGTGAGGTCGAAAAGGAGCAATGCAGTGAAGCGTCCGTCGCCCATCCTCTCCGATGTGCATCACATCAAGCTGTGCTACAGCATGCACACCTACTGCGGTCATCCGCGCCAGACCGGCATCTTCAACTACGGCAACGGCGAGCTATTGGTTGGTCACAGCCACGCGCCGTCCCGCTACCAAGTCCCGGAGGACATCGGCCACTCCTTCACCAATGGCTATGCCAGCCGTGCCCGCATCATCTTCCAGCGCTCTTACGATCACGGCGAGACCTGGTCCGCGGAGGAGCCGGTCGTCGTCTGGGACGAGTCGCTGCTCCTCGACGAGAAGCGGGCGATCCTCTACCGCGCCGACGAGGCGGCAGTGCCTCGCGAGCAGATTGACCTCACCGGCCCCGACGCCGCCGTGTACTTCACACGCGCCGCCACCGGCCCGGCATACGATGCGGAGCACGGCGCGAGCAATCGGTTGCTGGAGTGCTTTGCGTTCCGCTCCGCCGACCGCGGCCGCACCTGGGAAACCGTGCCCACCCGGGTCGCGCCGCCACCGGGCCGCAGTGTGGTGCGCCGCGACGCGCATCCCCTCGTACAGTGCCCCGACGGCACCCTGCTCGCCGTGACCATCGTGGACGGCAGTTCCCCGACCAGCAGCGTCTCCATCTACGGCTCGGACGACCACGGCTTGACCTGGGAATACCTGTCCGAAGTGACCCGCGACCCCACCGGCATCGGCACCCCCGGCTACGCGGACCTCCTCATCCTGCCGAACGGCCGGTTACAGTGCTACATGCTGCACGGCCAGCACCGAAACGTCATCGAAATGTGCCATTCCGACGACGGGGGCTACAGTTGGACTGAGCTACGCCCCATCGTCGGCTGGGGCCACTCCCCGTGGGCTGCCCGTCGCGCTCCCGGCAGCAGCCGTCGCGGCGTGTACTATCGCGCTCCCTGGCCCATGCGCCTCCGCGACGGGCGGATTGTCGTGCTCTTCGGCCGACGCAAGCCGCCGTTTGGGATGGGCCTGACCGTCAGCGAGGACGACGGCGCCACGTGGTCGGCCGAGGCCATTCTCCGCGACGACGCCAGCGGCTCGGACCTGAGCTATCCGGTCGCGACGCAGCTCGACGACGGGCGCATCTTCACCGCCTACTACTACATGGAAGCCGACGGCAACGGCTTCGATGGCACGCGCTATATCGCCGGCAGCTTCTTCCGCCTGTAGTCCTGGCCCCCGTTGTCATCCCCGTCATTCCCGCTTTCGCGGGAATCTACACCCCCTCTCTATCGCTCCGCGATGGAGAGGGGGCCGGAGGGTGAGGCCTGCCCCCCCTCACCATCCACCGATTCCGTCACCAAGCCACGTTGACGTTCTTGATCTGCGTGTAGCTGAGGAGTTCGTCCAGGCTTTCCTCGCGGCCAATCCCGCTCTGCTTCCAGCCCCCGTAGGGCGCGCCGAGGTACCGGCCGGCGGAGTTGATCCACACGTACCCGGCCTCGATCCGGTCCGCGGTTTCCAGCGCCAGCTTGAGATCGTTGGTCACGATAGCTGCCGTAAGTCCATAGATCAGAGCGTTCGCCTCGGCCAGCAGTTGCTCGTAGTCGTGCCAGCGCAGCACCGAAATCACCGGCCCGAAAATCTCCTCGCGGGCAATCCGCATCGCCGGCGTCACCGCATCGAACACCGTCGGCTCGATGAAGAACCCACCAGCGAGCCGCGCATCCTGTGGTGGCCCGCCGCCCGTCAGCAGTTGCGCGCCCTCGGCCTGCCCCGCCGCGATGTAGCCCCGCACCCGGTCGAGCTGCTCCTGCGAGATCAGCGGACCGACCTCAGAGCCTTCCTCCCACGGTAGCCCCATTGGCAGTTCCTCGGCCGCGGCCACCAGGCGCTCGACAACCCGCTCGTGCAGCGACTCGTGGACGAACACCCGCGACGTCGAGCTGCACGACTGGCCCTGCCGATTCATATTCATGCCTCGGATCGCCAGCTTCGCCGCTTCGTCCGGGTCGGCGTCCGGGAAGATGATGATCGGGTTCTTGCCGCCCAGCTCCAGGGAGACGTGCTTGATCGTATCGGCCGCCTCGCGGGCCACGATCCGCCCCGTCTCCACCGAGCCGATGAACGCAACGCGGCGCACGCCGGGATGGCGGACGAGCGCCGAGCCGGCGACGGCATCCCCGGTCAGCACGTTGACCACCCCCGGCGGAAAGAGGTCCGCGCACAGCTCCCCAAAACGCAGCCCGGACAGCGGCGCTTGCTCCGGCTGCTTGATGACCACACTGTTGCCGGCTGCCAGCGGCGCCGCGGCCTTCTCGGCACAGAACCGGAACGGGTGATTGAAAGCGTTGATCTTACCCACGACGCCATACGGCTGCCGGAGCGTGTAGTTCAGGTGGTGCGGACCGTTGACTATCGTCTCGCCCTTGATCTCGCGCACCAACCCGGCGAAGTACCGCAGCGTCGCCGCCGCCAGCTCCATGTCGGTCCGCATCCCGCTGATCGCGTTCCCCGAATCAACGGCATCCATCAGCGCCAGCTCGTCTACGTGCTCGATGATGCGCGCGGCCAGCCGTTCGAGACACCGTGCGCGCTCCGCCGGCGGCACCCGCCGCCACTCGGCAGCGCCACGCCGCGCCGCCGCGACGGCCGCAGCCACGTCCTCTTCCCCGGCCCAGGGCACCTCGCCGAGCACCTCCCCCGTCGCCGGGTTGATCGTCCGCATGGTCCTGCCGGCCCGGCTCGCACACCACTCGCCGCCGATATACAAACCCCGCGGCCGGTAGCTCATCTGCACCGCACTCATAACGTTTCTCCGGCCTCCTCTCGCGTCAGTCTCCGCTGGACTTTAGCACTAGACTGTGACCCGAAGCCTCTCTGCACGACTTGCTGCGCTACACTGTCCGCCCGGTGCAACGCCCGGCCGGGGGCCAAGTCAGCCTCGGGTAATAGCACCCCAGGGCGGGGAAGAGACTGATGACCAAGGTGCTAGAGCGTACCCTGAAGTGGCTGCTCCCGGTGCTGATCGTCGTCGAAATCGTCCTGGTGTGGACGGGCTGGCTGGACCTGGGCACCGCTGTCGGCATGACCGTCGCCATCGAGGTCCTGCTGGTCTTGGTCGCTGGCCGGCAGCTCTTCGTGGTCGTGCGTCGCTACCGCCGGCAGCGCACGGCAGGGCTGGACGTGTGGGCCGCGCTGGAGGACGGACTCACCGTGCTGCTGCCGCGTCCCCTGGCGCGCATTGTGGCGCTGGAGCCGCGGATGATCGCGTGCCTGTTCCTCTGGCTCTTCCGGCGCCGGCGCCCAGACGCGGGGCAGTTCAGTTACCACCGGCGCTCGTGGGGCGGCGCACTGCTGATCCTCGTGCTGCTGACGGTCCCCGTCGAAATCTTTGTAGTAGAGCTGTTGGTGCCCTGGGCCTGGCTACGGTGGCTGCTGCTCATCGCCGCCATCTACGGCGTCTTGTGGTTTGGCGGCCTCATTGCCTCGCTCAAGGTGCTCCCACACCAACTGGAGGCCGGCGGGGTACGACTGCGCCACGGCAACGTGGCCGAGGTGCTCATTCCCTACCACGAGATCGCCAACGTAGAACAACAGCCTCTCCGCGCACCCGGCGGGCGCGACGGCCTTGTGACCGACCACAACACCGGCAGCGCCTTCCTAGCCGTAGGCGGCCGTACCGACATCACACTCCGGCTCCGCACCGCCCGCCCGGTGTACGGCCTGCTCAGACCCACTCCTCCGGTAACGACGGTGCATGTGGCAGCCGACGACCCCGCACACCTCGCCGCCGCCCTGCGAACCCGGACCTAACCCCCGGCCCCCGTCGCAACGGAGGCGGGCCAGGGAGGGGGCCAGTCCTTCCCTCCCCCATCGGGACGGGGGAGGGCTAGGGTGGGGGCCAGTCAAACCTCCTGCCCTACGGCACAATCGCCGCGCGCAGCACCTGACGATCCGCGGCGCGCGCAAAGGCCGTGTCCAGGTCCGCGAGGTCAAACCTGCTGTCTACGATGTCCTTGAAGGGCAGCGCCGCGCGGTTGCGGGCCACGAAGTCGAGCGCCTGGACCAGATGCCGCGGGTGATAGTTGTGATTGCCACGCATGGTGATCCACTTGCTGAGGATCGTATTGGCGTCGAGCGTCACGTCGGCCTGCGGAAAGACAATACCCGCCACGACGTACCGCCCGCCCTTCCGGAGCATCGCCAAGCCCGCCGGCAGCACCGCCGGCACCCCGCACACCTCGATTACTACGTCCGGACCGTCGGGTGGGCAGGCCTCCCGCACCGCCGCCACGACCGCAGCGGGTTCCATCGCGCCAACGTCGAGGGTGACATCGGCGCCAAACCTCTGCGCCATCTGCAGCCGTGACTCGATGGTGTCGAGGCCGATCACGGTACGGGCGCCGCGTGCTCGCGCGAGGGCCACCCCGTACAGGCCCAGCAGTCCCAAGCCCTGCACGACCACCGCATCACCGATGCCAACCTCCGCCTGCTCGGTCACCGAGACCATCGTGGCCACACCACAGTTCAGCGGTGTGGCCTCCTCGTCGGCCAGATCAGCCGGATCAGAGGGGAGGCGCACGACACCGGTCCCCGGTAGCAGGTAGCAGTACTCGGCAAACCCGCCCAGCAGGTGCGGCGACTCGTCGGCCGGATCGTGCCCGTACTTGCGGAGCCGCACGCACTTCTGCGGCATGTCCAGGATACGGCAGTAGTAGCACGCGCCGCAGAAGAAGAACTCGGTCCAGGTCACGCGGTCGCCCTCGCGCAGCGTATCCCCGCGCATGTCCGGGCCAACCGCCCGGCCCAGTTGCTCAATCGTGCCGATGATCTCGTGGCCGAGAATGCCGGGCGTCGGGTTGTGCCGCTTGCCTTCCCAGGAGTGAATGTCCGAGCGACAGATCGTTGACATCGTGACGCGCACCAGGGCCTCGTCGGCCTCGACGGCACGCAAAGGATACTCCTGCATCGCGAAGGGCCGGTTTGCCCCGACGAACACGGCTGCGCGTGCTGTGCGACTCATCGCGTCATCATCCCCTCTGGCTTTGTGTGTCACCGAGATCAGCGAGGATCGAACTCGGTCTCAAACACGAACTGGCTGTGCCGATGGCTACATAGAATCGGGGAACCGGGTCCCCGGCGAAGCTGCTTTCCAATTCTGGCCTCGGAGGTTCGGAATGGACAAAGAACCGGCGGCAGGCGCGTCCGTGGCCATCAGGAGTCTTGGGGCCGGTGGTCGAACAGCTCCCACGCCAACTCTAGCTTCCCACTACTGCTCTTGGCGACTTCGTTGCCATCAATGATCGCGCTCACGCTCCCGTCCGCCGACAGCACTAGGTCCAGCGTTGAGTCCCTGATCTTCAGGTTACGCAGGTTGGCCCAGGGCCAGGGCGAATGCACCTCCACCGTCAGGGCACCGGCCGTCCAGCGCAGCCCGAAGACTCCCTCTGTCACAGAGGTCAGCGCACTCAGGATGCTGGGATAGTTAGGGAAACGGTCGGGCACGATCTCGCCCGTGTCGGCCTGGTAGACCTCTCCACGGTACCGGGGGCCCAGGCCGCCGTTCTCTCCCAAGCGCCTGAACAGCTTGAACAGCTGGGTGTGCGCTTCCTCATAGCACCCGTGGGCGTACAGGCCCGCGGGGACCTGGTTGCACCAGTGCATGTCAAAGCTGCTGTTGTAGCCCTTCCAGTCGTCGGGGTTGAAGTAGGGGCTGCTGCGGGCCAGCGAGATCACCCCGTAGTCGCTGGCGAACTCCGGGTCGGCGCACCACCGGGCCAGGGTTGCCGCCTGTTCCTGGGTGGCCAGGCCGCCGGGGCGGTAGACCTGGCTAGCGAAAAGCCCCGTGATGAAGCCCCCGATCCCCATGTAGTCGTTGACGGTGCCGTCCTTGTTCAGATCACAGAAGAACTGCAACTCCTCGTTCCACATGTGTTTCCTTATGGCCGTTGCGATCTCCTGGGCCTGATCGCGATACCTCTTGCTCCGGGCAGCGTTCCCTGCCAGCCCTTCTATGTCGGCCATGGCCAGAAAAGCCCCCAGGATACCGGCGTTGGAGTCGTTGTAAAAGGTGCCTTCGCCGCCACGATAGCCGGTGACCGCCTCCAGATTCGGCCCCAGACCGCCGCCGGAATAGCCGGTCTGGTCAGACACGTCTGACGGCAGTTCGTTGTCGGTCCAGAACAGGCCCGTCTTGCTGTCCAGGTAGGCCAGCTGAGCCTCCAGGGCGTCCTCCAGCCGTTGCAGGACCGTCATGCCGCCGATGTCCTCGTCCAGCAGCGCCAGATCGCCCGTGGTAAGCAGGTACTTGTATAGAGCCCCACAACAAGACCCCAAATGGCGAGCGTAGCCTCGTCCATATTGGCGGCCCTTGGCAATCCCACCAATGAGTATCCCATGCTTGCGGGTCTCTTTGAGTAGGAGTAGCAATAGGTCACGGACCGGTTTCGGGTCATATAGCAGGTTGACTGCTTCGGCTTGCATCCCGTCTCCGGCAGCCATCCAAATAAGGACATTGAGGCTAACGTTATTGGAGTTGAACAGGCCGGGCGGTGCCGGGCCTATGGGCACATCTATCTGGTTCATCCGGAAGTCCGGCCACGACCACAGGAAGGTCTTCGAAAAGGTCTCGTCCGGGGTCTCCAGGTGCGGGACCTCGTTGAGGTAGGCGTTCCACCACGACTCGGTCTCTGCTTCCAGTCGCTCGGGCAACGACAGCAGTTGACGCAGGCCCTCCCTTGCTGCTGCGACCGTGGGCCCAAAGGCGCGGGCCACGTAGCAGGCTGCCAAGCGGTCACCGCCCTGCCTTGCTACCGCCATCTTCACCATGATGTCAGTGGCAAAAGCGCCGTCCTCTCCCAGGTTCACGTTCTCAGCGTCCACCGTCGCACCGATGGCCTCGCCGTAGCTGTCAATGCTGTTCCGGAACCAGACGGTCCCGCCACCCAGCTCGTAGCCGGCCTCAGTCATTCGCAGCCGCCGGCCACGATCCCCTGCGATCTCCTGGTAGACGTGCCAGCGAGCACTGGCGTTGCCCGCCTTGGGCACCAGCTCAACCTTCATGAGATAGCCGGGAAGCAGCCGGGGGAGGACCAGCGAGACCCGGACGTCCAGGTCGTCGAACTCGTACCGCCACACCTGCCGGTCGGGACGAAAGGTAACGGTAAGCCTGTTTGAGCCGGGCCCGGGCGATGAAGACAGCAGGTACTTCTTGCCTGTTTCGGCGTCGTACACCGCCGGGACCAGGTGCTCCTCACCGTTGTTCCTGCCGTACTCCAGTCCCTCGGCGCCGAACCCGAAGCAGACCACTTCGCTGACCCGAGATCGGTCCAGTTCCGCCATCAGCTCCAGCTGGCCGTTTCCGTACATGGCGGGATGCAACAGGGTGTGTAGCCGTTGGGGCTGAATGTTGTACTCAAGCCAGGCGTTCAGGTCCTTGATGGCGTCAGCCATGTTTCTACAACTCCCATCAGCACTATATTGTCCCATAGACGGAGACGCCCACCGCTGAGCCTATGGAAATCCTATGGTATAGCCCACGACGACCAGGGTGCGGACAAATTGCATGCCTATGACAAAATCCAGAAAGAGCACACGCTTGACACCCCCTCTATTATGTATAATGTATAGTGGTAGTGTCCTCACCAGCAGAAAAGGAGGGGTGAGGGGTCAGGGCGCATGATCCTTCCGCTGGCAGGAGCGGGCGTAGCGTATTGGCGCAGGCTATCCTTCCCTCAGCGGGAGCGTGCGATAAGGGAGGTATGGGATGGCAACCCTAGCAGGCAAACGACTCACCCGGCGCACCTCGATGGTCATGCTGGCGGCGGTCTCGGCCGCTGTGCTGGCGGCCTGCGGCGAACCGACGGTACGGGTGATCGGTTCTCCCGAAGAGGCCCGGGGACCGGCAGGCCCAGCCGGGCCTAAGGGAGCCGCCGGCGCGACCGGTGCCCAGGGTGCCCAGGGCGCGCAGGGCGCGGCCGGTACATCAGCGAAGCAGCCGGTGGAGATCCTCTTCTGGTCCGCCGGGAACCAGCGCGTGACCGACTGGTGGCACGCCGCCGCCGAGAACGGGGTACACAAGAAGTGGCCGCACATCACGGTCAATAGCGTCGTCTTTCCCCCGGGCAACCGCGAGGATAAGCTGGTCACGGCCGCCGCCGCCGGCAATCCGCCGGATTTCAGCGTAGGCCATTCCACCATCCTGAACCGGCTGGCCCAGCTCGGGGCGGTAGCCCCGCTGGACAGCTCCATCAGCCAGCACAAGGTACCCATGCAGGACTACCTACCCTATCACGTCGCAGCGGGCAGGTTTGACGGCAAGCAGTATGGCCTGTGTGCGTATGGCGGCTTCTTCCATACGGGCTTCAACAAGTCCCTGCTGGACAGCAAGGGCGCCGGCGATCCCAAAGCCGACGAGGCGGCTGGCACTTGGACCTGGGACCGCTACGTGGAAATGAGCACGCGGATCACCGACCGGGAGCAGGGAATCTTCGGCACGGACCCTGGCCGCTGGCAGGAGTGGCTCATCAATAATGGCGGGGCGGTGATCAGCCCGGATGGGACGAAGATCGTCCTGGATCAGCCCGAGGCCGTGGACGCGGTCCAGTTCAATGTAGACCTCATCCACAAGCACCGGGTGGCGCCGACCCCGGAGGAGAAGGAGCAGTTGGGCGGCCAAAAGGCCGCCTGGGTCGCCGGCAAATATGGGTTTCACTACACCGTGCGCGGGGGTCATGGGAACTGGGGCGTGGACGTCGGGGATAACTTCGTCTGGGGCCTGGTGCCGGTCCCGCGGGGCAAGACCAAGAAGACCCTGCTGAACAGCAACGGGCAGGCGTTCGTGTTCCAGGCGACCAAACATCCCGAGGAAGCGTTCCTGGCCATGTGGGGCTGGTCGGCTACTGAGGGGCAGATTGGCCGCCTGCTGGCGGGTGATCCGCTCACCCCCAGCCTGCTGTCGGTGGCCCGGTCGGACGCATTCCTCAACCAGAAGATCTTCGCCGGCGACCGGGTGTCGCGGACGCCACCGGACTTCAATAGCTTCTGGCTGAAGGAAATGGAGGCGAACAACTTCGAGGGGCATCCCATCGTACCCAACCTCAACCAGATCATTCGCGAGGCGAATACGGCCATCAATCGGGCCTATGCCGGGGAAGTCGGCGCCCGCCAGGCCATCGAGGAGGCAATGCCCAAGCTCACCTCCTTTTTGGGCTAGCGGTTCGGTCGGAGCTACAGGCAGCTCAGGGAGAATGACCATGTCAGGACGCAACGGCACGCAGGAGTTGACTGCGGCCCAAAAGCAGCAGCTCGACGAACGGGGCTACCTCGTGCTGGAGAACGTGCTGGCACCCCAAGAGGTGGCTCACTACCGCCAGCGGATCCTCGATCTCGGTGCAGCGGAGCCGGACCACGCCAAGCCGCAGCAGCATGTCCGGTGGCTGGTGAACAAAGGGGCCGACTTCCGCCGGGTCTTGCTGCATCCCCGGGTGGATCCGGTCTTCCGGCGCCTGCTCGGCGAGAGCTATATCCTCAGCACCCTGACCTCCAACATCGTCCGGCCCGGCGCGCCCGATCAACGCTACCACAGCGACTTCCAGGCGGGTGTTCCCGAGCCGTTCCCGGAGGGCTTGTGCCTAACCGCAAATAGCCTCTGGCTGCTCGACGACTTCACGCCGGAGAACGGGGGCACGCGCCTGATCCCCGGCAGCCACCAGCGCCGGCGCAATCCGCCCGAGGGTTACGCCAACGACCCGGAGGAAATCCGCCTCCAGGCCCCGGCGGGATCGGTGCTAGTGTTTAACGGGGCGACCTGGCACTCCAGCGGGGCCAACCGGACGGACCGGGAGCGGGTCTGCCTGATCTGGTTCAATGTGCGGTCGTTCCTGAAGCCCCAGTTCGATATCGTGAATTACCTGTGCGATGAAGCCTACACCGAGGCGGAAGGGAATCCTGAACTGAAGCGGCTCTATGGATTCACCTCGGCCTCCCGGCCGCCCGATCTGCCCACCGACGCCGTGCCGGTGCGCCGTCTCTGATGCCGGCACTGCCCGCGTCTCTGCGCTGGCAGCTGTAGCTGGGTGCAGCCTACCATGCGCTACATAGCTTCGTCGCGTAGCTCATCCAGGCCGAGGAGCAGACTCGCCGTCACCGCTGCCGTCCAATGGTAGTCGCGAATCGACCCTCCCCTCAAGCGGATGTCGTAGGGCTTCCTGATCGGCCCCTTCCGGTCGCAGGCCGGGGGCGGTACCTCGTTCTTCGCATCATAGTACTCGAACAGGACGCCGTAGCGCCGGTAGTACTTCTGCACGAGCTCGATTGATTTCTGCGCCAGCCGGTCCGCCTCTTCAACTCTCCCCTGCACGGCTAGTCCTCTGATGACGAAGTAGTTGGCGTTCACCCAGGTCGGGCCGCGCCACATATCGGTGGACCATGCCGGGTCCGCGACGGCCACCGTGGGCACGGGAAAGGCCGTGTTGAACAAGGTTGGGTCCTTCAGCGCCTCTACTAATCTGTCCACACGCTCCGGTGGCACGTCGTTCAATAAGAGCGGGTAGAAGCCGCTGATGGCTTTGACTCCGATAAACCGCCCACCAAGCTCACGGTCGTAGTAGAAGCCGTCCCCTTCGTGCCACAGCCCGCTATGCACCCGCGCGGACATTGCCCTCGACCGCTGCTCCCAGCGACGCCCCTGCTCGACCTCCCCCAGCTCCCCGGCAATCCGCGCCGTGTACTGCATATCGAGCGCTGCGTAGACCGAGAAATCCACGGCATCGAAGGGAACGGCCCGGTCGAAGCGTGGCGAGTTGTCCATGCCCGCTTCGCCACCGCGGTACCTCTTGCCTTGGTCCAAAGACCATTCCAGCAGACCATTCCCATTCCTATCCCGGTTCGCGCAGTCCCACTCCAGATAGCGTTCGAGCCGCGGTAATGCGTACTGCAAGCACGATCTGTCTTGCAAGGCCAGGTAGTTCTCCCACACTCCCCAGGCCAGAATCGGCGGTTGAATGGCGCCCGGCCAGCTAGGGCCACGATGGGCCGTCATCTGGATGGGGATCATGCCGTCGGCCGTCTGGGTATCCAGAACCGATTTCAGGAAATCCCAGGAGAGCTTGGGGAATAGTCGGTTCATGCCAAAGGAGTGGAACACCGAGTCCCATAGCCACATGTGCCGGTGCGGCACCCGGTCGGGAGTGGACCAGGTCTGCTGAATCGCCCCTTCCCTAGATAGGGTGTTGACCATCATCACACTGACGCACTTCTTGAGCAAACGGTCCATGTCTGGCGACTTGAGCGCCGGGACGTGCTGGTAGGTGGCCAGCCGCTTCTCGATTTCGTCGCCGACCTCCAGCTCCATTCCCGCCTTAGCTCGCTGCCGGGCCTGCGCGACGGACTTCCCATACGAGAGCGCAAACCGTCCCCCGTGCTCAATCAGGGCAAGCGCATCGTGATTCTCCGCGTCTTCGGAGAGCCGGAAGGGGTGCTGCCACGCGGCGACGGGGCCTGCTTCAATGCTAAGTTGCAGGCGCGTATCCTTGGGAATGACTCCGATCAGGGTGTGACAGTGGCTGAAGACCAGGACAAGATCGCCCGCGGGTGTCTCCACACCCAGCACGTCGCCGGTGGCAAGACGGACCGCCCCCTCATGGCGCAGCTCGATGTCCAGCAGGCGGCGCTGAGGGGTATGGAACAGCAGGCCGTATCGCTCGCGTGCGAAAGTAGCCACAAACCCCGAGGAGACGCTTGTTTCTCCGTCCATGCCGGAGAAGGCGAAGAGTGCTCCCTCGCCCCAAACGTCCGGGAGGTTCTTGATCCGCCGCGCTACGTCGGCCAGCATGGGCCTGCCCTAGACCACGACTCCGTTGATCGCATAGTCGAAGATCTCGTAGCTCTGGAGCGTGCCGCCGGCCGCCCGTGCAGCATACGCCTCGTTCAGCGGAGCGGACAGAATGAACGGCACGCGCCGCTCGGAGATACCGCCGTGCGAGCGCAGACGAAATCCCTGGATGGCGGACAGGTCGTGCGCGGCCTCCGAGGTGCCGATGGCCGTGTCCGCCGTACTGCTCACCGCCACGTCGCCCTCGCGGTCGGGCGGCAGGTCGAACGCCGCGCAGACCGCCGCTTTGTCGTAGACCGCCTCAATACCGGGCAGCTCCCGCGTGACGCGGATGACCGCCTCCGACGTGACGCCATCGTAGCAGTAGACGCGCGCGAAACCGCCCAACGAGCCGTGATGCACCACGTAGGGGTCGGTGATCGGCAGGATGACGCGCGTCCGGCCGGCCCCGAACTCGCCATCTAGCGCGTCCTGGAGATAGATGACGTTCGGTGATCCATCCGGCCGCGACTTGTCGTTCATCCCGTGATCGGCGGTGATGCCGACGACGGCGCCCAGCGCCGCCAACCGCCCGAACGCATCGTCCAGCCGCGCGTAGAAATCGTTGATCTCCGGCGTACCGGGCGCGTACTTGTGCTGGATGTAGTCGGTCAGCGACAGGTACATCAACTCGGGACGGTCCCGCTCCAGCAGCTTGATGCCCGCTTCGAGCACAAAGAGCGATAGCTCGGCCGAATACACGTCGGGTAGCGGCCAACCCACCAAGTCGAGCACCTGCTCGATACCGTTCGTCTCGCGGGTACATTGATCGGCCCGCTCCGACGAAAAGTTCATACTGCCACCGGCGACGTTGATGCCCCGGCCCAGCTGCCGGCGTAGCTTGTCCTTGGCTGTGATGGCTACCACCCGCGCCCCGCGCTGCGAGAACTCCGCCAAGAGCGACTCGGAGCGCACGAATTCGGGGTCGTTCATCATCACCGCGTCGCCCGTGTCCGGGTCCAGGAAGTAGTTCCCGGAGATGCCGTGGACCGCCGGCGGGCTGCCGGTGACGATAGAGAGGTTGTTCGGGTTGGTCAGGCTCGGCACGATGCCGTCGGCCACGGCGCCGAACCCCTGCGCCATGAAGCGCTCGACGTTGGGGATGATCCCGTCCCGCCCGGCCTGCTCGAAGTAGGCCGGATCGCCCCCGTCTATGCACACGACGACCACCGGGCAGCGCGGCCAGCGGTAGGTCACGTCGTTCAGCCTCACAACTCGGTCATCAACTGCATTCATGCTCCCCGTAGCTTACCAGAGCCAGGCTGCCGCCTCCGGGTCCCGTCATTCCGGCGAAAGCCGGAATCCAGGGCCATTCGGAGGGCCTGTTCCAGGCCCTACTCCCCCTCTTCACATGGTGGAGAGGGGGCCGGGGGGTGAGGTCTGCCCCGCCCCCGCAGCTCTCCACGAAAAACCTACCCTTGTCAGCGGGGGTGAGTCCCGCCACGCTGTATACTGCGATGGAGAGAGGAGCACACCCATGGGCCGCATGATCCGCAAGCAAGTCTACATCGAACCCGAGCAGGACGAACTCCTGAAGCGACGATCCAAGGAGTTGGGCATCTCCGAAGCCGCCCTGATTCGCCAGGCGATTGATCGCTTGGGTGCTGACGGCGACGAATCTCCGCCAAATCGGCAGGCTTGGGAAGAGGCCAAACGTGTGATCCAGGAACGGATGAAGCTACCGGCGTGGCAAGAGGAATTGGCCTTTATCAATCAACGGATGCAATTGCGCGTGCCACAGACGGGCCGAAGCTGGACGCGCGAGGAAATCTATGAGGAACGTCTTGCCCGCTATTCTCGTTGATACGAACGCGCTGGTGTATGTCTACGATCCACGGGACCACGACAAGACGGGCGCTATGCCTCAACAAAGGACTCAACGATGGCACTGACGATAGCCCTTGAGGATGCGTTGGGACGCACCATTCGGGAGGCCCACGATCCACACAACGTGCTGCTGCGGCTCGAGCGTGAAGACGGCGGCGACTTCATTTGCCTACGCTATATTGATCCCTGGGATAATACGGTGTTCAACAGCCTCCAGATGAAACCCTTTCTGGCGGAGTTGGAGCGCATCATGGCGCATACCCACCGGGAGTGGGAGCTGGCAGTTCTCCGGGAGATTCGGCGGCTTGCACGGCAATGCGACACTGAAACTGGCCTCTACCTAAAGTTCTACGGCGACTAACCGTGGCATGGGCACGCGAAAGGCAGCGCATGGGCAAGCAGGAACATCTCGCGATTCTCCGGCTAGGGGTGACCACGTGGAATCGGTGGCGGTGGGCACACCCGGCCATCCGGCCGGACCTCAGCTACGCCGACCTCCGTGAGGCCGACTTGCAAGAGGCTGATCTCGGCGGTGTGGTCTTGGCCGACGCGGACTTGAGCGGGGCAGACCTGACCAATGCCAATCTCCGCGAGGCAGACCTCAGTCTGGCAAAGCTGGCTGGCGCCAAGCTACATCAGGCGGTGTTCGGTGGGGCCGATCTGGGCAGCGTCGACTTGCGTCAAACCGACCTCGCTGGCGTTGATCTCTGTGGTGCTAAGTTGCATGGTGTCAACCTAAGTGAGGCCAATTTGACAAAGACCCACCTGGCTAATGCCGACCTGCATGGAGCGCTCTGCCAGCAAGCCAATTTGAGCCAGGTTGATCTCTTCGGTGCGGACTTGTGCGGTACCGAATTGCCCGACGCCAACTTGACGGGGGTCCGTCTGGTTGGCGCTGAACTGCAGTACACGCTCCTGAAGGGTGCCGATCTGACCGCAGCGCAGGTTGGCGAAACACTCTTTGTTGATGTGGATCTCTCCCAGGTACAGGGGCTGGCGGCGGTAGTGCATGTGGGACGGAGCAGGCTCGACCACCGCACGCTGGTCCGCTCAGTAGGGGTACCTGCGGAGTTTCTCCGGGGCTGCGGCGTTCCCGAAAGGCTGATTGGGTGCTTGGTGGCGCTGCACGAGGAAGAGCTTACTCAAGGAAATGATACCGTCCGCGCGTGTCGGTGCGAGGAGACGCGGGAGCTCCACGACTTGGAGGCCATAGAATATAGCAGTGAGCATCTACGCGATCTCTGCCAAGCATTCGACGGTGAGCGATTTGCGGTTCTCTTCCAATGTCCGGATACGGGGCGGCTCTGGAGTTACAGCGAATACTATGATGATAGCGATGAAAGACCACCGGAACTCGTGCAAGTACTCATGCAGATACCGGCTGACGAGGCGGCAGCGAGGTTCGACTGGTCCCCCGAGGCCGCCCAGTAGCCGCGGCGCTGACAGGCGCTACATCGGCCGCCGGCGGCCACCTCGCCGGCCGATGGCGTGGATGCGTTCGACAAGCTCCATCGTCTTGGCTGCATCGGCAAAGTTGGTCAACGGCTGTCGGCCTTCCTTGATGCAGTCAATGAAGTGCCGGTTCTCGTGCCACTGCCCCTTCCAATGCAGCGGTTCATCACCCGGCGCGCCGCCCAAGGTGCCGAACTCTTGCGAGTCGTACACCTCCGGCTCGCCATTGTCCGCCACGATGTAGGACTCGCGGTCGGCGTCCACATAGGCGGTAATGCCCGGCCCGTGAAACTCGGCCCGGTAAATGCGCCGGCCGGTCGCGTAGCTGGATTGCAGAACGCCCACCGCCCCGCTACTGAACGACACCAGCGCGGTGAACTCGTTCGGTGACGGGCCGGGCGCCCGGCGCGTGCGGACGTGCGCCGCGACGTGCTCGACCTCCCCGCCACACAGGAAGCGCAGGTTATCTACCGCATGGCAGCCGTCTACGGTCAGGTTGTCAATCACACCGCCGTAGTGCCCCGCGTGCTGGCTCAGGTCGGTGGACTTGAGAAAGCTCACGGTCGCTTGCTGGATCGGCCCCCGCTCCTCGACCCGTCGTTTCAGCGCGGTTTGTGCCGGAATATGCCGGCGCTGAAAGCCGACGGCGGTCAGGCAGGAGTGCTCCTCCGCAAAGTAGGCCAGCATTTTCGCTTGGTGCGCTGTCACGCACAGCGGCTTCTCCACGAACAGGTGCCGCCCTTGCTGCAGCACGGTGCTGGCCGGCTCGAAGAGGTCTTGGGGCGGCATGATGACGTACACGGCATCAGGATCAACCTCGTCCAGCATCTTTCGGTAGTCGCTATAGACGCGCGGGATGCCCCAGCGCTCGGCGGTGGCCTGTGCCTTCTCGACAAACAGGTCGCACGTCGCCGCCAAGTCTACGTCGGGCAGGCTGGCGACGGAAGGGTAGTGTACGCCGTTCGCCAAACCGCCGGCCCCGATAAAGGCCACCCGTACTTTGTCTGCCATTCGCCCCGCTCCTTTCTCGATCCTGCCGGCCCTATCCCGTCATTGCGGCTTTCGCCGCAATCCATGTCCCCGCGGTCCCCCGTCACTACGGCTGCCGCCGCACTCCCCCTCTCTATCGCTTGGCGATGGAGAGGGGGCCGGGGGGTGAGGCCCATCCCCCCACTACCGCCACTCGTCAATCGAAACACTGCGCTCGTAGGTGCTGCTCATAATCCGCCAGTAGCCGTTCGTCTCGCCACCAACCACCACCACCTGAATGTCCTCCGGACGGAACATCGGGATCAGCTCGTCCTCCGCCGCCTTCAGCAGCGTCGCATACGGTTCCACGCCGTTCAGCGCCTGCGGATAGACGTAGTTCTGGATGAGCTGGTAGTCCCAGTACTCACCCGCCGGGAGTGTGGCGTTCTCGTAAACCCACTGGATCAGCTTCTCCTTGGTGTCGAAGCCGCCCCGGTCAAGGAACTGCCGCGCCGTAATCGGGTCCAGGACCAGCGTCGGGGGACTGTGCGGATCCATGCCGCGCAGCAAGTTGATCACGTGTTCGCGCCAGTAACGCTCGCGTAGTCCCAAAGTGAACGCGGTCGCCCGACACCCGCCGAACACACTCACCACGCTCTCGTCCGGCCGGAAGCCGTGCTGCACGTGGAACGGCACCCACGGACTCCGCTCCTCGTTCTCCGCGAAGGTCACGCTGTTGTAGGCGTAGTTGTTGCCCTGCGAGCCGAGATACGTGTGGCCCGGCTCCGACCCACCCTGCAAGTTCTGCGACAGCAAGCCGTAGGCGCGGCCAATGGTCGCGTTGGCGTGGTTGTACGGTCCCATCGCCCCCGTGCCCCAGTTCATCCCTAGCTCCGCGCGGATCGGCCCGTTCACGACGGCCATCGCCGCCATCGAGCTGGTCGTGCTGCCCCGCGCACTGACGCCGCTCGCGGCCAGGGCCAAGATCACCGGGAAATACTCCGGCCTTGCGCCGGCCATCACGGCATTGACGGCCACCTTCTCCACGGTGTATGCCCATGCCTCGCGCGTCGAAGTCGGACGCATCTGTCCCACCACCTCATCGGGGCGGCGGCTGGTCCCGGCCAGCATCGCCGCCACGTGCTCGTGCGTGGGCAGGATGATCGGCAAGCGGTCGGTCCACTGGTTATCCAAGAACAGTTGATGCAGGTTGTCATCGGTATCCGGCTCCACCCATCGCGGCGTCGAGCGGTCGAAGCGGCCTGCCGTCTGCTCTTCCCGACTGAGCGGCCGGGTCAGCGCCGCAATGACGTCGTCCATCACCGGCTGACCCGTCACCGGGCTGTTCCCGTCCACGTAGGCCCGTAGCTCCGTCGGTGACTTGCCCATCACCGGCTGCGGAACGAAGACGAACCGCTGCTCCGGCATCCCCCGCGCGTAGGCCACCTGCTTGACGGCCCGCGTGAACGATTCGGTTTGGATGGAGGCCGTCGGCACTCCATATTCGCTTTCGAGGTTTATGCAATGCACGGCGACCGCCGGCGCACACGTGCTTCAGTGCCCGACTCCCAGAATCACCGCGTCGGCGCGCTCCTTGATCTCGTCGAAGAGCGCCGGATCGTCCTCCGTGTACACGCCCGACTTGCTCGTAAACACCGTCTTGACCTGCGGCATCCGCTCCGCAAACCAAGCCTGCATTTGCTGGAGCAAGAGGTCACCGTCGTCAAAACGGCAGTCAACGAGATACACCGTCTTGCCATCCAAGCCTTCGAGCCGCGGCGCCATCGCCAACGGCTTGATGGCCGGCGGGTAGCCCCGCGGGTTCATCACCACTCGGCGCTGGCTCCCACCATCAGCCGCACTTCCGTTCGTCGGGATTACCGTGTTGCTCATGCCACACCTCCACGTTGCGTAGGGACGAGACGGCGCCACGCGCCGCTACCGAGCCACGCCGAGCACCGCACACAGCTTGGCCCGGCCAGCATACCACAGGTGGCCGTGACTTCGGGACACTCTGCCGAGCAAAGGCGCGGTGCATCCATCATGGAGATTTAACCGGCGGTTAGCCTGGGGATACTTGACTCGCACTATAATGCGGTCGGAGGATAGGCGCGATGAATGATCCAACGCACAACAGCCCGATCCTTGGACGACCGATCAGCGCGTCGCAGCCAGCACACCACGGATGGCCGTATACTTGACCGGTGAGACCTCCTATGTCAGCGGATCGTAACGGGCGCATTGGTGCCGGCGAGGTTCGGCCGCTACAGTTGCCGCGCGAGCTTGAGGCGCTCGTCACGCTGCTCCGCGAAGTCCACACCGACGCCTCGGCGTGGCGACGGCAGCGGCTCGACGACGAGTTAGCTCTGCTTTCGCGCTTGCATCTCGCCTATCGGCTGGCGCGGTGGGTGCCACGGACGCTCCCACTACCCACTGGCTGGGGATGGGAGGACCGGCAAGGCCGGCTCGCCGGTGTCGTTCTGATCCGGCCGCTCCGACCCGGCGGCACTGTCCAGTTGATAGATCACCTGGCAGTTCGGCCACCCGCGCGGCAACAGGGTATTGGCCGCCGCTTGCTGGCAGCGGCGCTGGGTGCCTTGCGGCGGCAGGGTGCCCTCGTAGCGACGCTGGAAGTCGAGCCGGGCAATGTCATGGCCCAGCGTCTGTACATAGCTGCCGGCTTCCGGGTGGTAGACGAGGCGATTGACCTGGTACACCCAGCCGCAGGGGAGCAGTCACGCAGCAGCCGCGCCGAGGGGAGCACCGAGTTCACGGTGCGTGGCTATCGCCGCGCCGATTTTGCACCACTCCAGCGCCTCACCGACGCGGCAATCCCCTGGATACCCGGTACAACGACAACGTTCAACGGCTCTGTCGTCGCCAGAGGGCTACAAGCCGCCCGGACGGCAACCATCCGCCGGCTCGTGGACCTGATCCGCGCCCAGGAACGCCGCAGCTACGTTGTCACCGGGGTCGCCGGAGACCTGCTGGCATTTGCGGAGATCACGCAAGCCATCCGGACCCCGGCAGCGTTGCTGGGGCTTGCACCTCGCTATCATCGTCTCCGCTTGATCGGCGCCCCGGACCTGCCGGCGACCGCAGCCACCGCCCTACTCTCCGTGGCCCTGGCCAACTCCGGGCCACGGTCCGGCCGGCCGCGACCCACCTTGACGACCGTTTCGGCACGGCATCCGACCTTGGTGCGAGCACTCGAGCAAGTCGGGTTCATCCCTCGAGAAAAGCGCCATCGGTTAGTGCTCGATCTCGCCGCGCAGCAACCGGAAATAGTGACACCGGGCTCCCTCCGACCGGCGGCGTCGCGGCGGTAAACGCGACATACCTTCACGGAGCTTTAACCGGCAGTTAGCCCCCGGATACTCGTCCGCCTCTATACTGACACTGGAGGACAGGCGCGATGAGTGATCCAACGCACGACAGCCCGATCTTTGTGCCACCGCGCCGCGCTGTGTGGCGCGGACTGCTGGGCGGCGCGCAGTCAAGAATGAACCGGCGCGACGACCTGCTGTGCAGCCTCGGGGCGGTTGGCTCCCTGGCCCTGTTCGGGTGTCGTGACCTCCTTACGCCCGAGACGCAAGTCGCAGGCGGCGCCATTGACCCAACCGCCATACCGGCAGCGACCGGCAGTCAAGCACCGGCCAATCCCACTCCGGCATGTGTCCTGACCCCCCGGCAGACGGAAGGTCCGTTCTACTTCAACCCCAAGCAAGTCCGGCGCAACATCACCGAGGGACGGCCCGGCACGCCGCTGCAAGTTGCCCTTCAAGTCGTTGAGGCCGGCACGTGTCGCCCAATCCAGGACGCCCTGGTGGACATCTGGCATACGGATGCCACCGGCGTGTATTCCGGCTACGCTCGGCAAGGTGAGCGGAGGGATGTAGACGCCACGGGCGAGACGTTCCTCCGCGGCAGCCAGATTACCGCTGCGAACGGCATGGTCCAGTTCGATTCCATCTACCCCGGCTGGTATCCCGGTCGCGCCGTGCATATCCACTTCAAGGTGCGCTTTGCCAACCGGACCGCCGTGACGTCCCAACTCTACTTCCCGGACGAGGTGACGGACCGGGCCTACGCCGCGGCCCCATACAGCCAGCGCCCCCAGGGTTGGACGACCAACGCGACGGACGGCGTGCTCCGGGGTGACCAGGCAAACCAAAGCCTGCTCGCGGCGGTTGCCCCGGCCGGCGCCGGTTATCGGGCATCGCTCACCATCGGCATCGCACCCTGAACGACCGCCTTCTGCTCCCACAGAGCCGTCAGGCATCATCCGCGGCGACAACGCCCTCATTCTGCACGCGCTCGTAGAGGCGTTCGAATTCCGGCGAGCCGTCCTCTTCCCACAACTCGGTGCGGAGGCCCCGGATCGTCCCTTCCTCGTAGCCCGTCAACCGGCTCACCGACGGGAATCTCGGCGTGTAGACCGTGTGGCCGCCGGGTAGGCGCAACACCGATACGTAGCGCCGGAACACCGTGGGTTCGCGGGCCGCCACGCGCTCCAGGGCCGCTTCGTCAACCTCCACGCCCAACCCCGGCGCTTCCGGTACCGGTGAGTAGCCCTCGATCACCGGAATACGCTCCGTCGTGATGTCCTCCTCGTATTGGTCGTCGAGGTTGATGGAGTGGCCGACCGTCGGGAGCACCGCAGCCAGGTGCAGGGCCAACGCCTTGGTCAGCGTGCCGCCGGTGAGCTGCACGATAGTCTGGATGTTGGCCCGGCCGTAGGCCATGCCACGGGCCAGCGCATCGCCAAGGCCGGCCTCCCCCACCATGTAGGCGTCGGCAACGCCCTGGATAACTTCCTGTAGCCCGCCGAGCGGCGGTACGTGCATGATGAGCGGTATGCACGTCTGTGCGCGGAGACGCTGCCAGCTTTCCAGGTCCCGGCGGACGAGCGGGTCCTCGATGAAGCCCACGATGGGGTGGTTCTCTTCCAACGCGCGGATCGTCGGGAGAACGGCGGCCAAGGTGCGGTTGCCGTTGAAGTCGTAATGCAGCCGGAAGCCCGGAGGCGCGATTTCCTCCACGACACGAGTCTGCTCCATCACGTCGTGGATTTCCGCAGTGTGCATCTTGAAGATCGTGTAGCCCTGCGCGATAGCCCGCTGCACCTCCTCGCGGAACTGCGCTGGCGCAGCAGGCCGCGTCCACGCGGCGACCGCAACGCCGTCGCGCACCTTCTGCCCCATCAGCTTGTGCGCCGGCACCCCCAGATACTTCCCCATCACGTCGTAGAGAGCACCACAGAGGCCGGGATTGAAGTCATTGTTGATGAAGTCGAACGGGCTGCAACCGATCAGCGGCTCGACCGTAGACCGCGGCGGCGCCGGGCAGCGGTAGTCGCCGTAGCCGGTCACTCCCGCATCGGTTTGGACGCGGAATACCGTCCGCCGGTTGATTCCGCCAAACCGCACCTGATATTGCTCATTGCGGGCAGCGATCCGGGGGTAGATCGGAATGATCTCGATAGCGGTAATCTTCATCGGCACGCTCCTCCCGGCTAGCCGCGCATCGGCCGCCGGCCCCGGCTTCTGGGCACATGGCCATGCTCGCCGGCATGACCGCAGCATAGCACGGCAGCCAAATCCAAGCCTGGTGTACGGCCGGTACTCTATACTGCCCTCGCCGGGACCTGGCGGTGTTGGAGTGCGCCTGGCCCCCCGCTCCGCGGGGCGACGAGTTGTTCCCTCCCCTGTCGCAACGGGGGAGGGCGAGGGTGGGGGCTATACGATACACACGGGGAAGGAGCAATCATGCGCGAGCAAGAGATTCGCCTGGAAAAACTGACTCGTCGGGAGTTCCGCACGGCCCTCGCCGCCGACCACTACCAGGTAGCAATCCTGCCTACCGGGAGTATCGAGCAGCACCTCGAGCATCTGGCGTTGGAGCAGGACATCGTCTCCAGCACCTACGTCGCGGAGCAGGTAGCGGAGCGGCTCTATCCCAACGTGATCGTCGCGGTGCCCATGGCAATCGGTATTGCCGAGCATCACATGGGGTTTGCCGGCACCCTCTCCGCCCGCCCCGGCAGCTGGCTGGCCGTGCTCTTCGACGCCGTGGAAAGCCTCGTCCGGCACGGCGTCAGGAAGGTGCTCATCATCAACGGCCACGGCGGCAACGTGGCCGTCATCCGCAGCGCGCTCCCGCAATGGCAGCTCTACTTTCGCAACGCACACGTAGAGCAGCCGGAGTTCGGCGAGGACGCGCTAGCCGGCTTCTCGCACGGCGACTACAACCGGCGCGTGCAGGAGGCGGCGCAAGCGCCCGTTGACCTGCGCTCGTGCAGCTATTGGGACCTCATTCCCCGCGACTTCGCCAATGAAGTGCTAGAGACGGGGCACATGCCCGGCCACGCGCAGGAGTTCGAGACCTCCGTGACGATGCATGCGTTTCCCGAGAACCTGCGGCCGGAAGCCATGGCCTACAACACCAGCCCCAACAGCGCCAAAGCGACCAGCGAGAAGGGCCGCGTGCTGATCGAACGGGGCATCGAAGGGGGCATTGCGCTAGTCCAAGAGATGCTCGCGGGACCCTAAACCCGGTCACGCGGTTATATCTACGAGAGCCGTAGAAGGGGGATAGGGTCGGTCATGCCGGACTGGAAGAAGATTCTTCAGGAAATCGCGGTCTCGGCCGCTCAGGCCTCGCGCGAATCGAGTACCCGCAACGGTCGCTCTACATCCAAACGGGGGAGCAAACCCACCAGGGCCTACAAGGCCAACACCTGCCTGTTCTGGGACTGCAAAAAGCGGATTCGCGAAAACCACGTCTTCTGCTACGAGCACTTTCAGGGCCTCCAAGCCGGAAAAGTTGACGAGTGTCCGGGCTGTGGCTTCGCCAAGGACGCACAGTATGAAACGTGCCTCGACTGCCGGAACAACGGGCAGCGGTCCTCAGCCAAAGGCAGTAAGAAGGGTGGAGGCCGCTCCAAAACCTGGTACAAGCCCGAGTATTCCCCGCAATGGAAGGCGCGAGACGCCAAGACCACCACCTTCTACGTCTATCTGCTGAAGCTGGATGATGGGCACTTCTACGCCGGCCAGACCAGAGAGTTGCGCGAGCGCCTCTCGGAGCACCGCGACGGGCACACCAAGTCCACCGCCGGACGGAACCCGAAACTCGTGTGGTTTGGCGTACTGCCAAGTCGTGAAGCCGCGACTTCCACGGAGGTTGAGCTCAAGAAGCTGGTTGACTCGAACCCGCGGGAAATCCGCCGCATGGTCATCGGCTTCAAGGACTTGGTGCAAGAGCTGGACTACAGCTAGTCACCCACCGCTGCTGACTCCACGCCACTTCCCGTTACCTTGAGCCAGCCCACGCGGGCTGCGCTCGGCACACGTCAGGGGCACGCTGGAGCATTTCGCTAGTGTCGGAGGTGCTCCTGTGGTCCCAGACATGGACCTGCGGTGACCATAGTGATGACTATGGTACGATACCGATAGCTCTACTACCGAGGGGGCAGCACCATGGCGACGGATAGCATCAAGAAAACCGGCACCAGAACTATCAAGGCGTCCGAATTCAAGGCTACGTGTCTGAAGCTGATGGACGATGTCGCAGACAGCGGCGAGGAGATAGTCATCACCAAGAACGGCCGCCCGGTTTCGCGGCTGGTGCCGTATCAGTCCAAGCCGCAGACCCTCTTCGGCATTGATCGCGGCCGGATGGAGATAGTCGGTGACATCATCGAGCCGCTGGCGGTTGAATGGGAAGCCGCGCGTGAAGCAACGGACCGGGAAGAGGACGGCGATACGTGATCTTGCTCGATACGCACGTCATGCTGTGGCTGAGACTAGGTGCAGCACGGCTGGGAACCGGCGCCAGACGCGAGATTGAACGGGCATGGCAGGCAAACGAACTGGCTGTGTCCGCGATCTCGTTCTGGGAGGTTGCCCTTCTCAAGGACAAGGGACGGATCAGGTTCCCCGGCGATGTTGGCAGTTGGCGTCGGGAGCAACTGGCTCAAGGCGTCGTCGAGATCGCCGTTGACGGAGACATCGGCATCCGCGCCGTTGAACTGCCCGGTTTCCACGCCGATCCGGCGGACCGGCTAATCGTTGCCTCCGCCTTACAAGGTCATCAACTGGTTACGGCCGACGAGCGGATTCTCAAGTGGACTGGCCAACTGAGCCGGCTGGATGCGCGGCGATAGTTAGGGGCCCAAACCTGGTCAGCCGCTCTGTACCGCCTAGAAGGAAGAATAACGCCATGAATCCACGCCGCACGCAACTGTTCCTGGACGACGAGATCATCGAGCAGACCGTCCGCCTCCGGCGGATCATCCACCAGCCCCAGAAACACCCCGCCAATCCCCTCTACACCGTCGGCGCACCCTGGGAAGGCCAGGGAATCGTCTATCTCGCCGGCGTCTACATTGACCCGCAAGACGACCTCTGGAAAGCCTGGTACGTCACGCTCTATCCACCTGACTACCCGGAGATCATCTACGCCATCTGCCTGATTACGTCGCCGGACGGCATCCACTGGACCCGGCCTGAGTTGGACGTGTACCGCGGACACAACGGCGAAAAGACCAACATCGTCCTCGATCTCGGCAAGGTTGGCAGCGTCTCGGGGTCAACTATTCTCTACGAGCCGGAGCGCGCGCCGACACCATGGACGCTCCTTTTCAGCGCATCGCTATATGGAACCACGCACTACAAGGGCTACATCCTGCGCTCGGCCGACGGCGTGCATTGGGAGTGGGAGCACCCCATTCCCCACGGCGTAGATCACGGCATGGGCGACCGCTGCACCGCGCTCAAGGGCACCGACCCGGAGTATCCCTACCTGCTGTTCAGCCGGGGGCTGGACGACATGCATCGGTGGGGACTGGTGCGGTCGGTGCATCGAGTGGCGATCAACGCCGACCGCGCCGAGAGCAGCCCTCAGCGCATCCTCACCCCCGATCTCGAAGACGACCCGGCGGGGCAGGTGTACCACGCCCACGCCTTTCGGTACGGGGACACCTACATCGGCCTCTTCCAGTGGTACTGGGAGACGGACGATCCTTATGCCGAAATGGAGTTGATGACGAGCCGCGACACCATCACCTGGCAGCGGCTGCGTCCCCGCCGAACGTTCCTGCCGCGCTCACCGGGCGGCGACGCGGCCGGCGCTTTCGATCGTCGGACGACGGACACCGCGCTCTCGCCGCCGATCCGCACATCCCAGCCCCCCCGCGGCCCCTACCTGATGGGGGGCGGGGGCATGGACACGCTTTGGTTCTACTATTGGGGTGGGGCGTCCATGCACGGCAAGCGCCACCTGACCTTCGGCCGGGCGCTGGGTCTCGCGCAACTGCGGGCCGACGGGTTCTGCTCCCTCCGCGCGTACCGCTTCCCCGGCACGCTGGTCACGAAACCGTTCGTGTGGCCGGGTGGCGCCCTGCTGATTAATGCCTTGATAGTCGGCGGCGGTGGCAACGGCGGCGTGTGGGTCGAGGTGCTCGACGAAGACTTGACGCCCATCCCAGGATTGACCCGCGCCGACTCCGACATTTTCCGCTATCGGGACAGCACCGCGCACCCGTGTACCTGGCAGCAGGACAGCCGGACCATAGACAAGGTGACCGGGCAACGCATCCACCTGAAGTTCTATCTGGAGAACGCCGAGCTTTACAGCTTCCGCGCCGCAGACGAATACCCGGAGAGCCAATGAGGAGATCGCACTCCGAGGGAGGGACGGTTGAGGGTGCATCCGGAAGGAATCGAACCTTCAACCTTGGGCTTAAGAGGCCCCTGCTCTGCCTAATTGAGCTACGGATGCTCGGCACGAATCGCCGCTTGCCACATTCTACCAAAACGGGCTAGGGAATGCGTAGTCAGCCCTGGTCCGGAAAGCGATAGCGCAGGAATAGCTCGCCCCCGACGCGGTACGCCGAGAGTAGTTCCAGTTGAGCGAGGGTGTGGGGGGAGAAGCCGCGGCCCTCGACAGCGGTCGTCCCACCGGCGCCGCCCTGGATTTTGGGTGCAATAGTGAGGAATAGCTCGTCCACCAGGCCCGCCTCGATCAGCCAGGCATTGGTGCGCGGCCCGCCCAGGCAGACCAGCCGCTGCACGCCCCAATCATGTCGGAGCGTAGCGAGTACCTCGTGCGCGTCCAGCGCAACGCCGTCGGCTGCCCCAACCCGGATCACCTGCACCCGCTCATCGAGCGCGGCAACTTGGCTACGGCTGGCAGCCCCGGATACGATAGCAGCCAAGTTAGCCCGGTCCGCGCGAAAGAAGGGTGCTTCCAGGGGCATCTCACCGCGCCGGCTCACGACAATCCACAGTGGTCGAGGACGCAGGCCCCGCTCCTGGCGCTCCCGCTCGGTCGCGGCCGTGATCTTGGGATAGCGCAGCCCGTCCGCCCGTACCGTACTGGCGCCACCGAGAATCGCATCGGCTTGCAGATTGATTCGCTCCATGAGCACGTGGTCAACGTCGCTGCCGATCAATGTTGTCGTCCCGGCACCGCCGACCACCACCTTGCCATCGAGGGTCGTCACCATGTTCATCGCCACGTAGGGGCGGTCGGCCCTCCACGTGGCGGGCCAGCCCAGGTCGGCATAGACCGCACTAAAGGGCACTGGGCCAGGCGCACCGGCAGTCACCCGGTCGAACAGGCGATAGACCTGCGGAGACATATCCATTGTCGTAGGTGGTCGGGGACCACTGCATCTGGGCCTGGCCCCCCTATGGTCCCCCCGCCGCAGCGGGGGGACGGCGCGTTCCCTCCCCTGTCGGGACGGGGGAGGGTTAGGGTGGGGGCCAACA
>JAJDZR010000217.1 GCA_022824545.1 Chloroflexota bacterium
ATATTCACACAAAATATGAAGTTTCTGTGACTATCTATGTGGGCAGGAGAGCAAATCAAAGAAAAGTACTATAAAATCTGCCATTTAAAAACTACAGGTCAGAATAACTAAATATTTAATGTGCATATATTGGGGACACACATGCATATATATTGGGGACATATGTGCATATTTATACTAAATATGAAGTTTCTATCTTGAATCCTGTGGCTAGGAGGGCTGTGCACAGACACCGATGCTGACGACGCCGACGACGCAGGAGCCGGCGCTGGAGAACGCGACGGTCTTTCCGCTGCCCGGCGATCTCATCTACTTCCAAATCCCCCCGGCGATGCCGCTGCCGCCCAAGCTGCGGGAGGAATGCCGGCGCTACGGTCGGCTGATTGATCTCGCCGTGTTCTACGGCCGGAACAACTACCTGCTGTCACCCATCGGTCATCTGCCCGGGACGGTGTTTGCCACTATCGAGGCAGGGCTGGCCGAATTTGCCGACGCTTGCAACGACGTGTGGAGCGCCGGAGCGGTTGGCGAGCGGCTGACTTTGCGCTGCCGGGAGTGATACGAGGGCAGAGGGGACGGCGATGGCGCGACGTGCGTGTCTGGGGTTCATCTTTCCCTGCCAGGACATGCGGGACGACTATCTCCCGCTGCTGGCGGCTGTGGGTGGCGCGGTCGAGGCGCACTTTGCAGTGATCGAGAGCGTGGATGACCACGATCCGGCTGCGTTGGCGCAGTATGGCGGGCGCATAGAAGACCTGCGGCCGGGCATCGAGCGGCTGCGACCACGGTGCCCTGATGTGGTGGTCTACGCTTGCACCAGCGGCAGCTTTGGCTGTGCGGTGGGGCCGGAGCGGCAAGCGGCGGAGATGGCCGCGGAGGCCGGTGTGCCGGCGATCAACACGACGCAGGCGTTCGGCGCGGCCGTGCGGGCGCTCGGGGTGCAGCGGGTTGCCGTTGCGGGCACCTACCCGGCTGCCACCGTCGCACTGTTCGCCGCGTATCTCCGGCGGCACGGCGTGGCCGTCGTGAGCCAGAGTGCCCTGAATCTGCCGACCGGGGATGCAGTTACCGAGCTACCGGCCGCCGACGTGTATCGCTTTATCGCCAGCGGCGACGATCCGGCGGCCGAGGCGGTGCTGGTGCCGGATACGGCGCTGACCACGACTCGGCACATTGCGGGGCTGGAAGTCGAGCTTGGCAAGCCGGTGCTGACCGCCAATCAGGTGACGGTCTGGTACGCCTTGCGGGTAGTGGGCGTGCCGGCGCGGGCGCCCGGTTTTGGGCGGCTGCTGGCCTCACCCCCCGGCCCCCTCTCCACCATGTAGAGAGGGGGTGTTCGACATGGCCGGGAGGGTGAGGTGGGCCACTGCAAGGGTAGCCGCTACTCATCTGGGGCGAAGTGCCAGGGGTTGGGGTGGGACTCGGTGTAGTGGATGGCGTCGTAGTAGATGCCGGCCGGCTCCTTCTCGGCGGCGGTGATGGCGCGACCGCGCACGCGGGCGTCGTTCAGGTAGCTGCCCAACATACGGTGGGCGACGAGTTGTATCGAGCCGCCGGTGTGGGGGAAGAGGTGCCCGAAGTCGCAGCGGGGCAAGCCCTCCGGGGGGATGGGGATGCCATATTCGAACGTATCGAACACCACGCGCCGGTTGGACGCAGTGAACCCGTTGTCGGGGTCAATATCCCAGAGGTAGAGCGGGTTGCGGGCGTAGTTGTAGGGCGAGATGGTCTCATCGCCGGTGAACAGGCGCAGTTGCCCGTCGCCCATCGTGTAGACGGTGAGGGGCTGCTTTATGAGGGGCGATGGCGGACGGAAGACTTGCGGTGGCTCGTTGCCGAACGGGTCGGGCGTCCGCATCCAGACGGCCGGGGCGCCGGGTGTGTCCGGGTCTACGGACGGCCGGGAGGCGATGACCCATTCGTCGCCGTAGCGGGCGACGCTGGCCTCGCCGACGCCGATGTCGCCGCCGAGTAGCGGGCCGATCTCCACCCACTCGTACAGCCCGCGCTGTGGGTTGTAGCGATACTTGATCGCGGCGATCATCCCGTCCATATGATGAAAGTCGAGCCATTCGGTGCAGTCGTCATTGAAGGGGATGGCGTGGGTAAAGGTGTTGTTCATGTTGGTGATAGGCGCGTTGCAGAAGGCTTCGCCGGTCTCGTAGCCGACCTGCCGTAGCTGCTGGGCCGGGGCGACGATCTCCAGGTCGTCACCGGCGTCGTTGAGGCGGAGCTGCGTCCAGCCCACGCGGAGGGTGCGTTCCATCAGGCCTGGCGTGTCGTGGTTCGAGATCAGGATGCCGGTCTCGGGATCAAGGTAGCGGGCCAGGTAGTGCCACTTGATGACAAAGAGGTTGGCGTTTGGGGCGGGCTTTCCGCCGATGAGGGCGCCGCGCGGGACGCCAAAGGCGGCGGGATGACCATTCTGGAGCACGTAGTGGGCACCGTCTCCGAACGGCTCCCAATCGTTGCGGGTCGAGGCGACCATCCGCTCGGATAGGACCGGCCCGTCGAGCGCCCCGGCCCGCAACTGATAGATGATGCTGAGGTCGTCGTCGCCGCCACGGTAGCCGCGCGTGGCATAGACCACCAAGAAGCGGTCCTCGCTGACCTGAATGGCGTTCGGGTGTGCGGGCCACACGTCGTCGGCGCGGGTTTCGCCGGGGAACGGGCAGTCGGCGATGAGTCTGCCGAGTGGCTCGATGCGCTCGATCATGGCTGTTCCCTCCCTATCCGGGTCTGTGGGGCCTCATCCCCGGCCCCCTCTCCACATACTCACGAAGCGGCGAGGCCTAGCTGTGCGAGGCGGGCCGGCTCGCCGAGGTAGAAGCCTTGTTGGAGGAGGTGGTGCTGGAGCTTCTTGAGATCGAGGTCGCGGGGCGCGACGCCATCCTGCACGGCCAGGGCGGCAGCGGCGCCGGCGGCCTCGCCGAGCTGCATGAGGGCCGGGCGGGCGCGGGTGGCGCCGGGGTCGTGGCCGCGGCGGATGTAAGCGGAGGCGCGGCCGGTGGCGAGCAGGCCGTCCATGCCTTTGGGCAGCATGGAACGGTAGGGGGTATCGAAGCCGGATGCTTCGCCGCCATAGTGGGGCTGCGCGGCGTGCGTGTTGCGGTAGAGCACGTCGTCGAACTTGGCGCCGTTGAAGGCATCTTCCGGCGTGATGGTGTACTCGCCGTCAATGTGGGGGCCGCCCCGCGAGCCGAAATAGGGGGCGGTAATCAGCAGATAGGCGCGGTCGAATCCGGGGACATACTTGCGGAAGAACTGCACGGTCTCGAAGACGTGCATACGGATCGCCGTTTCCAACCGGGCGTGCTGCTTCATGTCGTCGCGGCGGATGGCGCCACCCATATTGATCCGGCTGCCGACCAGACCATTTTCAAACGGGCCCTTATAGAGGTTCGGCGTATTGATGTGGACGTGCGGCTCGACGGTCTTGAGGTAGTAGTATTCGCCGGTCTCCCAGGCATGGCGGAGCAGCGGGATCATGGGGTCTTCGAACGCCTGGCGTGCAAACGGGAATTGCTCTCGCTCGGCGAGCCACGCCTCGTCCTCGGCGGTGAGGGTGACGTCGCTGGCGAGAAATTGCTCGAAGCGGGGGTAGTCCACGTCGGCCATCACGAAGTAGATGGCGGTGTCGTTCCAGGGGACGAACTCGGGGCGTAGGAACTCCTGGCGGATGACCGGCGGCCACGACGGGTCGGGGGCCATGTCGGTAATGACGGGGACGCCGGCGCGGCGGCACACGTCGGCGTCGGCGGAGGCGTCAATGACGACCTTGGACTTGACGGCGACGCGGCCGGACTTGCCTTCCACGAAGAGGCCGGCGACGCGATTGTCTTCAATGATGGGGTCGCCGACCCACACCGGCACGAGTATTTCGACTCCGGCGTCGAGGGCCATCTGCGCCGCGAGGTGGGAGATGATATTGGTGATATCGGCATAGCGGTGGCCGGTTTCGACTTGGAGCGCCTCCATCCGGTCGTTTAGCTCCTTGGGGATGCCGGCCAGCCCGCCGGGCAAGGTGACGGGGGCCTCGCCGGCGACGCTGCCACCGACGATCATGGCCGGGCCGAGGTTGCCGCCCAACGCGGCGAAACGATCCAAGAGCAGGGTTTTCGCTCCCAGGCGCCCGGCAGCGATGGCCGAGAAGATGCCGGAGAGACCGCCGCCCACGACGGCCACGTCTACGTCGTAGGCGATGGGGACCTGCTTCTGTGGCTCTGCAACGTAGCCCAGCGGCTCTTCCTTGGTCATCGTGTCGTCTCCTTCGGGGGCACTTCTCAGCGGCTCGAAGTCTTTGGCTGTACTTCAGACTGACGGAGGACGTGATACTCGGATCCGTCCGCCGCGTATGGTTACTATTGCGTGGGTGTCCAATGCCTGCCGATGTCGCCTGATGACCTCGGCCATCAGTTCAAGGCGCTGTGTCGCCGGCACATCCGGGAGGCGGATCAGCCCCGCGTGGGGAACGTCATGCAGATAAATCAACTCCCCGAAGTCCGTATCGATCGTAATCAGGATGCGATCTTCGGCTTCAGCAAGCCGCAACAGCACCTGATCCCCTGGGTCGGTACCAAGCTCCCGGGCCTCAAGCACGTCGTGTCCCGCACGGCGGAGCCACTCCGCTAAACGGCGGCCGGCACATCGGTCTACGAGAAACCTCACGACTCCGTAACCGACACGGTGGCCAGCGTGTCTCCTGCGATGACCGCGTGCGCGTAGGCGGTGCAGGCACGAATGTCATCGAGTTCTAGATCGGGATAGTCGTCCAGAATGGCCTCCGGCGTCACGCCCTGAGCCAACAGGCTCAGTATGAGTGCCACGGATACCCGCATGTCGCGAATGATGGGCTTGCCACCAAAGACGCCCGGCCGAGCGGTGATGCGCCGGAGGAGCTCGGGATTGGTCGTCATGTCTCTCCCTTTTCGTGGTCCCTGGCGCTCTTACTACCGAGTAGCATAGCAGGAGTATATTGACGGGAGGCGGGGGTGAGGCACACCGCGCCTATGGTCTCATACGGTGTAGGTTACCGGCCAGTTGGCGCAGGGCTGGCCGCGCACGACGTGGAGTAGCCCTTTGGTCGGCTCGACGACGACCGCGGCGGTGGTCTCCATGCCCGGCTTGCCGTCTACCCAGTGGCGGCAGGTGCCTTGGGGGTAGTACGTGTGGTCGGCGAGGGCGGCGAACGCACGCTGCGGCGTCAGCCGGCCAGACTCCGCGCGGAGCAGGTGCCAGAAACCGTGCATCCGGTAACGGGAGTTCTCTTCCTCGCTCGCACCCTCCTTGCCGACGTAGGCGGCGAACGGCCGGGTCTCGGCGCCCTCGGCGTGGTTGCCGTGCGTGGCAATGCCTTCGCGGGCCGGCACGGCGCTGACACCCCCGACGTTGAACTCGACGGACAGGCTCTCGCCTTGCGGGTCGCTGATGAGGCAGTTGCCGGAGCCGGCGACGCCAAAGCGCCGGGCCAAGTCTAGGCCGTCGTACACCGATGAACCGGCCAGCATGAGCAGACCCCAGGTGGCCATCGGCAGCCCCTCGTCGGCGCCGGCCTGGGAGTAGAGCGAGTTGCGGAAGATGCTCATGCCGGTGGACCACATGCCGTAGCCGAGAACCTCGCCCGGATAGGCGAGCACTAGGATGGTCGGCGCCCCCTTGATCCGCATCCGTAGCACGACGTAGCGATAGGCGCTGTGGGTCTGGGTGTCTTTGGTCTGGCCGGAGAACGGCGCGCCGTCGAGCGTAACGCTGCCGGACACGCCAAAGGAGGTGCAGCCTCCCGGCTCAGATGCCGAGACCGTTGGTGCGGCCTCCTTGGTGGCTGGTCCGATGCCGTCACTCAAGCCCTGGAAGAGGTCGAACAGATGCGGTGCGCGTCGCTCGTACAGCGCCTTTACTGCGGGGGCTAGCTCGGTCCACCACGCGCGGCGCTCGCGGTAGTTGGTGTAGAACGGGTACCGCTCGCGGACGATTTCGCCGTACTCGCGCCCGCAGTCGTAGGCCGTGCCCTCGACGGCGAGGAGCGGCACGGTCCCCGGCGGCACCTGGCGCGGAATGGGGCCGCGGGGGGCAGCGGGACTGGGTAGGTGGAATGTTGGGCGGTCGGGAGGCGATGGCATCATACTGATCCTTAATCTGTCAGCATCAGGATTCGCAAGATTAGAGGATGGACAGGATTGCTAGGTGCTGCGAGCCTCCTCACCGTCGGGTAGTGGCTCAGTGGGCGTGGCGCCGTTGCTTTCCGCTTCAGCGAGGGCGGCCACTGCCTGCTCGTGTCCGAGCGCCTTGAGCGCCCGGATGACCTCCGCGCGACCTTCCGCTTTGCCTTCAGCCTGTCCCTCAGCCCGGCCTTCGGCTTTGCCGGCGGCGAACTTTCGTTGTCCGATCCACTCTGCGATAGCCATGCTTACTCCCGTTCCCACCAATGCGAGTGACGCCGACGCAATACCTACTGGCGCTATACCTTGCACAACATCCAGGCCGGTCTTCGCTGCGCTGTCCGTAGAACGGTCTAGGCAACCTTCATAGGCCAGGGTGTAGCCGACACCGCTTACGAACAGGACGGTAAAGACATCCGAGTAGATCTTCTGCCAGCGCCGAGGTAAACTCCACAGCGCCCACCAATCGTCCTCTCCGCGCTCCGACACGCCGCCTCCTTACCCCCTTGATAGTAGGAATTCCCGGCACGTTGGCGCAAGCCTCCTCGCCACGCCGCTGCCACCGGTGCCACATGCTTGATATGCATACTGTATCATATAGATGTGTGAATGTCAATAGGCCGCGCAAGGGATGCCCGGGCCGAACCGCGGGTCGGCGCCCGTGTCAGCATCAGGATTTACGGGATCGCAGTGACAGTATTCGCTCTACCTAGCCGGCGTATCCTGTCCATCCTGGGCATCCATGTAGGTATCGGCCGCTCCTGTTGTCTCTAGATTCCCGCTTTCGCGGGAATGACGGATAGGGGCGCGGGAGTGACGGCACTTGGTAGGGCGCGACCTGCAAGTATCCTAGTAGTCGAGGGTGACGCCGCCTTCGACCGGGAGGATGGTGCCGGTGATGAACTCGGCGGCGTCGCTGGCGAGGAAGAGGACGGCGCGGGCGATGTCGGTGGGAGTGCCGATGCGCTCTAGTGGGTGCATGGCGGCGAACTCTTGGCGGCGCTGCTCGGGGTTGTCCTGCATTTCGAGGTACTCTTGCAGCAGGGGGGTGTCCACGACGCCGGGGCAGATGCAGTTGGCGCGGATGCCGTAGGGGGCGACATCGAGGGCGAGCGAGCGGGTCATGGAGATGATCGCACCCTTCGAGGCGGTGTAGGCTATCGAGTCCTTCTGGCCGATGACGCCGACCATCGAGCCGATACTGATGATGGCGCCGCGGGTTTCCTTCAGTGCCGGGAATGCTGCTTTCGCGCAGAGGAACACGCTCTTCAGGTTCAACTCCAGGATGGAGTCCCAGTCCTCCTCGGAGCATTCCAGGAGGCCCTTGCTGTTGTGCCAGCCGGCGTTGTTGACCAGCACGTCGAGCCGGCCCCAACGCTCGACGGCCGTTGCGACCGTCGCTTCGATGGCGGCGCGACTGCGGACGTCGGTGTGGACGAACAGCGCCGAGCCGCCCTGATCGTTAATCGCGGCGGCAGTCGATTCGCCGTTCGCGCTGTCAATGTCGGCGACGACGACGTGCGCGCCGGCAGTGGCCAGGACTTCGGCGCAGCCGCGGCCGATGCCTTTGGCGGCGCCGGTGACGATGGCGACGCGGCCGGTCAGGTCCATCAGGTTCATGTGCTTCACCTCACGTATTAGCTATTAGCTGGTAGCTGTCAGCCGTCAGCTATTGCCGTCAGTATAGCGGGGGGCGTGGCCCCCTCCCTAACCCTCCCCCGTCCCGACAGGGGAGGGAACACGCTGGCCCCCCTCACGAGCGCGGCTGGCGGAAGTCCGGGACGGGGATCGGGGCGCCGCCTTGGCGGACCGACTCCATCGAGAGCGGGAAGATGCTGCTCCAGGTCACGCCGTCCACGACATCAATCGGTGGCGGGGTGTCGTTGCGGATGCATTCGATGAACTCGGAGAGGACGAAATAGTCGCCGCCGCCGTGACCGGTCTGGGCGGCGCGAGCCTCGTGCTCCTGCCAGAGGGGATGGTCGAACTCGGCGGCGAACTCGTCAAGTGGGCGGTAGGACTCGGCGTCGGACCGGTCGCGGAGCCAGAGCACGTCATCGTCGCCAGTGAAGCGCCGGGACAGGTAGGAGCCGCCAGTGCCTTGCAGGACGTAATGCACCATGTTGTGCGGGCGGGGGCTGGTGGTGTCCACGATGATGGTGATGAGGGCACCGCTGGCGCACTTGATGAGCGTCATGGCGCGGCAGCCGGCGGCAAAGGCCTCGGGCCGCGCGTCGGGATGGTCGGCGCCAAAGCGCTCGCGCACGTACTCCGGCATCACGGGGCCGTGCGACATCCAGGTGGTGGTCGTGAGCATGCGGTCGTGGCGATTGATGCCGAGCCACTGCGCCACGGGGCCGAGGGAGTGGGTGGGATACCAGCTGCCGTTGTATTGCCGGAGGATACGGCCGCGCCAGGTGGGCTGACCGGCGCGGTCCTGGCCGTAGTCGCCGATGGGGAAGTACATCAGGTGGGTGCAGTCGTGGATGTAGCCGCCTTCGGCGCAGATAAGCTCACCGAACAGGCCCTGCTCGACCATGTTCAGCACGAGCATGTTCTCGCGCCGATAGCAGGAGTTCTCGGCGAACATATACTTCAGCCCGCTCCGCTCGACCGCAGCGATGAGCGCCCAGCACTCGTCGAGGGTGGTCGCGGCGATGACCTCCGAGAGGACGTGCTTGCCGGCGGCGAGCGCCTGGAGAGCTTGGGGCGCGTGTAGCTGGAGCGGCGTGGAGAGCACCACGGCGTCAACGTTGGCGTGGGCGAGGAATTGCTCGTAGGACTGGTAGTAGGCCAACTCGGGGTGGTCGCGGCGCCACTGGGCGAGCACGTCGGGGTCAATATCGCAGACGCTCGTGAACTGCACGCGGCCATCGAGACCGCCGAGGGCTGTGCGGGCAAAGCTGGACCCGCGCCGCGCGCCGACGATACCGAGCGTGACCGGTTTGTTCGTCATGCTGTCTCCGCTGCGGTAGCCTACCAGACTTTGTGTGTTGGGTGAGTGTGCTTGCCTCACCCCCTGGCCCCCTCTCCAAATGTTGGAGAGGGGGAGTCTGGCGTCGCCCGGCGACGCCCGCAGCTTGACCGTAGAGCAGAAAAATAGATACACTCCTTGCACCAACATCAGCCGCGCCGGATGCCCGGCGTGCATTGTCAGCGGGATAGGGGCCATCCATGCCCTCTTGTGGTCACGTCGGGTAAGCCGGCTGATGTTGGGTTAGTCGCTATCCTGATCGCAAGGGGGTTTCTTCATGCGGAACGCAACGTTCCGGTTCCTCGCGCTGGTCGTCGCTGTCTTCCTCGTTGGCGGTGCTGTTCCGGTCCAGGCGCAGGGCACCTTCGCGCACGGCACCGTCGTCGCGCTCCAAGGCACGCCGCATCTCTGGTTCGCTGACGAACACGGCGTGCTGCATTGGGGCGGCGATACCCGCGCCCTGGCCGGCAAGCATATCGCCTGGAGCAACCGTGTCGAGGTGAGCCTCGACCAACTCCGCACGCTGCCGGTGGGTGATCCGTGGCTATCCGCCGGCTTGCTGAAAGACGGCGATCCGATCTATCTGGTCAAGTGGGAGACTGATTGGCCGCAGCCGCAGTTGCTGCACATCCAGTCCATCACGGACGTGGAGCTATTCGGCATCAACGGCAGCAACTACGGCAAGTTTGTGATCGACCGACCGGCATGGGAAGCAAGGTACGGCATTTCCGCAGCCGATCTGCAACGCGGTGTTTTGGCCTCGGCTGTACCGACGCCTACTGCGGTTTCGGCTCAACAGCTAATTGGAGACTATGCAGCAAACGAGTTGGCGGCGGACTTAAAGTATAAAGGGAAGTGGGTGGTGATATCTGGTGGCACAGTGGACGAAGTACGCAGTTTTAACAGGTATGGAGCAGGCGAGTATGGGACAAGTGTGGAACAGAACGCACTGAGACTCGAAAGGAGAAGTGGAGATTACACGAGTCCTCGCCTATACTGCTTCTTTGACAAAGATAAGATTGGCCAATTCGCAACCGTGAAGAAAGGCGATGCTGTAACGCTAGAGGGAAGAGTACATGGACTAGACGATACTTTCCACGACGATCTATACCTAGAACACTGTGAGGTCAGGACATGACAGCAGACAACTGCACGTAGGGCCAAATAGAAGCTGTGAGTATAGAGTGGCCTGGCCCGATATAGGCCGCAAGTAGTCCTATGCCGTAAGGAGGTACCTTCATGGGTGGCTGCCTCAAGATCATCGGAGCCATAGTCGTAGCCGCACTGCTAGTTCTCGTCACTGTGGTCATAGTGGTCAGTATCACAGGTGATCAGGAATCCGAGACAATTCTCACGGATGGGCAAGAGACTTCCACTTCTGCATCGGAAGGCAAGAGCACTCGTATACCGGCTACCGCCACGCCTTTGCCTATAGATGTGACGGTAACAACGCTGGTACGCGACTACGAAGCGAATGAGATTGCTGCCGACCAGAAATATAAGGGGAAGTGGGCACTCATAACCGGTAAGGTCAGAGCCATTAGCGAGACACTTGGAACCAAGTACGTCTCACTCGAACCAGATTTTATCACCTTCTCCAGCGTAAAGTGTGATTTCGATGATCGGAACGTGAGTCAACTTGCCAGCTTGCGTAAGGGTCAGATAATCACATTGCTAGGAAGGATTGACGGGTACAGTATCCTTGTGGAGGTGGACGACTGCATTGTAGCATCGTAGATACTTCAGCGAGAAGTTCATCACCTCCTACCAATCGCCGGAACACCCAATTGCCTGCAGATGGTCCGCGCTGTCGGCGGCGGTAGCTTGCGGTGTCGTGGGATGGGGGATTGCTGCCCGGTCTGCTTATTCTTCCAGATTGAGTGCCTACTGCCCTCGCGAACCTGGGTACAATCGTGTCTGTGTAGATGCTGCTTGAGATCACGACGCTTGGTCACGACGCCACCTCAGCAAGTGAGGGCGGCGTGAGTCTATACTGCCACAGGCGCTGCTGGCGCCCGTCGTGGAGGAGTACTGCCATTTGCCATTTGCCTTTCCGTCGTGCATGCCAACTTCATTTTACATACCCACTTATATTATCTGGGTCTGTTGTTCTTCCATATAAGTTATAGCACACGGTTGCTAGTGAGTCAACCTAAGACCACGCCATTATCCGGGTGATCCGTCGAGGGGGGTGAAGTGCGACAAACTGGCCACAAGGGCGTCAAGCACGTTTACTTCGCGCTCTTCATCGTGCTGTTCAGTGCCGGTACAATATGGACTGTGGCGCAGGGTGTCGAGTCGCTCGCGGTCACGGCGGCGGCTGTGTCCATGGTGCTCACGGAGACGGGGAGGTATCTGATGGTGTTGGCAGCGGCGTTCGAGGAGTGGCGGGAGAAGCGGCGGCGGGAGCAGATCGCGCGGGCAGTCACGGCTGCGGTCGCAGAAGAGCGGCGTGAGTGGGAAGCATGGCTGCAACGGCGGACACAGGCCGAGCAACGCGGTGAGCTATTCGAGGAGCCGCCTCCATCGGTACGCCAGCGCGCCGCCGAGGTGGCCAAGCAGTAAATAAGGGCCTGGTCGGCTATCGGATCGCCCCCCTATGGCCCCCCCGCTGCGGCAGGGGGACGGTGCGTATTCCCTCCCCTGTGCGTCAGCACGGGGGAGGGTTAGGGAGGGGGCTACTCATCACCTCACCGCAGGTAGTGGGAGGGCTTGCGGGAGTGTTCGTAGGTGGCGTTTGGGTCGGCGTGGACTTCCGGGGGTGGCTCGCCTTCCCACCAGGTGGGGACGGAGGGGAATGGGAACACGTCCCACCAGGCGAGGATCAGGGTGCGCCGGGTGTCGGTCTTGTTGGGCCAGGCGGCGTGGAGGACGCGACCGTCGGCGATGACGAGATCGCCGGCCTGGCAGGGTACGTCTATCTCGCCGGGCTGCTCGGTGAAGGCGAGGTGGGTTTCGTCGGCGCGCTGCATTTCGGGGCTGTGGGCATCGGGCAGCAGATCGTGTAGCTCGGTGCGCTTGCGGTGGGTGCCGGGGATGATGCGGAGGCAGCCGTTCTCGCGGGTGGTGTCCACGAGGTAGTAGGAGAGGAACACGCGGCTGGGCCAGGGCAGGGCGGACTTGGGGTGGTTCCAGTAGGTGGCGTCCTGGTGCCAGTAGAGGGGCGGGCCGTGCGGTGGCTTGCTCAAGAGGATGAACGAGCCGGCGGAGGTCATGTTTTCCAGTCCGAGCTGGTCGCAGGCCGCTACGGCTGCCGGTAGGTTGAGTAGCTCTGCCACAATCGGATCGTGGTAGCGGCGGGGGTCTTGCTGCTGGTCCCACGCCTCTTTGGTCATGATGTGGAAGTCGCTGCCCTGATAGCGGAACTTGTGGTCAACGGCGTGGGTGTCCAGGAAGTCGTCGGAGAATTGGCGCATCCGGTCGAGGAGGTCGCCGCGGAGGACGCCGGGCACGAGGCAGAAGCCGTCGTCGAGGAGCTGGCGGCGCTTGGCTAGGGCTTCCGCGGCGGTGAGGGTGGCGGTGTGCTCTTGGTTGGTCATGGGTGTTGGTGCCTTTCTATCCAAACAACGCCCCCCTATGGTCCCCCCGCTGCGGCGGGGGGACGGGAGACGGGCCGCCCCCCCCGGCCCCCTCTCCACCAGGTGGAGAGGGGGAGTAGGGCCTGGAACAGGACCTCCGAATGGCCCTGGATTCCGGCGAAAGCCGGAATGACGGGCGGCTGGGCACAGCATGTTGTAGCCATCTACATGCATCGCTCGCCTCCGTGACCGCTCATCACTCTGCACTCGCTACTAGCTGTTCGGCCTCGGCGAGGGTGGGGATGCCGGCGCGTCCGCCGAGGCGGCGGCACTTCAGGGCAGCGGTGGCGCTGGCCAGCAGGAGGGAGTCGCGCACGGAGCGTCCGCGTGAGCGCGCGAACAGAAACGCGCCGTGGTAGACATCGCCGGCGCCGGTGGTGTCCACCATTGGCTCGACGGCAAAGGCCGGTACGCGATAGGTGCCGGCCGGCTCCATGCAGACGGCGCCATGCTCGCCTTCCGTGATGACCACGACGGGCGGGCCGTGGTCGTGGAGCGCCTGGGCCACCGCGACGAGGGACTCGCCGGGCGGGAGGTCGTGGGCGCGGGCGAATTCGCGGGCGAAAAAGCGCGACACGATCAGGTAGTCCACGAGCGGCAGGAGCGCAAGATCGTCGGGATGATAGTGGGTGCCATCGTAGCAGACCGGCTGGCCGGAGGCGCGGGCCCAGGTGGCGGCCTGGAGTGCGGCCGGGCCGGGGTCGCTGAGGTGGAGGATGCGGCCCCGTTGGAGGTAGTGGCGGTCGAGGTGGTCGGGGGGTACGGCGCCGCAGCTGCCGAACTGGGCGAGGAACGAGCGGGCGGCGTTGCGGCGGTCAACGAGCACAAACGTGCGGTTGGAGGTGGTGCCGGGGTGCAGGTACAGCTGCGTCACGTCAACGCCAGCGGACTCGAAGCCGTGCTCGATCTGGGCGCCGGTCGGGTCGTCGCCGATGGCGCCGATGAAGGCGGCGCGGCCACCGAGCCGGGCGACGGCGACCATGGCGGTCGCGGCCATGCCGCCGCCCTCCAGGGCACGCTCGAGGACGGTGACTTGCTCCTCGGCGCGGGGGATGCGTTCGAGGAGCAGCAACTCGTCGAGGCAGCAGAAGCCTAGGCCGACGACATCGAAGTCGGGGGTGAGTGTATTCATCGCGGTGGCTCGGTGACGTGTTCTTACGGTTGAGTATAAGTGGTGGCGGGCCTCACGCACTGACGGGCCAAAGCCGCACGGATAGTGCCAGGTGTGGTGCGCCTTTGGCCCATCAC
>JAJDZR010000258.1 GCA_022824545.1 Chloroflexota bacterium
CCCGCATCACCATCGTAAAGCTCAGCCCCGTCGTGGTACGCATCTTCTTCTTTCAGTTCAACTTCTCGCTGTCCGATGTGCCCGATGACCGGGCCTATTTTCACGCGCAGTGGCGTCGGAACAATCCCTTGCCCTATCAGGAAGTCCATACGCTGCTGGATGACGTAATGGGCCAAGGACACTACGTTGGCACCTACATTGCCTGGGGTGTCAACAATACCGGCTGGTGGGGCGAGGGCGAGATCAAGTTCTACCTCGATGGTGACCGGGAGTGGCCCACGATCTGTGGCACCGGCACCGAGGACTACTTTGGCGGTGCTTGGGGCTTCCATTTCCCGGCCGGGGAGTACGGGGTATTTACTACGCCGTTCCTCGGGATGCCCCAAGTAATCACCCCGGAGGGCGTGAGCCGGACCCAGCAGCGTTTTGGGCTGTATCGCTGGCACGTGCTCGACCCCATCCGGTTCAAGCGAGACCTGCGCGTGACAATCCAGGCGCTCGGCTGGCGCCAGCCGCTTGCCGGCAAGGGGCGCTATCTGCCCCTGCAGGACGACATTGCCTCAACGGCCTTCTGGTACCAGACCGAGCCGCACGCCCCGTTCCCGGCGCTACCGGACCTGAACTATCTGGAAGTCATCTAGCACCGGGGCTGCACTCGCCCACGCGGAGACGTAACGCCGGGAATACAGTAGTATTCTCTGCATACTCCACGTCCTCCTGTCGTAACTTTGGAAGGGAGCAACAAAGATGGTGAGCACGTCATCGGCACACCCGCCACCGCGCTTGTTCAAGTGGTTCGACCCGGATTCCATCGCGGTCTCGGGACTGCCGGACAATCCCGACGAGTTGGCCTATGTTGCCGGTGCCGGTATCCGGCGGATTGTCTCGGTCACGCAGACCACCCCGGACTACGACACGATTGCCACGCTCGGCATGAGTGCGGTTCATTCGCCCGGTGTGTCCGACGATCTGGAGGCGCTGGATCGCGCCGTCGAGGCCGTCCACGCGGCCGCCACCGACGGTGATAAGGTCCTCCTGCACTGAGGGTCGGGCTATGGAGGGGCCGGTACGGCCCTATCAGCCTACCTCATCAAGCATCGTGGCGAGTCGGCAGCCACGGCGCTCGCTACGGTGCGGGCGTTCCGCGAGCGCGATCTCCCCGGCGACGAGGTTGCCGTCCACCTGGCGGCCTACGAACAGCGCGTCCGCCCAGCATCAAGCTAGCCGGGGACTGTCCGCCTAAGAGCGACCGGCCGCGGCGGCGAATTAAGGAGGCCCTCATGGCGAAGTATCGTGCCGGCGTGATCGGTCTCGGCTGGATGGGGATGCTGTACGATATGGCAGCGCGCATTCCCGACCGGTTCGACGTGGACGACGTGGACCGGCCCACGCCGGAGCTTGATGTCCACCGCACCATCCGCCACCATGAGCACCCGGGGAACGAGGGGCTGCCTAGCTCCTACTGTGAGGCGCTGTGGGACCGCCCCGAGGTCGCGCTTGTCGCGGCGGCGGACCGTGACGGCAAGCGCCTGACGGCCTTCACCCAGCGTTACGGTATCGCGGCCGTCTACACCGACGCAGTTGAGATGCTGGCCAAAGAGCGGCTGGACATCGTTGCCGTTGCCACCAACACCAAGATGCGTGCCGACCTCACCTGCCTTGCGGTCGAGCATGGCGCGAAGGGGATCGTGACCGAAAAGCCGATGGCCCATATCCTGGAGCAGGCCGACCGGATGGTCAAGACGTGCGCCGACGCGGGTGTAGCTCTGAGCTGTGGCGCCATCAGCACCACGCATCCCTCCTTCGCCAGGGCCAAGGCGCTGGTCACGAGCGGTGGCATTGGTGATGTCGTCTCCATCGAGGCCAGCGGACCCGGTGCCCAGCACCAGAACTGGTCGTACTTCGTGGATAGCGCACCGGCCTGGGTCATCGGCATTGGCGACGAGACGCGCCGGGAAAGCGGCAGCGATGAGTTCAGCGGCCAGGGGCTGATGGTGACCGCCGACGGCCAGGTAGTCCACTACCGCCCGGGAGCACCGGGCGTTCGCATCACCGGCTCCGCGGGCGAGATCGCCTACAGCTACGAGCAGGGATGGCGGCTGTGGCAGCATGTGGCCGGCCTGGCGCCCAACCAGCGCGTCGAGATGCCCTGGCCGGAGCCGAACTTCATTCCCCCTTACGGCGCTATCTACTCGCTTGATGACGTGATCGCCTGCATGGAGGGCCGGCTCGACGAGCCGAAGAACTCCGGCCGCCGCGTCGCCGTCGCGCTGGAGGTCGAGATCGCGCTCAAGCGGTCTTCCGCGCAGGGGGGCGTCAGAGTGGACCTGCCGCTCGCAGACCGCTCGCTCGGCCTACACTACGACTGGTTCCGGTAGCGATGCTGGCTATTCCAGGCTGGACACACCGGAATCAACTGGTGAGATCGTCCTCGGTATAGATGCTGCCGCCGATATGGCGAATACCGTCGTCGTCGTGTGCCCACGTTAGCCCGCTGCTGCCGGCGCCGGGGTTGTCGTGGATCGGGGCCGTAGGAGCTGCGGCGAGCGCCAGGCAATCACCGCCACGGCTATCGCGCACAGCACGGCGCCGGCCCCGATAGCGAGCGGCGCGCCCCAGCGCTCGGCCACGGCGCCGGCCCCCAGCGAACCGAGCGGTGTGCTGCCCGTTGCCAGCACCAGTAGCCCCATGGCCCGGCCCCGCAGTGCCGGCTCGGCACGACTGAGGATCAGCGTGGATTGCATCACTGCGAATCCGGCCTGTCCCAGGCCACTGAGCGTCAGGAGCGCAATAGCCAGGGGCAGGCTGGTGGTGCTCGCAAACGCCGCCAAGGCCAGCGCGGCCAGTCCCGCACCGAGCACGAGGGTCCACCCATACGACCGTTCGCGGTTCAGACGCGGCAGCAGCAACAGCATCAGGGGAGCGCCGATACCGTTCGCCGCGCCCATCCACCCCAGTTCGACCGGCCCGACGTGGAGCACGTCCTCCGCGAACACCGGGTAGAGGAATTTGGCCTGGAAGACGAAGCCGTTCATCGCAACGGTCATCAGCAACACGGCCCAGATGACCGGTTCGCCGCGGACGTAGGTCCAGCCCTCGCGTAGCTGGCGCCAGACCGGGGCGGGGGCGCCTTCGCTGGTCCTCCGCACCGCAGCCAACCGCCCCAACGTGAGCAGTGATAGGGCCGGGAACAGCACCAGTGCGGCGTAGGCGCCGTCCGTCCACAATGCCAGCAGTGCCCCGGCGAGCAGCGGGCCGATCACCCGCGCCACCGATTGGGTCACGCGCTCCAATACGACCGCGGAGAGTAGGTACTCGGAGCCGGCGAGGTCCATCAGCAGGGCGCGGCGCGAGGGCCAGGCCAACGCGGTGCTCACACCGAACCAGAGCGTGACGAGCAGCAGAAGCCAGTAGGACCCGTGGCCGGCGAGCAGCGTCCCGGCCAGCAGAGCGAGGGCGGCGAGATTGCCTCCCTCGGCAATACGCACCAACAGCACGCGATCCAGCCGGTCGGCCAGGGCGCCACTCAACGGTCCGATCAGCGGCATCGCCACGGCGCGACCGACGCCGGTCATGGCCACCAGCCAGGGTGAGCCGGTGAGCTGGAGCGCCACCCAGCCGGTGACGATCACCTCCGTCCAGAGCGTGAAGCTCGAGGCGCAGGTGGAGAGCCACAGGTGCCGGAACGCCGGCCGGGCCAGTAGGGCAGTGAGGTCGTGGGACCACGGTCCGATGGCACCGGCGAGTCGTATCCGCGGGCTGTCACGTTGAGAGCTAGGCATAGCTGGCGGCGGCACCTTGCTTCATCTCCGGCCGGATCACTCTGTCGGCAGCGCGCACTATCCGCTGCGGCCCGCACCTATAATGCCTGATTGCGCCCAGCCACCGGAGCGGAGCGGATGCACGTAGGTAGGTACGCAGCGCGGGCCCTGTGCCCCATGGTCAGCCTCATAGTTACGGTAAAGCTAAGGCTACTTAGCTTTCACAAAACAGCACCCTTGTCTCCATCCGTCGTTCCCGCTGCCTCACTCGTCATTCCCGCGGCCGGACCCATCTCGTTTCCTGTCCTTCCCGTGGCGCTGCTAGGGCAGAGCGGGAGCGGTGAGCACGGTCCTGGCGGTTATCGCTGGCGAATGGTCGCAGCGTGTGTCGTCGTCCTGCACGATGGTGTAGCGTCGGGCACCATCTCGACACCGACTAGGGCAGTCGGCGGGAGGTGCCGGGGAGGCCGAGGAGGAACTCATGCAGATTCCACAAACGACGGCACCACGTCGCGTGTATCGCTACGCACGCTTCACCGACACATCACACTCGACCCTTGCTTCCGCCCACGCCGCCGCGACAAGCCGGCCCAATGCTGCTGGCAACACATGGTAGCCAGTCACCGTGCGTATAATTATGTAAACTCATTTTCGCCAATTATGTCCACTACGGGAATAGCCATTTATGTCTAGCTATGCTCTCCCCTGCCCGCTCCGCCAGCCGATCTGGCCGCCGGTCACTACGCCCCAAACCGCAATCCGGTGGCTGACGACGTGGATTCCCGCGTGTCCGGGTGTGACCGGCGGCGAGACCCGGTGCCGCTCTGTCCGTATCAGGATTAGTAGGATGAGCAGATGCACAGGATGGATTGCACTCGATCCCGTTCATCCTGTGTATCCGGATGCATGACCAGCCGGCTCCCCGGTGCTCGCACTTGGTCTGCCCAATGAGTTGTGCCGTTATTATGTCGAGCGTCGGCTTGGCTGACGACTGTAGCCCTTGTGCTCGGCAAGCCATCTGCCACCGGGAGCGAGCGGTCTATAATGAGACCGCCGGGGAGCCGGCTGGCCGTGGGGGCGGCCGTGCGGCCGTCTTGGGAAGCGAGGTCCACCAATGGTCACGCAGACACCGCGCGTGGGGCCGGCGACGCTGAACGAGCGGCAGTCGCGCGCCACGGCCACGACGCTCGGCGGTGCGGGGTGGGCGCCGTGGGCGCCGGCCAAAGGGCTGCGCTGCATCAACTGCGGCGCCTTGCAGGACCTCGATACCGTCATCTATCGCTGCCCCGAGTGCGGTGATTTGCTCGATGTCGTCTATCCCCGTCCCACGCTGACCGTCGAGCAGCTACAGCGCCGCTGGCGTCGGCGCCGGGGTTCGCTGCGCCCGGTGGACCGCAGTGGGGTTTGGCGCTATCGTGAGTTGCTGCCGTTCTGGCGGCGACTCTCGGAGCTAGTCACCTACCCCGAGGGCGACACTCCCCTCTTGGATGCCCCCCGTAGCGCCGCCTATGCTGGCGTGGGTCGCCTGCGATTCAAGCACCTGGGGTTCAGTCCCACCGGCTCGTTCAAGGACTACGGGATGGCCACGGGTGTCACCCAGGCGCGGCGGCTGGGGATGCGGGCGGTGGCCTGCGCGAGCACCGGCAATACGAGCGCCTCCCTCGCGGCCTATGCCTCCCGTGCCAGCCTGTTGGCCATCGTGCTTGTGCCCGAGGGCCAGATCAGCTTTGGCAAGCTGTCGCAGGCGCTCGACTTCGGCGCCCTCACCCTGCAACTGCGCGGCGACTTTGACGATGCTCAGTCGCTGCTCATGGAGATTGCGCCCCAGCTCGGCATCTATATCCTCAACTCGGTCAATCCGTACCGTCTGGAGGGGCAGAAGTCGGTGATCCTCGAGCTACTGGAGCAATGCGACTGGCAGGCGCCCGACCGTATTGTGGTGCCCGGAGGCAACCTGGGCAATAGCTCCTCCTATGGCAAGGCGCTGCGCGAGCTGGACGACCTGGGCCTGCTCGACAAGCGTCCGCACATCACCATCGTCCAGGCGGAAGGCGCGGCCCCGCTCTACCGCTACTTCCACGATCACACCGACCGGATGGTCAGCGTGCATCCGCGCACGTTGGCCACCGCGATCAAGATCGGCTCGCCGGTGAGTTGGAAGAAGGCCCGCCGCGCGGTGGATTGGAGCGATGGCTGGTGTACCGAAGTGGACGAGCAAGCCATCGCCGATGCTAAGGCGGTGATCGGTTCCGACGGTATCGGTTGCGAGCCGGCGTCCGCGACCACCTTGGCCGGTATCCGGCGCCTCATCCATGAGGGCACCGATATGCCGGTGCAGCCGGACGAGGACGTCGTAGCCGTCCTGACCGGCAATCAGCTCAAAGACCCGGAGTACACGGTGCGCTACCACAACGGCGACCTGTGGGAAGAGTTCACCACCCAAACCCACGTCGTCTCCCACGGCAAGCAGCTCCGGTGCTCCTTCGCCAACCCTCCGCTTGTCGTAGATGCCACCGCCGAGGCCCTGCGCCGCGCCATTGAGCCGCACCTCCGCGCCGCACAGTAGCCGTGCGAGCTAGAATGAGTAACGTGATGCCGCTTGACCTGAATTCGGGCGTATGTATCATATCTTCCCATGGCAGGAGGTGTGCCGTCGCAGAGGGATGAGTTCCGTCCACTACTCGTGCCAGGCATGCATATCCTGACATTAGGACAACTACGACGGCTGTGTGTTGATGGGTTTCCTTTATCAAGGACACGGAATCGCTTGATGACTAATTTTGAGCAAGCGGTATCAATGATACGTGATTGCGGCCTTAAGTGTGACGTCTGGGTAAATGGCAGCTTTCTGACTGAGAAAGTAGACCCTGAAGACGTTGATTTTCCGGTATGCTCCGTTGGCGATACATTGACAGCGAATCAGGAGAGAGTTGTACAATGGTTGGTCACGGAGGGCTACGCGGCTCTCCAGTGTGATGCCTACTACTTTGCTCTGTATCCGCAGGGACACCCGGACTATGGCAAGGGGATGGAGCGGTATACTTATTGGCAAGAGACCTTGGGCTACGCAGTTGGGAGCAGAGAGCCGAAAGGTATCGCGGTTGTTCACGTCCTAGGAGGAATGACGTGAGTGTTGCTGTCCACCTGCAAGAACAGTTGCAGAAGACCGATGATCTAATTGCGAGCCTTCATCGGGAGATCGCAGCAGATCCGGATTCACTATCCCTCCAGGTAACACTTGTTTCTCTTGAGAAGAGACATCGCAAACTTGAAAAGGAACTACTTTCCGAGCTGAAATATCAACACGTAGAAAGTTTTGGCCACCGTACTATTGCCGAAGAAGAACAGCCATTGTCGTGAGTTGCAAATTGGCGCGGACTGTCTCCTGAAGCAAACCACATGCTCCGCGTGATTGACGAGGACCGGTCGGAGCCTGATGGCTACCTCTACCCGGTCACAATGTTCGCTCCCATAGAACTACCGGAAGTAGCGCAGCGGGCGCTCATGGCAGCCGGCGGCTAAGGCCGGCCGGCACTTCTGATCTCCTGTCCGGTGCTGGGGCGGTGTGGTGCCTCTCTATGCGCCGCTGTACGCTCCCAGCGCCTCGTGCACCGCGCACTCCAGATCGTAGATCCGGCGAATACGCTGCTGCAGATCGGACAGCAAGTGCTGGCTCTCCGTTGCCGTGAGCGGGAAGTCGAATCGTGCTGCTTCCTGTAACTCTTCGAGGCGGGCCCAGATGCGTTTGATCTCGTCGGTTGCCGCGGCGCCCTCGGACAGCAGTAACGCTTCTTTCCGGGCCATGAGCGACTTGGCCTCGCGGCACGCTGGCACGTCGTCCGGCAGCGCGGTGCTCGCCAAGTCGCTCCAGCCCTGCCCTAGCTCGGCGTAGCGTGCGGCGAACTGGCGCAGCGCGTCGTCGTGCAACGCGTCGGCAGCTTCGGCAAAGAAGTCGGCATACAGCGGCCGCAGTAGCCCGCCGCCGGTGTGCTGGTGCTCGATACAGTCGTAGACCCAAGTGAGCGCGAACCAGAGGCGGTGGCCGGGTGGGAAGAGGCGTGCCCAACTCTGTTTGCTCCGGCTGCCGTGGATGTTCGCAGCCCACGTCTTGAAGGCGTCGAGCGTGAAGTTCTTGATGCGCTGTTTTGCCAGCCCCTCGTAGCAGGCGCATATCCCGGCGCGCACCGCCGCGCGCAGATCGAGCTGCTGCGTGGGCGCTACGGTCATGATCCGGTGCTTCTGTTTCTTGATCCGCGCGCGCGAATCAGCCAACTCCGCGGCCGTGATCTCCACCGGGTCGTCCAGCAGATCGCCGAGCAGCGCGCGAGTCTCGTCGAGGTGATAGACCGTCACGACTTGGTAATCGCCGCCACTCCAGTAATCGGGCAACCCGCGGTACGGCAGGTGGGCGCTTGCCACCCAGGCCAGCACCGGACCGCCCGCCGCGAGCGCATTGGTCAACTGCTTGGCGGCCGTCTTGGCCCCGCCGGTTTCCTGGAACGTGGGCGTCACGCCGAACCGCTGCGCGGCCCGGTCCAGATAGGTGTGGTTGTCCTGCCAGAGGTGACGTCCGGCGATATAGAAGCTCGCAAAGTCGTGCGCCTCGTAGAAGAAGCTGAAGACGCCCGCGCCAATTCCGCCGCCGATGCCGAATACCATCGGCTCGCTGAAGTACTCGCCGGTGTGGGGTGCCCGCACGTCCGCGTTCGCCAGCAGGATACGCAGGGCGGTCGTCTCGGGGTGGATGCCCGGAAAGTGCAGCCGGCCCGGTGGAAAAGATGCCGTGTCGGAGGTGCTGACCGCGGAGGAG
>JAJDZR010000087.1 GCA_022824545.1 Chloroflexota bacterium
ACCATGTGGAGAGGGGGTGTAGCGCTCGGACCGGGGCCGATGCATGGCCCTAGACGGCGGCTTTCGTTGCAATGACCGGCGCTTGGGCGCGATGAAGCACGCCCCTACAAAAAACCTACCCCTGTAAGCTATGGTATCCCCGCTGCGCCGGGGTGACGGGAGGCATGGGACCGGGCTACTGACCACTGGCTAGAACGGCGGCGCAAAACCGTCCTTGCCCTCGCCCAACGGGGGCAGGTTATTGTCTCGCAGCTTCTTGCTCAGTACCTTAAAGAACTCTCGGTAGCGTTTCATGTATTCACCGGCAAAATTATTCCGCCCGCACCCCAGCTTTTCGGCCATCAGGTCAAAGGCCTGGCCCCGTGTCTGGGCCACAAACTTGCCCCGATTGAAGTGGAAGGATTGCGCGATAAACCTGCGGACGCCGGTGCCGATCAGGTCAGCGGCAAAAGCGTCGTTATCGTTGACCAGCAGCAACGGCGTCATCGTGATGCAGGTGTCAATCCCGGCCGCCTGCACCGCGCGAATGGCCGCCAGCCGGCGGTGGTTGGCCGGACAGAACGGCTCGAACGTCCGCCGGATGTCCTCGTCGTCGGTCGTCACCGTCATATTGACCTGCACGCGCCCGCCCTTGTCTGCAATGCGCCGGAACAGGTCGCAATCCCGCTCCACCAGTGGGCTGCGCGTCTGCACGACCAGTTTCGGCTGCCACCGCTCCGCCATGATCTCCAACAGGCCGCGGGTAAGGCCCAATTGCCGCTCGATAGGCTGGTAGGGGTCGGTGACGCTGCTCATATAGATGAGCTTGCCGTCCAAGGAGCGTCGGCGCTTGTCGAGCAGCGCAATGGCGTTCGCTTTGACGTTGACCCAATAGCCCCAGTTGTCTCGCTTTGCGGCATCGCGGCTGAAAAAGGCAGCGTAGCAGTAGGTACAACCGAACGAGCACCCGCTGTACGGATTCAGCGTGAAGTCGTAGGCCTCCATGAAGCCCGTGGCCTTGGTCAGCAGCTGCCCCGTCTTGACGTAGGTAACGTCAGCCTGACCCACACGCTCAATGGATGTATCTATCTCAGTGGAGATGTAGTCAGCCTGAGCCTCGCCAACACGGTCAGGGCCGGCAGCAACCGGCGGCTCCAGCCCGGCAAGCGGCAACTGGCCGGACGCTGACATCGTGGAACCTCCTTCCGAAAGGCTGACAGAGCGACAGCCGCGGCGCAATCCGCCTAGGCTCAGGCCCAAGGCTCCCGGTGCTGGCGTTTCGCCTCCGCCCGCTCCCGGCACAGTTCCGCCAATTGCGCCTCAACCGTGGCTCGGTCGTAGCCTAGCGCCAGTGCCTTACTGAAATCGCTCTCAGCTCGCCCGTACTCGCCTTTACCCTTGTAGGCAACTCCCCGGCCGTAGTAGGCTCTATCACAGTGCGGGTCAAGTCGGAGGGCCTGATTGTAGGCGTGAATAGCCCCGTCATAATCGCCTTTGGACCAGTTGGCAACTCCCCGGCCGTATTGGGCCCTGACACATTGCGGGTCAATCTGGAGGGCCTGGTTGAAGTCTTGAATTGCCCAGTCATACTTGCGTGTGGACCAGTAGGCAGATCCCCGGTCGCAATATGCCTCAACATAGTTGGGGTCGAGTCGGAGGGCTTGGTCGTAGGCGCGAATGGCCCGGTCGTATTCGCCTTTGCCCGCGTGGGCAACTCCCTGGTCTTTGTAGGCGAGCGCCTGTTCCCGGCGCTCGCGCTCCTGACGCTGGCGCTCGGCCTCAGCTCGGCGTTCCGCCTCCGCACGCTGCTGTCGCTCATGTTCTTCCTGCTCGGCCCGTCTGTCTTGCAACAGCAAAACACCTGAAGGCGGGCTGAAACGATGGCAACTCCAGTCACGGACCGGGCTACCATCAGGCACCTTAAAGCCGAGCTCCTCCGCACACGCCGTATAAAACTGGGAACGGTCACGCACACCGTCAAGGTCACTGGGAAGGTCATGCTTAGTGGATAGACCGTCATCCCAACGAGCAGGGTCATCTACTACCCAGGCAAGCGCATCCTTCTTACCGGAATGGGCAGTAAAAACGCCTACATGGGGGAAAACCAAGTCCAACGCAGACCGGACGCTGCGCTGGGCAGACTCGATACCTACCCAATTGTCATTGTCCCAGGGCAAGCTCAAATGGAACGCCGTCACCACGCGCAGTGCGTCATCCCGAATATCAGGCAACTGTTCAGGTACGGCATCGCCCTCGCGATAACCACAACGAGGGACATGGGACTTAACACTCCGCGGCAAAGCCTTCCAAAAAAAGCTGCCGGCATCACGCATCGCGGCACTAGGCTCGACGGCGTCAAAGTGGATGGCAGAAAGAGATTCGCCACGCTGCGACAAGGCTAACGCCAGTCCTACGCGCGCCGCGCCCGTTCCGGCGCCTACGTCACAGACATATAGCGCGTTGGGAACAGGAACATGGGCAAAAAGCCGCTCGAACGCCCAGTAGGCCATTATGCAGTGCGACAAGTGGTATTTGACCACATAGGCGGCAGCCACATAAGGGTCATCATAGTCCGGGAGCAGTTCGTTTCCAGCCAGCCCATCCTTAAGCACCACCAATGCAGTTGAAGCACGGCAGCGATGACTATGATCGTCCTTGTCGTGGCCAATATCGCGCAGAAAACGCCGGAAGCCTTGCTCATGTGCCCGATCCAACGCGCGTAACATGCCCTGGCTGGGCAACATGAAGGTCGCGCGGGGCTTGGCAGCCTCCGGGTGCCGTGTATTCATGGCGGTTTCACCCAAGAGTGTACCACCGCCGGTATCCGGCTCTGCCCCCCTATGGTCCCCCCGCTGCGGCGGGGGGACGTGGATTGCGGCTTGCGCTGCAATGACGGGGGGCGTGAACAGGCTACTGAACGCTGACCGCCAGCCGGTAGCACATGACTGCCGGCTACCGGCTAGTAGCCTTTGTGCTTGTCAATGACGCTCTCCAGCGGCTCGCCGGCGCGGAAGCGGCGCAGGTTGCGGCAGAAGAGGTCTACGACGCGGTCTTGGCGCAGCGGCGAGCCGCCGGCGGTGTGGGGCGTAATCACGACGTTGCTCATGCGCCACAGCGGATGATCTTCGGGCAATGGCTCTTGGGGCGTGACATCGAGCGCTGCGCCGCCGATTAGCCCCTCGGTGAGCGCCTCCATCAGCGCTGCCTCGTCCACGATCTTGCCGCGCGTGACGCTGACGAGGATGGCGTGGCGACGCATCGCGCGAAACGCCGCGCGGTCGAACATGCCGTGCGTCTCGGCGGTGAGGGGGGCACAGATCACGACAGTATCGGATTCGCCGAGGAGGCGGTGAAACTGGTCCATCGGCCAGCACGCCTCCACGCCCGGTGGGAGCGCGACCGGCTCCGGGTCTACCGCCAGCACGCGCATGTCGAAGCCGAGGGCGCGCTGGGCGACGGCGCGCCCGGTGCCACCCAGTCCGACGATGCCCATGGTCTTGTCACTCAACTCCCAGGAGACGTTCCGAATCGGCATCCGGTTGTCCCAGGTCGGCTCGCGGATCGCCCAGGCGATGCCTCGCGCCAGCGAGAGCAGCAGGGCCATCGCATGATCGGCGAGGTGTGTGCCGACGTAGCCCTTCTCGCTGGTCAAGACGATATCGCTCTCGACAAAAGCCGGGTACAGCGAGCCGTCAACGCCAGCGCCGGTCTGTTGCACCCATTGGACGTGCGGCGCGAACTCAAGTAGCTCGGGCGTCATGTGGCCAAACAGCACGTCGGCATCCTGGATTGCTCGGCGCTGCTCGTCTCGGTCGGTGGCCAGGACCACCGCCGCGTCTCCGGCGGCGTCGCGCACGCGGTCCGCCTGTGCATCGGTCAGCGGCAACGTCACGAGAACCTTCATGCTTCTCTCCTCATCTCCCTGGAAAGGGACCGTTCGGCTAGTTCCGCAAGAGGCGAGCACCGACCCAGCGGTCACAATCGAAGCGCAGCTCGACTCCCTCGCAGTAGTCGCACGACGGGCCCCATGCAGTGTAGTCCGCTGTAGGCAGACACCCGACCGTACCGGCCTCGATAATACCGCCGTGGGTGATGACGAGCACCCGTCCCCCATCGGGCACCGACAGCACAATCTGGCGCCAGAGGGCGGCTTGTCGGCTGGCAAAGGCAGCCGTGGCGCCACCGTGCCGAGCTACGCCCGCAAACGCCGCGCATCCCCGCCGCCAGTCAATCTCCTGCTCAACACCGGCTCCCAGGGTGTTGAGTGCTGCCAGCTGCTCGTCAACGGCAAAGCCCATCGCAATCGCCGTCTCATAGGCTCTGGGGACCGTGCTGGTCACTACGCGGTCGAAGTCTCCCACGGTGCCGCCAACACGGCGTGCGCGGTCAACGCCCGCCTGCGAGAGATGTTGGCCCGGTTTTGTCCGCATGGTGTGTCGCCGCACTTCCAGCGTTCGCACGATCCTTAGCCCCTCGCCGCAACCCTGCAACATGATGCATCATACTTGACTAACTGGCTTCACCGGGTCTATGCCTTGGCTAGTTGAGATGGACCAGCATGATACGGGATGATGGCGAGCTGCAAGTGACTCTGGAGCGCATTGCCCACTTCCAGCGGCAACTCACGCACTTGCGCCGCGTTGAAGTCAACGCCGCCAACTACCGTCTGAGCGCAGCCGGGTACCTCGCAGAGGTTGATCGGATGAACCTTGAGGTCCGTGAATATCTCTCCCTCCATCCCAGCGAGCTGCCGGCGGCGGTCGGATAAAGCCCCCCTATGGCCCCCCCGTTGCGACCGGGGGACGGTCCATCCCCTCCCCCGTCGCAACGGGGGAGGGCTAGGGTGGGGGCAGCCCCTCTTCCTACCGCACACTTGTGCGCCGGCGGCGCACGAGCGCCTAGACGGCCATCTCGATGATTGTTACGGAGTGAGCCGGGAACACATAGCGAAAATCAGGTCCGATGTCCTGGATCGTCCTTTCTTCGATCTTTACCCTGTCCGGCTGCCCTATCTCGGCGCGTGCCATGGGGTCGGGGCCATTAAGCTCAAAGACAGTCGCCCCCCGCTTGGGCACGAAGCCGTCCAGGGTGATGTGGCATTCCACGTCCCGGTCTCGATGCCGGTTGACCGTGGCCACGTAGAGCGTTCCCCCGTCCTCGCTGACGGTGGCCGAGGCGTCAAGGTACGGGACGTTCTTGAGATCCAGGTACTCGGTATCGAAGGTCTCCGACTGCACCAGGGTATCCAGGGCGGTGTCGCCGCTGTGATTGGCGTAGAGCGCAATGGCGTGGTAGATCGGCGTCAGCAGCAGCTCATCTTCCGTGGTGAAGATCGCACCCATGACGTTGACCAGCTGGGAGAAGTTCGTCAGGGTGACCGCGTTGCACTGCCTGTGGAATACGTTCAGCATCCCGGCGGCGTAAAGCCCATCTTTGAGACCGTATTTGGCCTCATATAGCGGCCACCCGCTGGTCAGCCTCGACCACCCAAATCCCCATTCATCGAAGGCGATTTTGACCGGCTCCTCTCGCCCGGTGCCGGTGGTGGTCATGTTGATCAGCTCGTGGAGGTGCGTAATCATGGGTTCCGCGTCTACCGGAGCCGCGACCGTGCCGTAGTAGTCCTCGGTGCTGTAGTACTTGTGGAGGGATATGTAGTCAATGAGGTCACCCGCCTTCTTCAAGACCTCGGAGCTCCAGTCCACGGCCTGCCTCAGGAGTGTTTTCCGGGTCTGCCTCCGCCCCGTTCTTGGTACCTCAGGCTCCGGCCCAAGACCCACAGCGACGATCTTTATCGTCGGGTCCACCCGTCTCATCAGGGTCGCATACTCCTCTAGGAGGGCGACGTACTCGGCCGGGGTGAAGTTGCCCTTGCCCCTGGCCCAGTAGACCTCGTTGCCGATACCCCAGTACTTCACGCCGTGCGGCTCGGGGTGTCCGTTCCGCTCTCGCATCTTGGCGTAGTAGCTGTTGCCCTTCCGGTTGCAGTACTCCACCCAGTGGGCGGCCTCCTCAGGCGTGGACTGCCGACTGACGTTGACGCAGATGTAAGGCTCCGCTCCCGCGGCGCGGCAGAATTGGACGAACTCATCGGTGCCAAACCGGTTACTCTCCTCGACCCTCCAGGCGAGGTCATAGCGCACGGGCCGATCTACTTTCGGACCGACGCCGTCTTCCCAGTGGTAAAAGGAGGTGAAATTGCCGCCAGGCCAGCGCAGGTTGGCACACCGGGTCCTCCGCAGCGCCGCGAGGACATCCTTGCGGAATCCTCGGTCGTCGGAGAGGGGAGAGTCCTCGTCATAGATACCGCCATAGATCAACCGGCCCATGTGCTCCGCTAGATAGCCGTAGATCTGCGGATTGATCTTGCCGATGATCCGGTCCTTGTCCACCTTCATTCTGTACGGTTCCGACATTGCGGCTACCCTCCCAACTGAACCGACCTCGCCTGGGACGGTCCCAGCTCCCGGCCTGATACCGGAAGTCGTCTTACTTCCAGCGCCCGCCCGATCCGCATCATCTCGTCGCAGTCCCCCGCTGCGACGCGGCAGCTTGGCCGACCGACGTTACTGCTGGTCCGCCCGCTTGCGGCTCATCGCCAGGCAGCGTTCGCCGTAGCGTTCGCGCAAGACCGCCTTCTGCACCTTGTTCGTAGCCGTTGTCACCGGCAGCGCCTCCACGAACTCCACGTACCGCGGCGTCTTGAAGCCGGCTACCTGGCGGCGCACGAACGCCTTCAGCTCATCGGCGGCGCCGGCCGGCTCGCCGTTGCAGTGCGGGAGCCACTCCGCAGTCGGCACCACCGCCGCCAATACCGACTCGCTCCACTCGCAATCCGGCACGCCGACAATCGCCACCTCGCGCACGCCGGGATGCTGGCGCAGCAGGCGTTCGATCTCGATCGGGTAGATGTTCTCGCCGCCGCTGATAATCAGGTCCTTGAGCCGGCCGGCGATATAGAGAAAACCCTCGTCGTCGGCGCGGGCCGAGTCGCCGCTGTGCAGCCAGCCGCCACGCATCGCCTCGGCCGTCTTGTCCGGCAACTGCCAGTAGCTGTCCATCAGGGTTGGGCCGCGGGCGGTCACCTCGCCGACCTCGCCAGGGGGCACGTCCTGGTCGGCGGAGTCGACGAGCCGGACTTCCACCAACGGGTGCGGTTTGCCGACGGTGCCAATACGCGAGCGGTCGTCTCGGGTGAGGCGAGAGAACGTCAGGATGCAGCCGGCTTCGGTTAGGCCATACGTGACGTAGACATCGGCCGGGAAGCGGCCGAGAATCTCGTCCAGGAGGTCCGGTGTGAACGTATCGGACGAGCCGAGACACCGGCGGACGCTGCCCACGTCATAAGTACGGCGCCGCATTTGGCCGAGCACGCGCCGCCACACGGTCGGGACGCAGAAGAGGCTGGTTGCTCGCCAGCGGGCGGCGGTGTCGAGCATCTCCGCGGGATCGGCGCCGTCGAGCAGGAGCACCGTCGCGCCGACGAGGAAATGCGGCAGGAGGACGCAGTCGGGGCCGCCGGTGTGGAAGAGCGGATAGACCAACTGACCGACATCCTCCTCGACGGTGCGGGTGCGGATCACCCACGCCATGGCGTGCAGATAGTGGGCACGGTGCGAGAAGAGCGCACCCTTGGGGAAGCCGGTCGTCCCGCTGGTGTAGAGGATGATGTGCGGATCGTCTGGGGAGAGGTCTACGTTTGGCTCGGAGTCCGCTGCTCCGGCGAGCAGCTCGTGATAGCTAACCTGCCGAGTCTCGGTGGAGCCGATCCACTCGGCCGGCTCGTCCGCCTGACCCCACCGGACAACGGCGCGCAGGGCGGTCACTGCGAGCATGTCCGCCGCCGCGGCTGCGACAGCGCTGAACTGCGCGCCGACGAGGAGCCACGTGCTGCCGGATTGGTCGAGGGTGTAGCGGACTTCGCCGGCGCGATACCAGAAGTTGACCGGCACCATGATGGCGCCCAGCTTGGCCAGCGCAAAGTAGCTGACGACGTACTCCACACAGTTGCGGCCCAGCACCGCGACCCGATCGCCCTTCGCCACGCCCAGCGCCGTCAGCCCGTTAGCGAGCCGGTTGACCTGGCCATTGAGCGCGGCGTAGGTCCACGTCTCATCGCCCCAGATGAGCGCGGTCTTGCGCCCGAACAGTCGGGGGTGGGCTTGCTTGCGGAGGATGTCACCGAGCAGCAGCATGGTTTTTCAGCTTTCGGCGATCAGCGGTCAGCCATCAGCCTGGTCCGGCTCTGCGCCGCGCACGAGGAACTTACACGTGCCCTCGATCACTGCCTGACCGCCGACCGTGCGGCAGGTCCCGCGAAACTCCACCAGCCCGCCTCCCTCGCGCAGGCGCGGCTTCGGCTCCAGCGACTCGACCGTCCACTCGGTCGCTACAGTGTCGCCGGGATGGACGGCGCCGACAAAGCGGAGCTGCTGCTCGACCAAGGCCAGCGCCCCGGCGCCCAGGTAGCTGCCGAGCACGCCGATCATCATGCCGGCGGTGAGCATCCCGTGGACTACGCGCGTCCCAAATCGGCTGGCCGCCGCGAACGATTCGTCCGCGTGTACCGGGTTGAAGTCCTTGAAGACGCCGGCCGCGAGGACCAGATGCGTCTCCGTAATGGTCGTGGCATCCCGCACGGTCTGCCCAACGGAGAGCCGGTCAAACGTCACGCTACCCATGCAATTGCCCTTCACTTGGCTCGCTCTCGACCCGCGAGGTGCTTTCGACTGTCAGGTGTCCGGCCTCTTTTTCCTAGCTGTGTAGGGGCAGGGTGGGAGAGGAGACCACGACCAATGCGCTACGTATCGAAGACCTCGCTGACCGTACAGGTGAAGCCGGGCAGTACGTCGTGGCCGTCGAGCGTGTTCTGTTCGGTGAGCGTCACGACCGCGCGGTCCGGCCGATACACGTCTACGGTGCGGGTATCCGGCTGCACCACCCACACCAGGTCCACGCCGTAACTCAGCCACATCAGCGCCTTGTCGTGGACCTCGCGCCGGGTATCGCTGGGTGAGGCGATCTCCACGACCAAGTCGGGAGGTACCTCGGCATAGCCGGTGTCTAGGGCGTCCAGCGGGATTTTCGCCGCGGAGAAGTAGGCAATGTCCGGCTCGCGCACGGTATCCGGGTCCCGCTCCAGCCAGACTCCCGAGTCCGAGCCGGTCACGCTCCCCAGTTTCCGGGGGATGATGAAGGCGTTGAAGAAAAAGCCGAGCTTCATTGCAATCTTGCCGTGTGCGTATCCTGCTGGCATGGTCTCGTGTAGCACCCCCCGGATCAACTCGCCGCGCACGCCCTCGCTATCCAGCCGCAGCAGGTCATCGGCCGTGAGCAGCTTGGTCATCGTCGTCGCCATACTCACCTCCTTCCTGACGCGGCCCTCTCCGACCTCCCGTCCCACCGCGGGACCGTTGCAGAACCGTTTTTCCTCCGCCCAGGCGGCAATCCACGTCCCCCTGCGGAGCGGGGGGACCATAGGGGGGCCAAAACCCGTCCCTCCGTCATCCCCACGTCAGCGGGAACCCACTCCCCCACGCCTCACTCCCCGGTCAACTCCTGACGGACGATCTCGACGCCCTGCACCAGTCGCTGGAGCTTCTGGAAGGCCAGCCAGCGGGGAAGCTGGAAGAACCCGCAATCGGGAACGACCGTCATTTTCTCCGGCGGGCAGTATTGAAGCGCCTCCCGTATCCGCTCCGCTACGTCCTCCGGCGTCTCGACGTAGAACGACTTCACGTCCACGAGGCCGACGCCGGTCGCGCGATCCTGGGCAATCTCGCCCAGCAGGTCCACCTCCCGCATCTCGCGGTTGGCGAACTCCAGGACGATTTCGTCGCAGTCGGTGTCGAGCAGGTCGGGGAACATCCAGCGATAGGTCCGCTTGCCCCGCGGTCGGCTGCCGAGGTTGCCGAAACAGACGTGCAGCCCCAGCGTGACACCCTTTTCGCGCACGCCCTTGACGGCCGTGTTGTATAGCTCTACCCACTCCTGCGCCTCGCCGGGGATAATCGAATACGATGGCTCATCCAACTGGATAAAGGTCGCGCCAGCGTCGGCCAAGGCGTGTAGCTCGCGGTTGATCGCGCCGGCCACGTCGTAGGCCAGCGCCAGGCGGTCGCCGTCGTACACGTCGCCGCGGCGCGTCTGGACGTGGATCGTCAACGTCAGCGGACCGGGGCAGGTCATCTTCAGCGCGTGCTCGGTCTGCTGCCGCGAGTGCGCGAACTCCTCGACAATGCCCAGGCCGTTCGGAACCGTGATGCGCTCGACCGGGCGGTAACGCGGCGGGCTGTCGTAGCCGTCAATGCCGACCTTCCGCAGCGGCTCGCGCGACTCCAAGCCGGAGAAGTGGCTATAGAAGCCCTGGACGAAGTACCACCGGCGCATCTCCCCGTCGGTGATGATGTCAATACCCGCGCGCTCCTGGTCGCGGATCGCCAGGCCAACCGCATCGTCAAACGTCTCACGCGCGTCGGTTTGGCCGTAGTCTCCCTGCTCGATTGCCTTGAGCGCCGTCCAAAACCAACTCGGCAAGGCGTAGCTGCCGACGACGGACGTAGGGAGCAGCGTCGGCACGGGGCGCTGACCGGCGGTAGACTCCGACGACGCGGACTGGGAATGGCGGCGGGCGGTCTGCTGGGCCATGGATAGTCTCCTCTCAATGGTGGGGCATTGCCTGGATTATAGCGGCGCTGGCCGGAACACTCACTAGAGTCGGCACCGAGACCAGGCACGGTGCATTGCGGGCCGCCGTCAAGGGTACAGGAGCGGAGCGGACGCCGCGCCGGCTGGCGCCACCATCGGGCGGAAATAGGTAGGATTGTGCCGGCTGTCGTCATCGAATGACGCGCGCCGGGCGGCAGCAGCGCCGCGAGGGAGGAACTGTGCCTGACTGGTTGTCCAACCCTGTGATCCTGGCCGTTGCGCTGATCTTCTTGGGCTGGTTTGCCGGCACCTACGGCACCATCATCGGCGCCGGCGGCGGCTTCCTTATGGTCCCGGCCTTGTTCCTCTTCTTTGGCCTGACCTCGCAAGAAGCCTCGGCCCTGTCGCTGACCGTGATGGTCTTTGCGGCGATCTCCGGCAACATCGCCTATGCGCGGCAGCGGCGCATTGACTATCGCGCCGCCATCCCCTTTGCGATTGCCACGCTACCAGGTGCCTGGCTGGGTGCCGTAGTCTCCGATCTGTTGCAGAGCCAGGTGTTCAGTATCGCCTTTGCGCTCCTGCTCTTGAGTATCGCCGCGTATCTGATGTTCAACCCTGAGCGCCGGATGAAAGAGGGCGAGGCAGCGGAAACGGATGAGTCGGCCACGACAACGCCGCAGCTCACGCTCTGGCAGCATCTCGGCTGGGGGCACATCCCCCGCCGTGTCGAGGCGCAAGATGAGACCTACGTCTATCGGTACGACGGGCGCATCGGCCTGGCGGTGAGTCCGGTCATCGGCTTTATCTCGGCCGTCTTCGGCATCGGCGGGGGGCTGATTTTCGTCCCGATCCTAGTGCAAGTGCTCCGCTTCCCAGTCCACATTGCCACCTCGACGGCCTTCTTCATCCTCATGATTACCGCCTTGGGCGGCTCGGTCTCCCATGCGGTCTTGGGACACGTGCGGTGGGAGTTTGCCTTGCCAATGGCGGTGGGCTTGATCGCTGGCGGCCAAACGGGTGCGTTCGTCTCCCAGCGGCTACGCGGTGGCTGGATTGTGCGCGGTGGCGCCGTTGGTCTTGCTATTGTCAGCGTGCGTCTCCTGCTCCGTTGAGATCGGGGAGCAGAGGCACGTGGACGGCACCCGGCGGCGAGAGTAGGGCAGCCGGGAGTGATGGTGTGAGATGAAGCTGTTGATCGAGCGCCTGTGCGCCATCGTCGGCGCTGACGGCGTCATCACGAGCGGCGCCGCGCTCGCCACCTACGAAAGCGACGCCTCGCAGGATCGCGGTACTCCGACGGTCGTCGTGCTGCCGCGGAGCACCGCCGAGGTCGCAGCGGTCGTGCGTACCGCGCACGAGCAGGGACTCCCCATCGTGCCACGCGGCGCCGGCACCGGGCTGTCGGGGGGCGCGGTAGCCGTCGAGGGTGGGGTAGTGCTGACCACCACGCGCCTCAACCGCATCCAGCGGGTGGACCTGGCTAACCGGATCGCGGTGGTCGAGCCGGGGGTGGTCAACGCCGAGCTGACGAACCGGGTAGCGCCGCACGGGCTGTACTATGCTCCCGATCCCTCCAGCCAGCCGGCCTGCACGATTGGTGGCAACGTGGCGGAGAACGCCGGCGGCGCCCATTGCCTCGCCCACGGCGTGACCACCAACCACGTGCTGGCCCTGGAAGCGGTGCTGATTCCCAGTGGTCAGGTCGTGCGCGTCGGTGGCCCCGCGCCCGACCGTCCCGGCTACGATCTGATGGGACTACTGGTCGGCTCCGAAGGCACCTTAGCCATCGTCACCGAGATCACCGTCCGCCTGCTCGTGCGCGCCGAGGGTGTGGCGACCGTGCTCGCTGCATTCGACGGCGTGGTGCCGGCCTCGGAGGCCGTCTCAGCGATCATCGGGCAGGGGATCGTGCCGGTGGCGCTGGAGATGATGGACGGCATGACGACCCGCGCCGTCGCAGCCGGCCTGCTGGAGGATGCCGGCGCGGTCCTGCTGATCGAGTGTGAAGGGCTGCGCGAGGAGCTGGACGACAAGGAAGGGCCGTTGGCCACGGTGCAAGCCATCTGCCGGGCACACGGCGCCCGTGACCTGCGAATAGCGTTCGCCGCAGCGGACCGGAACGCGCTGTGGAAGGCACGGAAGTCGGCGCGCGGCGCACTCGGCACGCTCGCGCCCAACTGCTACGTCCACGACGGCGTGGTGCCGCGGTCGAAGGTCCCGGCGCTGATGGCGCGGATCGAGGCCGTTGCCGCCGAGTTCGGGGTGCCCATCGCCACGTATCTGCACGCCGGCGATGGCAACGTCCACCCGAACGTGCTGTTCGATGCCCGTCGTCCGGCGGAGGCAGAGCGGGCGGCAGCGGCCGGTGAGGCGATTCTGCGGGCCTGCTTGGCGCTTGGCGGCGTGCTGTCGGGCGAGCATGGGATTGGGACGGAGAAGCAAGCCTACATGTCGTGGGCACTGACCGGAACCGACCTGCGTACCCAAGCCCGCGTGAAGCTGGCCTTCGATCCCGACGAGCGGCTAAACCCGCACAAGCTCTTCCCCACGCCGGGCTTCTGCGGCGAAGTGCGTGGTGCCAGCCGGCCGCCGGGGTGATGACAGCCGCGGGCTGATCGGATAGCACTAGCGATCAATGCCGTTAACCCATTCCATCCACACAG
>JAJDZR010000110.1 GCA_022824545.1 Chloroflexota bacterium
GCCGCAGCGGGGGGACCATAGGGGGGCCGTTTGGCGCACCTATGCTCATGATGGTATGAGTGTAGAGCCGGTCATCCCCGCCGCTTGAAGGAGCACGCCATGTCCATGACCATCGTTGGGCAGCGTACACTGCGGAAGGTCCTCGAGCACCATGCGCGAACACAACCGGACAAGACGTTCTTGATCTTCGAGGATCATCAGGAGCAGAGTCATCGCTATACCTATCGGCAATTCGACCGGATCGTCAACCGGACCGCCAACGGCCTGCTCGATCTTGGCGTGACCAAAGGCGACCGGGTCAACCTGCACCTCACCAACTGCCCGGAGTTTCTCTTCTTCTGGTTCGCCATCGCCAAGATCGGCGCCGTGATGGTGCCGACCAACCCGCTCTCGCCGCTCGACGAGCTGACCTATCCGGTCCAGCACTCGGAGAGCAAAGTATCCGTGACCCAACCCGATCTCCTGCCGACCGTCGTCGCGCTCCGCGAGCGATGTCCGACCATCGGACAGATTATCCTGACTGGCGCGACCGAGTCCGCCCCCGGCGTGCTGCCTTTCGATCAGTTTGTAGCCGGCCGCTCCGACCGGCTGGCTCCCATCCCGGTGGCCCCCCTGGACGAGGCGGCTATTCTGTACACGTCCGGCACCACCAGCCTTCCGAAGGGTGTGCTCGTCACGCACGCCAACTACGTCTACCTGAGCGAGGTGGTCTCCAAGCTCACCCGCCTCGGTCCCGAGGACCGCCATTTCATCACGTTACCGCTCTTCCACGCCAACGCCCAATATTACTCGTTTATGACCTCGCTCAACGTGGGCGGCAGCGTGGCGCTCATGCCCCGGTTCAGCGCCTCCCGGTTCATGGTGCAGGCTGCTCGCTACGGCGTCACGATCACCAGTCTCTTTGCCGCCCCCATGCGGATGATCTTGGCCCAGCCACCGGCCCCGACCGACCGGGACAACCGCTTTCGGATGGTGTTCTTCGCCCAGAACATCACGGAAGCGCAGCTGGCGGAATGGGAAGAGCGCTATGAAGCGCCGCTGCTCCAGATCTACGGCATGACGGAGACGATGGGCCAGCCTCTGACCAATCCGCTAGACGACACCAGGGACAACATGAGCATCGGCCGCGTGACCTTGGGCTACGAGTGCCGCGTCGTGGATGAGCAGGGGCGCGACGTGCCTGTGGACACACCGGGGGAGTTGCTGGTGAAGGGCATTCCTGGCGTGACGATCACCAAGGGCTACTTCAAGAACCCCGAGACGACGGCGGAGACGATCCGCGACGGGTGGCTGCATACGGGCGATGTCGTTGCCGTGAACGAGGAGGGCTATTTCCGGTTCGTGGACCGCGCCAAGGACATGATTAAGCGCGCCGGCGAGAATATCGCCGCCGGCGAAGTGGAAGCCGTCATCAACCAGCACCCGGCGGTCGCGGACGTGGCGGTAATCGGCGTGCCGGACCCCATGCGCGACGAGGCGATCAAGGCGTGCATCATTCTGAGAGAGGGCCGAACCACCACGGCCGATGAGATCATCGCCTTTTGCGCCGAGCGGCTCTCCAAGTTCCGCGTGCCCGAATTCGTGGAGTTTCGGAGCGAGTTCCCCCGCACCTCCGTCGGCAAAATCCAGAAGCACCTCCTCCGCCGGGAGTCGGAGGCGCAGGGGTAAGGGCCGGCGGTCCTCACCCCCGGCCCCTCTCCACCATGTGGGAGAGGGGAGTGCGGCGGAGGCTGGGGGAGCGCGGGCTATGGGAGGACGTATGCGTCGGCTTACCCGGTGCAATGGCCCGAACCTGGCTCCGGGTAGAAAGCTAGTGACCGCTACGCTGTGGGTAGCTCCAAATGTCCGCCAATATAGCCGATTTCGACCTCTTTCGACTGTGATCTTTCGTCGAAATAGAAGTGAATGCGTCCCTTTCTCCCATCCAGTTCGCCACAGTTAGTATGCCAGAAGAAATATCTCTCGCAGTCGTGAAGAGACTTGAACCGACGTTGTTCACGGAACTTTGGAGTACGCTTCACTGTATCGCTCTCATCTCTCACACGACACTCCCATCCAGGCTTAACGCCACCCTTACGCGCGTAAACGCGCCATGCCATGGCAGATCGATCGAGCAAATCCAACCTTTTCTCAACCATCGGCAAGACATCATCATGCAGATTATCATAGTCACGGACCGCGTCCGGCCCGAATTCAAGGTGCGGAAACTTTGTTTTTCTTTCGAGTTCCTTGGACACGTCAGCCAGATTTTTCGCTAGCCTGGACTTCTCTGTCTGGAGTTTCTGAACGAGGGTCTCAGCAGCCTTGCGGGCATCGTGCTCCTGATCGCGTTCGGCTTTGGCGGCGTCCAAATCTCCCTTAAGGCACTTTATCTCTTTGTCATGTTGATCGAGTGTTTTGGCCTTTTCAGATCCCATCTCAGCTAGGCGCCTCTTTGATTCAGCATTTTCCGCTTTATCTCTACGCTGACGCCGGCGCTTAGGAGTATGCCGCTTGCGTTGCCCATGGGCACGCCGACAGGCCACCAGATAGCCCGCAGGAATGCGGACAGAAAGATCAGTTCGCTCTTGCTCGTTTGCGACAGCCCCTTGGACCACTTCAACGATACGACGGAGCAGCGTCTTGAACATAATCCCCCCTTGGCCAGTGCGAATGACGCGCACTACCCGACCGGCTGCTCCATCCTAACGTACTATCCACATCCGGTACAAGCCGCGATCCATTCCCCTGTTAGCCTATAATTCCCCCGATCCGCGGGCGGCCGGCGCTATGAATGGTGCCCCTACCGTCCTGGCTGCCGGCTCCGACTGGTCTGAGCAGGCCTATGACCCGCTTCAGGTAAGCTAGGTCACTGCGCGTTTGCGGCTCTGTCAACTGGTGACTTTCGTGAAGGATGGAGTTCCTATCCCTACGCATGCTGTGCAGTCGATCCCGCTGTTCTTGGCTGATTAATTCCAACTGACATGCATTCATCAGCATGATGCTTAGTTCTGATTCCTCCCGATTTTTAGGTCGCAGGAGGTGTCGCAAGTCATTCTCCAAGACACGCACACCCTCAACGAAGGCATATGTAGGCTCATCCTTATTGAACAAGCGCCAGGCGTTGGACAGCCGGCCATTTCCGTCCTGATCGGGTTCGGTCTTGGTGGAAGCAATGGCAGCGGCAAGTTCATCAAACCCGCGGAACCGCGCAGCGGACCGAGTTTTCTTTAGGCGTGAATTCTCATCCTGAAGATCAGAAATCTTCTTCTCACGTCGTGACAACTTGCCTTTGGCAGAGTCACGTTCTCTCTTAAACTGGTCACGCCGATCAGTGACAGCAGACAGACTGTTCACTAGCCTGGATTTCTCACCTTGGAGTTCCTGAGCACGGGACTCAGCAGCATTGCGAACCGCGCGCTCCCGATCGAGTGCGGCTTTGGTAGTAGCCAGTTGTTTCTCCATATCAGCGCGCCGCTGCGCCTCTTGTCTTGCCTGTCCCTCGGCGGCAACGCGCGCGGTACGTTCCTGCTCCTGCTCGGCCTTGGCGGCAATTGGCCGCTGCCCTGGGCTGACTTGCTCTGCTTCGAGTTGCCGAAGACGGTCCTCGGCAGCAATACGAGCTGCGCGTTCCCGATCACGTTGGGCTTTGGTAGTAGTCAGTTGATACTCTAGGCCGGAATTCACTCCTCCGAGTTCCACTCGTCTGTCCCGATGACGTTGGGCATCGGCTTTGGTAGCAGTCAGTTGTTTCGTCAAGTCAGCTTTCTCAGCCGTGAGTTCCTCGCGAGCAGCGCGTTCCTGATCGCGGTCGGCTTTGGTGGCATCCAACGCTTCCGTGAGTTCCCTAATGCGGGCTTCGACTGTAGCCGGCGGCTCGGTGACGGACGGGGTACCGGTCTTGATGGCGTCGGCGAGCGCCTCGTGGATGGCGGGGTACGTGCAGCTACCCCAGCACTTCAGGCCAAGGCCACCATCCTTGCCCGACCAGACGCTGATGAGGTCGTCCGTCTTATGCGTGGGCACGGGGCAGGTAGTGTAGTAGCCGCCAACTACCCAGTTCTCGGATGTTTGTGGCTGGCGCTTCACCCAGGCTTCCACATCGGCCCAGTCCAGAGTACTGCGCTGCCGGGTCGTGCGTTGCCGGACGGCGGTCGGCTGCCTCTGCTGGCGTTGTTGGTAGGTCTCCAACCACTCCGGCCCGAACCGTTCCACTGCCCGCATCAGCGCCTGTACTTTGCGCGGGCTGGCATCCTGCTCGACGACCTCACGCACGGCCTGTTCGATCTGCTCGTTCGTCATCTAGCCCTCCGCGTTGCCCCCAGTAGCACGAACGGCGCCCAGCGCGGCAGTCGTGTCGCGCGCCAAGCAGCACAAGTGTATTTATCTGCATCCCGGCCGGCAAATTCCGTAGGGTATTCCTGATTGGGTACGCGGGAGTGACGAGAAGTTGGAGGCTGGATTGCGGCCTACGCCGCAATGACGGGTGGCCGGGTTGGACGCGCCTGTTCCTATCTGGCCCGGAATAGGTATCCTGAGCACCGGACCCCGTTCGTTCCGCCGAGCGGATGACGTAAAGGAGACGAATGATGGAAACGCGCACGCTGGGCAGGACCGGTTTGCCGGTCTCGGCGCTGTGTTTTGGGACTTGGGAGATCGGCGGCCTCTCTTGGGGACCTATCGCCGCCGAGGATGCCGTGACCTTATTGCGCCAGGCGCTCGACCTGGGGATTACGACCTACGACTGCTCGGACGCCTACGGCAACGGTCGCTCGGAGGTCTTGCTCGGAGCGGCCTTTGATCGGCACCGGCACGACGTGATCTATATCACCAAGGCCGGCTACATCCCCGGCATTGACGGTGCCCAGACGGTGCTGCACTGGCAATACCAGAATCACTCCCCCGACTACCTGAAAATAGCCTGTGAGATGAGCTTGCGGCGGCTCCACACCGACTACATTGACGTGTACCTGCTCCACGACACGCCGGAGCACGTCCTGGAGCAGCCGGAGCCGTTCGCGGCGCTGCGCGAGCTACAACAGGCCGGGAAAATCCGCTCGTGGGGCGTCTCGCACAGCGCGAGCGGCGCCGCGACGGCCATCCGCGAGCAGGGCGTGGAGGTCGTCGAGTTCCCGTTCAGCCTGCTCGATCAGAGTCCCCTCGACGTGCTGTTTCCGCTGGCCGAGCAGCACGGCACGGGCCTCCTGCCGCGCTCGCCCTTCGGCGGCGGCTATCTCCTCGACTCGGTCGTGGCCGCGGCGCGGGCCGGCCGCGAGCCGTTCAAGCAGCACGACCGCCGGCGGGCCACCCCCGCGGAGCGGCTGCAAGACATCGTGCGGAAGGCCGACGCTTTGAGCTTCCTCGTCGGCGACGGGGCGGCGCCCTCCCTGGCGGCCGCGGCGATGCAGTTTGTGCTGTCGTTCGAGGCGGTCGGCTCGATGGTCACGGGGATCATGGGATCGGAAGAGCTGGCCGCCAACGCCGCCGCGTGTAGCCCGTCCGCCCTGACCCCCGAGCTTGTGCAACGCGCTCGCCAGCTCTACGCCGCCGGCTTTCGCTAGGGCGTGCGGCCGTCATTGCGGCGGAAGCCGCAATCCAGTGGCGGGGAGGATAGATTCCCGCTTTCGCGGGAATGACGGATGGGTGATGCGGGAATGACGGCAGGAGAGAGACCATGACGGCCTTGGACGAGCTGCGCCAGCGCATCGAGAACGAATACCGCCGCCGCACGCCGCGGTCGCGTGAGCTGCACGAGCGCGCCCAAGCCTGGCTGCCCGGCGGTGAGACGCGCACCGGCACGGCGTTTGCTCCCTATCCGACCTACATGGAGCGTGGAGCGGGCAACTACCTCTATGACGTGGATGGCAACCGGCTGCTCGACTTCACGAACAATGCCACCTCCCTCATCCACGGCCACGCCCACCCCGCGCTGGTCAGTGCTATCCGGGAGCAGGCCGCCCGTGGCACCGGCTGGCACGCCCCGCACGAGTCGCAGGCGCGGCTGGCCCGGCTGCTGTGCGAGCGGGTGCCGTCCCTAGAGCGCGTGCGTTTCTGCAACTCCGGCACCGAGGCCAACATGAACGCGATCAAGGCCGCGCGAGCGTTCACGGGCCGCGACCGGATCGTCAAAATGGATAGCGCCTATCATGGGAGCTACGAGGGCGTCGAGTTCGACGGCCCAGCGGATAGCGCGAACGGCACCGCGCCCACAGCGCGACCGGCGCCGACTTCCCGTGGCGTGCCGCGCAGCATGGCCGAGAACGTACACACGATCCCTTTCGACGACTGCGATGCTGCCCGCCGGCTCGTTACGCAGCATCGGCACGAACTCGCGGCCGTGCTGGTCAATCCGATCGTGACTCGGGCTGGGTTGCACGTGCCCTCGCCGGGGTATCTCGCGTGCCTGCGCGAGGTGACGCGCGACAACGACGTGCTGCTGATCTTCGACGAGGTGATTACGCTGCGTATCGCTCGCGGCGGCGCTCAGGACTACTATGGCGTCGTGCCGGACCTCACGGCGATGGGCAAGATCGTCGGTGGCGGCTTGCCGGTGGGTGCGTTCGGCGGCCGGGCCGACATCATGGAGCTTTTTGCCACTGGCGATCCACCGCTGGTCCCGCACGCTGGCACCTTCAACGGCAATCCGCTCACGATGGCGGCCGGGTTGGTCTCCCTGGAGCTACTCACGCCCGACGCCTTTGCCCACCTCTCCGCCCTCGGTGCCTACCTCCGCGATCAACTCGCCGCCGTGGTCGCCGACTGCGGACTGGCGTTCGAGGTGAACGCTATCGCCTCGCTGGTCTCGCTCGATCTGCCCCGGCAGCCAGCCGCCGACCCAACCGCCGCAGCCGGCGCTAAAGAGATACAGCGGCTGATCTACCTGGCGCTGCTTAATCGCGGCATCAAGGCCACCGGGATACTGGCCGTCTCGACGGTGATGGGCGCGGCGGAGATTGACCTGCTGGCCAGCGAGTTGCGCGGCGTATTAGCCGAGTTTCAGCCGGCAATTGCGGCCGCAGCGCCGGTGCTATTGAGGCCGCAACGAGCAGTTGCACAGCCGGTGTGAGAGGTAAGAACGATGCCCATTCAGACCGTCACCGGACCCATTGACCCGGAGGCACTCGGCGTCACCCTGATGCATGAGCACACCCTCTGCGATCTCTGGGCTGCCGGTGGCGGCACTGCCTATACCGGCATCCTCGACGACGAGGAGCTGCAAGCGGAGGAGCTGGCGCGGTACCGCGAGGCCGGCGGCAACGCCGTGGTGGACGTGACGACGGGCGGGGCCGGTCGCAACCCCGCGGGTATGCGGCGGCTCGCTGAAGCCACCGGCCTGCATATCATCATGGGTGCGGGCTGGTACCGCGAGCGGGTTTATCCTCGCGAAATCTACGAGTTGAGCACCAATCAGCTCGCTGACCGGATCGTTCGCGAGTTTGCCGACGGCGCCGACGACACCGGGGTCAAGCCGGGGATTATCGGCGAGCTAGGCACGGAGCGCTTCCACATCACGCCGGCCGAGGAGCGTGTGTTTCGGGCCGGGGCGCGGGCGCAGCGGGCGACCGGGGCGGCCATCACGACCCACACCACCCACTTTGGCGAGTTGGCATTGGAGCAGGTGGCGCTGCTGCACGAGGAGGGCGTGCCGTCCGACCGGATCATCGTCGGACACGTGGGGGAGCGGCGCGATATTCGCCTGGAGCAAGCCATCGCTTCGACCGGCGTCTACGTGCAGGTAGATCACGTCGGCTGGCCGTCCAGCGCCGGCATGCAGCAGGAGCACCAGCGCGTCCGCACCGTTGCCAACTTGGTCCGGGCCGGGCACCTCGACCGGCTGTTGATCTCGATGGACATTTGCCGGACCACGCTGTTGCACTGGCACGGCGGGCATGGCTACGATTACTTGCTACGCGAGTTTGTTCCCCTGCTGCACGCCGAGGGCCTGAGCGAGGCCGAGGTCAGGACAATCCTGGTAGAGAACCCGCGCCGGGTGCTGACCTTCTGATACCAAGTAGCAGTAACGCTGCGCCCGTCCCCCCGCCGCAGCGGGGGGACCATAGGGGGGCTAGGCGCAAGCCGACGGGAGCCGATGTGATGGCAGACGAGCAGTCAGCGGCTCCGGTGAAGCAGGAAAAGCTCCAAGCCTACCGCGCCGCCCAACGCCGAGGCGTCGCGTGGCTGCTCCGACAGCTCCATAGCGACGGATCGCTCGGAGAGCCAGAGCAGGGCTATCACTTTTACCGCGCACCGTGGACCTTCGCCGTGACCGGTGAGATGGCCGCGGCCAGTGCCGTCTGCGGCTGGATCAGGCGCCACATGCTCACCGCCGATGGCCGGATCGAGGGACCGTATCGTCTCTTCGACGATGCGTATGCCTACCGCAATTCCGCGTTGATCGTCGGCGCGCACCTGGCCCTGCAATACGATCTGAGCTATGGGCTGCTGCCCGATCTCCTCTCCTGGCGCGATCCGCGTTCGGGCGGCTTTGCCAACGACCGCCTCGCCGACGGCAGCAAGAGCGACTACATGGACCTGCCCTATACGTGCGGGCCGGGGTTTGCCTGCCTCCAGACCGGCGCCCTCGAACCGGCGCGGGGCGTGTACCGGTATCTGCACGCCCTGTATGAAGCGCAGGAGGAGCTGCCCGACCGTTTTTACTACGCCTGGTCGCGCGCCGAGCAAGCTCCCATCCGCGAGTTCCCCGCCGAGCGGCGGACGGCCTACCTCGTGGAGAACCAGGTGGACCGGCCACAACGCTGGACCATTGGCGGTATTGCGGCCGGCTTTCTGTGCCGGCTCTACTTGGTCGAGCCGCGCGAGGAGTACCTCGCTCTTGCCCGCCGGTACCAGGCGTTCTCGATGAGTGCGACCGAGCACCAGTTCAAGTATGCCCAGGTGTGCAAGAGTAGCTGGGGAAGCGCGCTGCTCTACCAGATTACCGGCGAAGCGGCGTACCTGGACTGGACCTACCGCATGGGCGACTGGTACGTGCGGACCCAGCAACCGGAAGGACACTGGTACTGGCCGCGCTATAAGACACTAGGGTCGCACATCGAAGTGACCCTGGAGTTCGTCATGCACCTGGATACGCTGATCTCCGGCCTCGCGTCACGGCCGTAGCAGCCCGGACTTGCCACCGAGCGCACGGAGAACATAGAGTAGACTCGATGAAGCTCCACTACTACCCTGAGACCGACTCGCTGTATATCGAACTGAATAAGCGGCCAAGTGCCGATTCCCACGAGGTTGCCGATAACCTCGTGATTGACTTCGATGCGGCTGGCGACGTGGTCGGAATTGATATTGAGCACGCCTCTCGGAAGCTGGACCTGCGACACGTCGAAACGGTGGCCTTACCGCTCGATGACAAGCCATAGGTGCCACTAGCCAGCCCGCGCTAGGTAAGCCGAACATGGTTTATCGCTGACATCCTAGTGAAACGAGCCGTCTCCTGATGCTGGTTCTCGTCACAGGCGCTACCGGTCGCATCGGCTCCCATCTGACACGCGCATTGGTCCGGGCCGGGCATACCGTGCGTGCCCTCGTTGTGCCCGGTGATCCGCGCGCCGCGGCGCTTGACGGTCTCGGCGTCGAGCAGGTGGCTGGGCGGTTGGAGTCTCCGGAAGCGGTATCGTCGGCGGTGCGCGGTGTCACGGCAGTGTATCACCTCGGCGGGGCGCTGACCTCGCGCGGGAACACGGACGAGGAGTTCTTCGAGTACAACGTGCGGGGCACCTTCAACCTCCTAATGGCGGTGCGCGATCAGGCGCCGGGCCTGCGGCGATTTGTCTATGCCAGCAGCGACGCGGTGTACTTCCGCGGCGGCACGCACGGCGCGTGCTACCTGCCCATTGACGAAGCACATCCGCGGATACCGGGGACGGTCTATGGCGCCAGCAAGGTGAGCGCCGAGGAGCTATGCCTTTCCTTCTGGCGCGGCTACGCCATTCCGGTCACGATCCTGCGCTTTGGGGCCACCGCCGATGCGCGTGAGCTGGTCACGCCCACCAGCACGTTTGCCCGCTGGCTCTTCCTGCGCGCCGCCACCGAGCACCTGTCCCGGGCGTCCGGCCTCGGACCGGAGGAGGCCGAGTCGCTGGCAATCCTCCGGGGCCTCGACAACGGCACCGAGCAGTTGGTCGTGCTGGCCGACCGCGACGGACGGCCGGAAGTGCGGCAGTGGGCGGATGCTCGTGACATCGCAGCGGGCTGTATGCAGATGCTGGACGCGCCTGCTGCCGTTGGGGAATCGTTCAACCTCAGCGGCGCAGCCCCCTTCTCCCTCGATGAGCTGGTGCAATACATTGCGGCCAGGCTCGATCTCGACTACGTGCGAGCCTGCCTGCCGATAGCCCGCGCCGCCTGGTACCACAGCTCCGCAAAAGCGCGGGCTACGTGGGGCTATAATCCGCGGCGTTCCGTCTTCGACATGGTTGACGAGGCCGTTGCCGCGCTGTAAATGGCCTCCCGTCGCCGCACCCCCCCTCTCCACTTGGGGGAGAGGGGGCCAGGGGGTGAGGTCTACCTCACCGCGTCGGTTGCGCTACAATCCAGCCCAGCTATGGCTACGCCGAGTGTCGCTGATCGCACGCAGCACTTCACCGAGTCGGTCATCCGCGAGATGACCCGGCTCATCGCCCTCCACCATCCCGATGACGGCATCAATCTGGCGCAGGGGTTTCCCGACTTTCCGGCGCCCGACGAGATCAAGGAAGCCGCCATTGCCGCCATTCGCGGCGATGTCAACCAGTACAGCGTGACCTGGGGCGCACCGGCGTTGCGGGCGGCCGTCGCCGACAAAGTGGCTCGCACGACGGGGCTGGCCGTTGATCCGGACCGCGAAGTCACCGTGACCTGCGGCGCGACGGAGGCCATGATCGCAACGCTCCTGGCGACGGTCAATCCGGGCGACGAGGTGGTCATCTTCCAGCCGTTCTACGAGAACTATTGGCCGGATACCGTGCTCGCCGGGGCCAGCCCCCGCTTTGTCACCCTCCACGAACCGGATTGGCACATTGATCCCGACGAGTTGACCGCTGCGTTTGGCGCGCGCACCCGCGCGGTCGTTATCAACACGCCCAATAACCCCACCGGCAAGGTGTTCGGCCGCGACGAGTTGGAGTTGATCGGGCAGTTGTGCGAGCGCTGGAACGCGCTGGCCATCACCGACGAGATTTACGAGCACCTGGTTTACGAGGGGGAGCACGTTTCCCTGGCAACGCTGCCCGGCTTGCGCGAGCGCACGGTGACGATCAGTGGGATCGGCAAGTCGTACAGCGTGACGGGCTGGCGGGTGGGCTATGCGGTGGCGCCGCCGCCCCTGACCGACGCCATCCGCAAAGTCCACGATTTCCTGACCGTCGGCGCGCCGGCCCCTTTGCAGGCCGCAGCGGTCGCCGCGCTCGGTCAGCCCGACTCGTACTACCGCGCCTATCTGGCCGACTATCGCCAGCGCCGCGATTACCTGGTGGCCGCCCTGCAGGATGGGGGGTTTGGCTGCCAGCCCCCGGCCGGCGCCTACTACATCATGGCCGACATGAGCCGGTTCGATTTTGCGAACGATGTCGCCCTGGCCCACTATCTGGTGCGCGAGCGCGGGCTGGCCGTCGTGCCCGGCACGAGCTTCTACCCACCCCCACCCGCCGACCGGCCCACCCATCGCCGGCCAGGCAGTCAGCGCGTGCGCTTCTCGTTCCCCAAGCGCCTGGAGACGCTCCGCCGGGCAACTGAACGGCTGGCCGACCTGCCGCGACGGTCCTCGTTAGCCACAGAGCGCACAGAGTAGAGGGCCACGGCACGCTGCGCTCGTCTCCCTGTGGAGCGGCGTATATACGGCGTGTGGGTCAGGTTTGCGGAGCAGTCTTGTCTCTGCTACTAGGCACCCAGATTGCGGCGTCTTGGTCGCCGAAAGGGTCAGCGCAACCCTCGAGGTATCGTGTTCCCACCCATGCACACACCAAAGCGTCCAGAGCGTCCTCGTAGCGCTTCAAAGAGGCAAGGCTACCTCCGTATGGCGATGCCGGTAGGAAATCACAAATCCCCTGGATCACACAGGTCAGTCCTTTGTATATCAACCTGAATTTCCCGATTAGCCGATCTGCTCGTTGGCTTATGCTTTTCCCTCTCCAATATCTCCGCGACCGATCTACTTTATAGGGAACTCTCCATGTGCGCTGTAAGAGACACAGTAGCGCTGGGTGTGGGTATACCTCGATTACCGTACAGGTGTCTGGTTCGCTGACGGCAAGTCTGTAGCCAAGACTGGTAAGCGATTCTCGCAATTCCTCTGAGATCACTCCCGGTCTAGTGGCATTCGGAGTGTGTGTGCCGCATCCATTCCCCCCGAATTCTCTGGAGATGGCTCTGTCGGCTGCCCTCCGCTCAGTGATTGGCGCAGTTGATAGGGGCATATCAACCGAGACGACTGTGACTCGCTCCCCGCCGAGGAGTTGCTCCGCAGCCCCTAACAGGCGCTCTGGTTCTGGTTTCCCGCCTGCAGGGCGCTCGTCCCACCGGACGGGGTTACATTCAGCAAGTGCGACGAAAGCATCGTAGCTGGGCGCGAGCGCGACACACTCCCAGCCTTGGTTCGGATTGGTGCGTACCAGCGCAACTCCGCTGGGATTGCGGTCAGTCCACGCTGCATCTATGCCAAGCACTGAAGTCATCTTCACTCCATTTCATGAGGGCCGGAGCAATCTCTAGTTGGCGGATAAGTACGCACGGAGATAAATATGCGGCGGACGACTATCTCCCGTCAAACCGATCGGCATGGGCGCTCTGGATTCCCGCGCCCGCGGGAATGGGTGCCTAGACCACTGACCACTGGTCCATAGCTAATAGGCAGCCATGATGATCTGCATACCGGCGCGCATTCGCACGCGCCAGTGGGCCTCAAGCCCTGCGGTCCACTCGGAATCCAGCGCCTTCACCGTCTCGCAGATGCTATCCAGCCACAGCTCATACAACCGCGGCGCGATATTGCGCTTGGTCCGGCTGTGCGTTTCGCCAAGTTGGTTCACCAAGGCTCGCATCTCCGGGTCCGCCACGTCCCGCGCCACCATCAGCTGCACCGAATCACGGAGCAGCTTGCGTTGCCTGGCGAAGTCTGTCTGTGCAAAGTGTGGGGCGATCTCGGGCGAGGAGCTTAGGAAGGCGGTATAGAACGTATCCGCGAAATCTCCCGTTGCCTCGCATCGTTGGAAACTGCGATACACCTCATCATTGGCAAAGCTGCCCGGCGTTCGCATGGTAGCGTCGTCATCCAACTCCCTAAAGAAGTCAACGCGACAACGCAACCGGCCGGTGAGACGTAGTTTGTGCGGTACCTGCGGGGGGATGGTGATGAGGTCCGGCGCTGACACATCGCGCTCATCGTCGGTTTCGAGGTTCACAAAGCGCACGCTACCCTCGAATACGTGCAGCACGCCCCACCTGCCGGGGGCGAGTCTGTGCTCCTGCTGCAACGCGGCCGGCACCGTATCTTCCGTGAAGTTGAGCGAGCCACTGCTGGGAGCCAGTCCCGGCGGCAGGCGGTTTGTTGTCATTGCCATTTCTTTCCCCATGAAGGCGGCATCAGCGAACAGAGTAGCGGCGCTAACAATATATGTAGCACAAGGGAGCGGAGATAAGATAGGGTGATGTGTGGGGTGCCCTCTGGTGACGAGGGATGCTGGCGTCAATCAAGACCGCCAGGCTCATGGGCTGCCTCCAGCTCGCGCGACAGCGTCGCAGGGTCCGGCGGGTCTTCCACCTCCAGGCTCACCAAACGCTCTACTGCCTGTCTGCGGCGTTCTAGCGCCGCCTCTAATCGCCGTTGCTGCTCGGTATCCGGCCGGGGCATAGCGCTCTCCTTGTGCGAATCCGTATGCATAGATACAAATATGCGGCGTACCACTGTCTCCCGTCAAACCGGTCGGCATGGCTCCCCTATGGTCCCCCGCTACGCAGGGGACGGGCGCAACATGTTGCGCCCCTACGGCTTAACCCGCACCTACCCCAGTCAGGAGGGGCTCGGGGAGTGAGACAACTAGCCGGGGATGATGGGGAGGGTGAGGTGGGAGGGATACTCGCCGTTGTGAAAGATGGTCTGGGTGGCCGGCACCAACTCGGCGTCCATGCCCGGTCGGTGTCCCGTGTTGGGGTTGCGGTCGAAGCGGGGGAAGTTGCTGCTGGATACTTCGAGCCGGATGCAGTGCCCGGCCTTGAAGACGTTGCTCGTATCCCAAAGGTCAATCTCGTACCGGTGTACCTGCCCCGGCCGGATGAGCGTCGGCTGCTCCAGCGATTCGCGGTAGCGGGCGCGGCACAGCCCCTCGCAGAGGATGATGGCCTTGCCGTCCGGGTGAACGTCCACGAGCGTCCCCGTGAAGTCCGTATCGGGCGCGCTGGACGCGGCGTAGAGCGTGAGCGTCACCGGCCCCGTCACCTCGACCGGCGCGGCGAGCGGCGCTGTCGTGTAGACGAGCACGTCGTCGCGGCGCTCCACCGCCCGCCGGTCCCACGGGCCGCTGTCGTCGAGGAACAGGATCGGGCCGCCCACCGTCGGGACCGGGTCATCGGGATTGTAGACATACCCGTCGGTCGGCTCATCGCCCGGCGGCGTAGTGGAAATGACACCGTTGCCGGTAAGGGAGTTGGCCCCACCGCGGCTGTGCAGGAAGTAGCGGGTGTATTGGGTGCGGGCGAGTGGCCACTCGTGCTCGTGGCGCCAGACGTTCGCGCCCATCACGAAGAGCCGGATCGGTGGCTCGTCGTCAATCCCGTTCTCCACACCCTTCAGCCGCCGGTCGTACCAGCGCAGGTGTTCCGCAGTGATGTCCATGGCCGCTTGGCCGCCGAAACCGATGGGCCCAAATGGCTCCGCCGAGCCGATGTTCTGGTGGCTCCAGGGACCGACCAGCAGTTTCGTATGCCTCCTCGCCGCGGCAGAGCGGGCCTGCTGCGACCACCCGCGATAGAGCTTGAAGCCTTCATGCACTAGGTTGTCGTACCAGCCGGTGATGAAATAGGCCGGCGCCTCGACCTCGCTATACCGGTCGCGCAGGCTGTAGCTCCGCCAGAACTCGTCGAACGTGGAGTGCTCGATGACCTGCCGATAGAAGGGCAGGTCTACGATGTCGTCCAGCGCCGAGACGAGCGGGAGGCGCCGGTACAGCTCGTCGGAGTTCATCAGGCGGCGCGTGCCCCACTGCATCGTGCGGCCGGCCATGTTGATGAAGTTGAGGGAGATGTGGAGTTGGAGGGCGCCGTCTACGTAGAAGTGGCCGAAGTTGTCCTGTTGGCCGGCAATCGGCACTAGCGCGCGGAGGTAGCGGCTGCGGAGCGTCGCCGGCAGGGTTTGCGTAAAGCCGAGGTAGGACACGCCGAACGTCCCGATGGTGCCGTCACACCAGGGCTGGGCGCCGAGCCATTCGTGGGTGTCGTACCCGTCCTCCGTCTCGTGGATATACGGTTCCCAAGCGCCGTCGGAGTCGTGCCGCCCGCGGCAGTCTTGCATCGCAACGGCGTAGCCGTGCTCGATGAACGGCACCGCCCAGGCCAGGTATCGGTCCCACTGGTTGTCGTAGATCGTGCGGAGCAGGAGCGTCGGAAACGGGCCGGGCGCGTTGGGCAGGTAGATGTCGGTAGAGAGCAGCACCCCGTCGCGCATCGGCACCTTGACATCGAGACGCACTCGGAACGGCTGTGCCGGTTGTGCCGCGTGCAGCGTACTCATCGCATTCTCACCTCAATCCCCCCGCCGCGCGGGGGCAACCCTCCACCCCCTCTCCAAATGTTGGAGAGGGGGCCGGGGGGTGAGGATCGGTGCCCCGTATGGCCCGGATCGCCTCCAGCGCGGAGGGGTTTTCGAGCGAGGAGACGTCGCCGGGATCCTCCGACAGGTAGGTGGCGCGGATCACGCGGCGCATAATCTTGTTACTGCGCGTGCGCGGCAGTTCGGCGACGAAATGGACCGCGGCCGGCCGGAGCGGTTTGCCCAGCTGGGCGACCACGGTGTCCGCAACCGTCGTGCCGGTCCCCGCCGCCGGCTCGCGTGTGGGCACGGCGAAGACGACCACCGATTCGCCTTTGATCTCGTCGGGCACACCGATGGCCGCCGCCTCCGCGACGGCGGGATGCGTGACCGCGGCCGACTCGACCTCGGCCGGGCCAATCCGCTTGCCGGCGATGTTGAGCGTGTCGTCGGAGCGGCCGTGAATGTACCACGAGCCGTCGTCCGCAATCAGCGCCCAATCGCCGTGTGCCCACACTTCTGGCCAGCGCGACCAGTACGTCTCCAAGTAGCGCTCGCGGTCCCGCCAGAACCCGTTGGTCATCCCCACCCACGGCCCCCGCAGCACTAGCTCCCCGACCCGTCCACGCACGGGCTGCCCCGCCTCATCCACAACGTCGGCGGCCATCCCCGGCACCGGCCCGGCAAAGGCGCACGGCTGCTGTGGCTCGACGGTCGTCGCGGCGACGATGCCGCCGGAGATTTCGGTACCGCCGGAATAGTTGATGAGCGGACAGCGCCCCCCGCCCACCTGCCGGAAGTACCACCACCACGGCTCCGGGTTCCACGGCTCACCCGACGCGGCGAGAGCACGCACGCCGGAGAGATCGTGTCGCGTCGGCCCGTCGGGGTCGGCCCGCATCAGGGCACGCACGCCGGTCGGGGCCAAGCCCAAAGTCGTAATCCGCTGCCGCGCCGCCGTAGCCCAGAGGCGGTCGGGCGCCGGCCAGTCCGGCGCGCCATCGTAGAGGAAGACCGTCGCGCCGAGCAACAGGGCGCCGGAGATGAGCCACGGTCCCATCATCCAGCCGAGGTCCGTGTACCACCACACGCGGTCGTCGGTTTGGATGTCGAAGCAGTGGGCCATGTCCTGCGCCGCCTTGATCGGAAAGCCGGCGTGGACGTGGACCGCCCCTTTCGGCCGGCCGGTGGTGCCCGACGTATAGATCACCATGTACGGCTCGTTGGCCTTGGTTTCCACGGCGGGCAGCGTGTCCGGCTGTTGCGCTACCAGCTCGTGCCACCAGACATCGCGTTCCGGCTGCCAAGGTGTATCCGCTCTCCCGGCCCGCTGCACGACCAGCAGCCGCTCGACGCTCGGAGCGGCGTCCGCGGCCGCGTCGGCAACCTCCTTGAGCGGCACCAGGCGACCGCGCCGGAAGAAGCCGTCGGCGGTAATCAGCAGGCGTGCCGTGCAGTCATTCAGGCGCGAGGCGACAGCCGGGGCTGCATAGCCGGAGAAGATGGGCGTGTAGATCGCTCCGATGCGCGAGCAGGCCAGGGTCGCAATCGCGCACTCCAGGTTCATCGGGAGGAAGATGCCCACGCGATCACCGCGACGGATGCCCAGCGCCCGCAGCGCCCCGGCTGTGCGGCTCACCTCGACCAGCAGCTGTCGGTAGGTGAGCGTGCGAGTTGTCCCTTCTTCACCCTCCCAGACGAGCGCGGGACGGTCGCCAGCCGGACCGTGGGCGTGGCGATCCACGGCGTTGCTGACGTAGTTGAAGCGACCGCCGGGAAACCAGTGGGCGAACGGCAGGCCGTCCGAGAGGTCCAGCACGCGGTCCGGCTGGCGAAACCAGGACAGGCCGAGGTCGCGGATCACCGCTTCCCAGAACCAGGCCGGGTCGGCGGTGGCCCGCTCGCGCAGCGCATCTACCGTGTCCAGCCCCAAGTGACGCATGAAGCGCAGGAGACGGCTGCGCCGGAGCTGCGCGGCGCGCGGTCGCCACGCCGGTTCGTTGCCGGGCGGCGGGTGCTGCGCTGCTCCGGCGGTGACTGCCATGTCTATCAACCCACCTCCCGTCATTGCGGCGGAGGCCGCAATCCACGTCCCCCTGCGGCGCGGGGAGACCATAGGGGCGCCTATACCCTCCTCGGCCCCATCCCTAGCCGTCCCCCTGCGGCAGCGGGGAGACCATAGGGGGGCCTGCCCCCTCTTCCCGAAAGGTCTCGAAACGCTCGGCAATCCGCGCCTCCGTGGCATCTCCATCGTAGACGACCAAGCGCACGGCGATCTCCAACTCGTCGCCGCGGTTGATCGCCAGACGCTGCCGAGCAAACGGGTTCAGGTTCAGCGTGCCGTACTCGCTCACGTGCCAGGGGTGTCCGGCCGACGAGGGGTACGGAAACACGGCGACGCCGGCCCGTCGGCCGCTGGGAACGGTACCCGCCACCGCCACCCAATCCGAGCACTGGTCGTTGATGGCCTCGCTCCCCGCGCGTCCGTCGGCATCCAGCACGGTGCCGCCGTCAATCACGCGCAAACCCTCGGCGAGCCGCACCCCCAGGTAGGCGTGGCGGGTAGGCCCGATACTGAAGTCCCACTCGGTGGGCCGCAGGTGTGAGCGGATGTCCAGGTGGTGGGCGGCCGACGCGCCAGCGATGGTACCGTCCTGGCCGGTCATTATGTCGAGTATCCGTGTCTCGATGGCGATGGTGCGCCGCGGCCGCGCGCCCCACTCTTCCGGGCCTTGCCACTCCAGCGTTTGGACGATCCGTAGGTGGTCGCCAGCAAGCTCCGTGCTCTCCATGCCCACACCGAGGATACGACCGGGCGCCCGACCCTGGAAGGTCTCGCCCACATAGAAGTTGTAGGTCGCGTCCTCGAAGGCGTCGTCGGCATAGGGCAGCCGGCAGTAGACGTGATCGGCGCCGATCCAGACCGATTGATGGTGCGGATGATCTATCGGCCCGTCGGTCGTGACCGCAACGCCGGCCGGGGTGTAGAGCGGATAGAGATAGGCGCGGAACGGCCCTTGATTCAGCGCGGTGATCCATTGTCCCCGCCACCGCACCAGCACACGGCGCGCCTTGGCGAATGCCCCGAGGGGCAGCGGGATGGACTCTTCCGTGACCTCGAACGACGACATTGCGGTTGGCCTCCCTCGCCGGCCGGCGCGAGTAGCGCGTGCCGTCACCTTCCGCAGAGCCTACGCAGGAGTAAGCGGCGCTGTCAAACCGCGCCGGATAGAGGGGGGTAGATACGGGTTAGCCGTAGGGGCGCGATTCATCGCGCCCTGCCCCCCGTCATTCCCGCGCAAGCGGGAATCTACGCCCCCTCTCTATCGCTCGGTGATGGAGAGGGGGCCGGGGATGAGATGAGGTCCAGGCCGGGCTGCACTAGGTATGAGTGACCGCGATGCGGTAGTATGTGACACGTCAGGCGCACTGGGGCAGGTCAAGCCCGGCAAAGGGAGATGCAGCTATGAGAATCCGGCAGTGGAGTGGGGCGCTGGGCCGGCGGAACGCGCTGGCCGCCATGGTCGGCACAGTCGCGCTGGTCGCGTGCAACGGCGACGGTGGTGACGGCGACGCGATGGAGGGTGAGTGCGTCGAGGTCCCGGCGACCGTCACGACCGCGACCGTCGCCCTGACCAACGGCAGCTCGTTCACCTTCGAGATGAACCGCACGGCGGCCCCGAGCTCCGTCCAGAACTTCATTGACAAGGCGCGCTGCGGCGCCCTCACCGGCACGATCTTCCATCGCGTGGAAGACTGGGTGATCCAGGGCGGCGACCCGGCGACCAAAGGGGAGCGTGGCAAGGACTACTATATCCAGGGGGCCGATCAGCCCCAAGGCAATGTCCCGGCCGCCGGCCTCGGTGGCGGGAAGATGCCCACGGAGACGAGCGATCAGCCGTTCGAGGCCGGTGCGGTCGGTTTTGCGCGTGGCAACGACCCGGACCTCACGAACGATAGTCAGTTCTTCGTGCTCAGACAGGATGCCCGCCATCTTGACGGCGGCTACACCTATATCGGCAAAATCACGGCGGGGCTGGAGGTCGTGCGCGCCATCCAAATCGGCGACAAGATCGCCAGCGTGACCTTCCAGTAGCACCACCGGGGGGAACTGGCCCCCCTATGGTCCCCCCGCTGCGGCGGGGGGAC
>JAJDZR010000309.1 GCA_022824545.1 Chloroflexota bacterium
GCCGCAGCGGGGGGACCATAGGGGGGCCGTCACGACGTTCTGCGCCACATCCTGACCGCCGTGGAAACCGTCAGCAGCGGCACCGTCACATCAATCAGAATCCACACCAACGGATTGTCGTTTGCCGGGTCAGCGAACTGAAAACCGAACCAATTGGAAAGCAGCGCGATGAGCAGCGCCACCGAGTAGTAGAGGATGACGTTCGTTTCCAGATAGTCCCGAGTAATCGTTTGATCGGCCGACCCGGAGCCGAGCTGGCGCTTTCTGGCGATGGCCACGAGCAGGACGACGACCATGGCGACAACCATGAGCGGGTCCAGGATCATCCACACGGTAGCCCCAGCGCCGGCCAGCGTGGGGTCGTAGAACTGGGTAAGCAGGAACTGCACAGGCACCGCCACACCCACCACAAACACGTACACCGCTACCAGCCGCACGATCAAAGCAACCATACTGACCCTCCCCCATCGGATCTGAGAATCTGTCGTGCTTGACGCCATGACGCCTGAGCGCCACAGCTTACGCAGGGGATTATAATGGCAACGGCCTGAACCAACGAGCGCCCGGACCACTTCCATGAGTAGTGAGAAACGACTTCGCAAGCCTCGTCACAGAACGGACGATGAGCGTCAAAGACAAGAAGACGAGCTTCAGGTGTTCTGGGACAGGCATGGCGACAACCCGAGGGGTGTCGCCGTTGATGGCGACGGCAACGTCTACGTCACTGTGACTGGAGGCATTCTGAAGCTCTCGCCTACCGGTGAATTGCTGGCCGAGTGGGGCAGTGCCGGGGACAAGCTGGGCCGCTTCAAGGAAGCACACTTTATCGTGCTCGATGCAGCGGGCAACCTCTTCGTACCGGAGCCTGAAGAACAGCGCCTTCAAAAACTCTCACCTGATGGGGAACTGCTTGAGTATTGGCTGACTGGGCGAGACTTGGACTTTCCGCTCCAGTCACCGGCAGGTGTCGCAGTCGCCCCGTCCGGGTTTGTCTACGTGTCAGACCCAGCGAACTCCCGTATCGTGCGGCTGACCAATGACTGTAGGCCGCTCAACCAATGGTCTACCGACGACAGCGACTGGCCCGGTTACGGCGGCATCGCCGTTGATGGCGATGACAACCTCTGGGTAGTCGGCCGTGGCAGTGATGAATGCATCCAGAAGTTCTCGCCCACCGGTGAACCGCTCGCCAGTTGGGGCTATTTCGGTCGTGGTCCTGGCCAGTTCGAAGTGCCCGACGACATTGCACTCGACCTTGACGGCAACATCTATGTCGCGGAGGGGGAGGATAACAATCGCGTTCAGAAGTTCTCCCCGGCCGGCGAACCGCTTGTGCAGTGGGGTGCTACGGAGTGGGGCAAGCGGTTCGACGGGCCACTAAATTTTCCAATGAGCCTTGCAGTGGATGCAGCAGGCAGTGTCTATGTCAGCATTGGATTGCCTGGCCGCTTGGCAAAGCTCCCGCCCCTGCGCGAGCCGCTAGGCCAAGACAAAGAGTACTGGCTACCGGTCGCGGTGGCTGTGGATGGCGTGGGAAACCTCTTTGTCGCCGATCAGCACAATCACCGGGTCGTCATCTTCAGCGCCGAAGGCGAGCGGCTGGCAGCCTGGGGAAGTTACGGCCGGCGTCCGGGGCAGTTCGCGTATCCCGTGGGAATTGCCCTCGACAAGGCCGGTTATCTGTACGTCGCGGAAAAGCATAACTACCGGATTCAGAAACTCTCGCCGGAGGGTCTGTCCGTTGCGCAGTGGCCCGTAGCCGAATTGCCGCCTGGCCGATACCCACGGGTGACCGGCTCGCGGCGCAACCTCTTCACACAACCGACTCGAGTTGCGGTCAACTCAGAGGGAGAGGTCTTTGTCGAGAACGACAACGGCATTCTCAAGCTCTCCCCTGAGGGTGCGGTCGTTTCGGAGTGGCCTTCGCTTGAATGGTGGATGTCGCGGCTCACCGGGGATGCTGAGGGTAACATCTATGTCCGCCAGGAGTTCAGGGACGAGCGTGGCAGTCGGTTTCGCATGCTGAAGCTCTGGCCTCGTGATGAAGAGCCGATTGTTGAGTGGTCAAGTGATAGTAGCGTCCTAGGCAAATATCATCATCTCGCTCTGTCCGACTGTGCAGTCAACGCTGCTTCCGGGGTCTACCTGGCAAACTACGACAATTGTCGAGAGCACCGCGTTCATAAGATCTCGCTGGACGGAGCCGTCGCACCCTTCGGCCCGGCAGTGGAGCGTCACGGCGAAACCTATGCTTGGGGTATCGCGGTGGATGTCCAAGGGCTGATTCGGGTCTTGCCTTGGGGTGACCCGCGGGCCGCCAAGCTGGTCAGCGGGAAGCTTGCCGTTCCGCCACCGCCACCAGACGGTCGCACCGGAGAGTTCTACAGCCCCGTGGGTATCACCCTGGACCGAGCGGGCAATGTCTACGTCGCGAACGGCTTCTGCCGCCGCATTGATAAGCTCTCACCCGAGGGTGAGATGCTGGCGCAGTGGGGCGTCAGTGGCCGCATCTACTGATCGGGTAGCCGCGCAAGGCCGGCAACGGCTTGCTCTCAAGTCTAGCGTGCGTCTAGCGCCCGCCGAGGTGCTTGACTTGGCCGGAGCCGGTGATGTCCTGGCTCACCTGCGGCTGTCCGTAGTAGCTGACCCGGCCGCTGCCGTTGAGCCGGGCCGTGAGCGACTCGCTCGCCCGGACAAGGGCCGCGCCCGAACCGTTGATCCGCACGCGAGCGGTCTCGGACTCGATCCCGGCGGCGTCATACGCGCCGGAGCCGTTCAGGGTGACGAACTGCTCGTCAACCTTCCCGGTGAGGCGCACCCGGCCATCGCCGCTGATCTCCACCGCCAGCCGCGGCGCATTGATATTGGTCGCTTCGATGGTGCCGGCACCATCCACCTCCAGGCCCCGGAGCCGGCGCGCCGTGAGCCGGAACGTCAGCGGCTGCGTGGGAGCGTAGCCGCCGACGGTGCCCGCAAACCCGAGGCGCAGGGCGAAGTCGTCTACCTCGGTTTGCACGTACTCCAGCAGGTTGTCGTCCACCTCCACCACCAGCGACGGTCTATCCCCTTGGGTGATATACACCCGCGCGTCGCCGGAGACGACGACTTGACCAAAGTTCCCGATGTCTCTGGTCTCGGCGCGGATGATCCCCGAGCCGCGTAGTCCACCGAGACCGGCAACGTTGCACGCGGTGAGGGTGAACGCTGCGAGGCCGCCGAGCGCCACACTGCGACGTCTCATGGCTGGGAGTCTCCTTGAGGGTGGCGGTCCCCTCTCCCTCACCCTCCTGACTAGGGTAGGTGTTCATTTGTGCAGCTACTTACCGCTTCCCGGACCCCGTCATTGCGGCGCACGCCGCAATCCAGGGTCAGGCATCGCCCCCGGTTGTCGCGTGGACTCCCCTTCCCAGGCAGGGAAGGGGCCGGGGGTTAGGTCCACCCCCCTCTCCAAATGTTGGAGAGGGGGCCGGGGGGTGAGGTCCGCTCCACCACACCTGGCACCATCCGTGCGGCTTTGGCCGGTTAGGGGTGAGGTCCAATCCGCCTCACCCATCCTGTCTATCCTGTCCATCCATGTCAACACCTAGCCCTGTCAGCCCTCACTCTCCCCCGTCGCAACGGGGGAGGGAACTGGCTCGTCCCCCGGCACAGCGGGGGGCCGGACCAATGAAAAACCGCCCGAGAATGGTCGCTAGAGACCAGTCCCGGGCGGCTTTGCTACGCACTAGGCAGCACGCACCCACCCAGCGCTGACATTCACCCGTACCTTCCGGCTCGCCGTTGGTGTTGATCTAGGCGACAGGTACGAGGTGAATGCACATAGACAGGGCGTGCCGACTAGCGCTACTACTGTCCATAGGCATCACCTCCTTTTCACCTGCTACCCAGTCTACCATAGTGTGGCCCGCTGTCAACAGCGCCCGGGCGGCTGCCGCTATGCCGTTAGCCGCGGGAACAGGGGCGAGCCGCCGGGAACCGGCCGGCCCGATCCGTCCGGCTGCCACCGCAGATCGCGCCACGCGCCCGGCGCAATCCCGTCGAGACCGAGCTGGGCAAGCATCCTATCCGCCGTCCCCGGCATGAACGGGCCGAGCAGAACGGCCTGGAAACGCAGGCTCTCGGCGCTGGTTGCCAGGACCGTCTCCAGCATTGCCCGCTGTGCCGGGTCGCGGGCCAAGCGCCACG
>JAJDZR010000089.1 GCA_022824545.1 Chloroflexota bacterium
ACCGCAGCGGCGTCAGCGCTCATCGCTTTGGCCTGCTCCGGAGTTATGGCGCCCCGGCGAACATACCCGAGCAAGACATTATGCAACTCGCTCATTAGGATGCTAGGAGCGGCCCATTCAGGGTCCTGTTCGAGCAGCAGGGCGGCGGCACCATCTGCTCCGCCTACCACAAGACGCACCATGACGTTCGTATCTACGACGATCACGGTCGTCCGGCGTCCCGCATCTCTCGGAGGGTGTCCTCACGGAGGTCAACCGGTCCGAGGGTCTCGTGTCGTAGCCGGATTCGTTCCAGCAGTTGCTTAACATCCACCGCCTCGCTACGAACCGAGGCCGTCAGCCGCGCGATGATTTCCCCATTCAGACTGCGGTGGTTACGATTTGCGGCCGACACAAGCTCGCGGTGCAAATGGTCGGAGAGACCACGTAGCGCCAAGTCGGGCACATTCACCTCCTTTGCCAGCGACAATGCCGGAATAAGCCCCCAGCAATATCACAAGCACGGTGCAGAGACGACAGGCCGCCGTGCCATCGCTGCGGTCGGTCCGTCGGGACTCATGGCGCTTCCGTTCCTTCATTCAGGATAGCAAGGTAGCGGTCGTAAATAAGGACGCGATTGCGTTCCCGGCCGGTGATCTCCCGTGGGCACTTGGATGGCGGCTAGGTCCAGCGCCGGCCGGGGCGGTAGGGGCATCGGAATGAAAGCCCGGACCGGCTCGCCGGTTGTAGTGGTGACCGTGTACCGACCCGTCGCGTCTCAAGGTGAGGCCCGTCTATTTTGCAATGCTTAGTAAGGCGCACCGCTACTAAGCGTTAGGGATTAAGTCTAAACAAGGAAATTTCGAAATGTCAATCCCGCATGTCACCGCCGGGGCCACTCGCAGTCAGCGAAAACAGGAAGGCCTGCCCCGGGATAGTTCCCAGGACAAGCCTTGGCTCCCCCACAATGGCGATAGGCTGCGGCCGCGCCTAGCCCGGATTAGCGGGCGATACCGAGGCCAGGTCGCGGCTGCGCCATTACCGGCTCCATCAGCCGGTCTAGCTCCTCCACGATGTCCTTACTGGACGGGGCAATGCCCTCGGTGATCTTCCGCGTGGTCGTATTCTCGATCCTCCAGAGGTCCCGCACGCGGAAGTTCCACGGTCCACCGCCCTCGTAGGAGCAGTTCTCGTTCTCCGTCTCGTCCATCGCTTGGGCCTTTGTCAGGGCCACCGACTTGGGGATGTACGGGCTTTGCTGGAGGCGCTCGTCGTGGTAGACATCGCGCCGCCCGTTCAACGTCGTCGAGCCACGTTCTTGCAAGCCGCGGGCCACGCTCCACTCGCGGCCGGTGAACTCGATCATGAACCGGAAGGCCTCATCGGGATGCTGGCTATTCTTGTTGAGGTTGGTGGACGCTGAGGTCATCCAGCCGCCGCGCCGGCCTGTAGGCCCCTTGGGTTGCAGGATCGCACCATACCTGTAGCTCGGGTCTTCCTTGAGGTACTTGACCATGGCCCCCGTCGCCCCTAACCAGCCGCGCGCAACCATGGACACAGTGCCCCGTCCGAGCGTGTCGTACGCGCCACCGAAGGTTGACGGGTCGCCGCCGAGCTTCTTCAGTGCGCCGGGGGTGTAGACCTCCCCGATCCGCTTCCAGATCGCATCGGAGTACCAATCGAGGGCATCCTGAAACTTGGCATCCTTGGCAACCAGGAACTCCCGCTGGTCTTCGTTGAACAGCTCGGAGTCGAAGGCCCGCACGTAGCCCGGAAACCGTTCGCCGGCGAAGTGGTTCTCACCGAAGCGCATACCCCAACGCTCGACCTGGTCGCCTTTGACGATCTTCAGCTTCTCGGCGGCGGCAAGCATGTCCTCGACCGTCCAATCATTGGTTGGATGCGCCAGCCCCACTTCGTCGAAGTGGTTCTGGTTGTAGTAGAGGATGAAGCCGAATACCTGGCCTTGCCACGGCATCGAGAACTGCTTGCCATCAACAAAGTGGGCATTCCAGGTGGCCTCGTAGTATTCCTTCGGATCCACTTTGTGGGTCTTGACCAGGTCGTCAATCGCCCTGGTGATCCCATGCACGAACCAAACCTGCGGGTCCTGACCGCCCATCCACCAGGTGTAGATATCCTCCAGGTCGCCGGCGATAGAGCGAGTGATGACATGCTCAGTCATCTTGGCCGTATGGTGGATTTCAACGTTGATGTCCGGGTTCTTCTCGTGAAAGATCGGCAGGAGCTTCTCGGGATGGTCCACGAGATAGTTCGCCGGGGCCAAGATCGTCACGGGGACCTGCTCTTTGGCCTTCATCGGCTCCGCGGCCGGGGCGGCCTGCTTCGGCGCTGCAGCCGGGGCCTGCGTCCCCCCTTCCTCAGGGCCGCAGGCAGCCGCATAGAGGCCGACTGCGGCGGTCGTAAGACCGAGAACAAACCTGCGACGTGTCAGGTCAAATGGCGCAGACATACGCTCTCCCCTCCTTGTGTTACGGTGCCGGTCGGCAACCGCTGTACTCACACTCCCGAGCGCACGATACGCCCGGGCCAGCGGGATACCGTGTTTGCATGACGGCATCCCAACCGAAAGCTGAATCCACGTTAGCGCCTCGGCTCGGCGGTGACAATGGACAGAGCTTCGAATTTGGAGGAAAAATGCGCTACGGACCGCTTGAGAGGCACCAAACCGCTGCCGAGCGGTTTGCATCACCCTAGTTAGGGCGCGGCGGCGCTCCGAAACAGGGAGCGGTACTGGCGGGGTGGGCAGCCTTCTCTCATCTTGAATACACGGCTGAAATAGTAGGGGTCCCGGTAGCCCACCAGGCGGGCTACCGCAGCCACCCGCAGGTCAGTGTTGCGTAGCAGCGAGCGTGCTTCCCGGAGGCGGACATCGTTGACATAGGCCATGACCGTGCGGCCCATCTGACGGCGGAACAGCGTGGCGAGATAGCTCGGCGACAAGTCTACGACCGCAGCCAGCCGCCTCAATGTCAGTTCAGCACCGTGGTGGGCCTGGATATATTCGGTCAGATGTCGAATGTACCAACTTACCTTCTGCGTTCGCGCTTCAGGAATCCTGTCACTCGCCCCGGTCTCCACCAGCGCACGCAGGATGCGTGCGGTCAGCGTCAACAGAGTTGCGCAGACGAAGAGGTGGGAGTACGGGCGCTGCACTTTGAGCTCTCGGGTTACGAGGTCAAGTTGAAGAGCGATGGGGGCCTCAAGGTTTACAAACCGCGATGCCACGCGGGAAACGACACCCCGGCGCCGCTGGACGTAGAAGCTATCGTACACGACGACCCCGCTGGGAGTCGCCAGCCACCAGAGCGTCCGAAACGGAGTCAGCTGCGGCGCGGGGTGGAGTTGGTGTGCTTGACCAGGCTGTACGATACATGCGCTGTTCGGACCTAACGACAGGCGACGGCCAGCCACCCGCAATAGACACTTGCCATCCACGACCCAGCAGACCTCGGGAGTCTCGTGTGCATGGTAGCCTGGTGGGCTGTTCCGTATTCGGCGGGGTCCGAGGAGGGGCTGGGACAATAGCGGGGCTGTTTCCGCTTGAGCAGTATCCACGAGGCGGAACTGCATACTCCCGGTTTCCAATTGTGGCACCAGGACCTTGCGCAGCAGACGCGCAATGGCAGCGTCGGACGCTGGCAGCGCAGGAGCTAGCTTGTGGGCAGAACCTGGGAGTTGCTGATCCATAGTTTATCGCCAGGTCAATAATAAAGCATTAAGTAATTTGATAGCCCAGTGGCCGACGCTCAAGCAGCGGTGTTGGTCCGGCATCTGCGTCGGCAGCAGGGGCGGTAGCAAGCGACCCAGCCCGGCTCAAGACCGGCTACGGCGTGTGCAAGGTGTCCCACTAAGGGGGATTAGTGGTATGCGCTGCTTGGCACCTCAGGTGGTAGCAGTGTCCGGGAGCGAGTCGAGTGCCCGCTCGGCTTCCCGCGCGGCGCGTTGGCCGCCGGGGATATCCACGCGCGTCAGGAGTGCCATCCCGATGATGAAGAAGGCGATCACGGCGAGGATGGCGAGGCGGCTGGAGCCGGCCAGCACGGAGACCCACCCAAAGATCGTCGGCCCCAGGATACCGGCGAACTTGTCGCCGACGGCGAAAAAGGAGAAGAACTCCGCCGACTTGTGGCGCGGGATCAGGCTGGCATAGACCGAGCGGCTGAGGCCCTGAGCGCCGCCTTGCACCATGCCGACGAGGATCGCCAGCCCGTAGAAGTGCAGCGCCTCCGACATGAAGTAGCCGAGCACACTGACCAGGACGTATACGGACAGACCGAGGTAGAGGGCACGTTTGGCGCCGATCCGACCGGCGAGCAGGCCAAAGAGGAAGGTGCAGGGGATGCCGACAAACTGCACCAGCAGAATAGCGCCAATGAGGTCGGTTTGCCCCAGACCGATCTCGGTGCCATAGACCGTGGCCATCCTGATGATCGTGCTGATCCCGTCGTTGTAGGCCAGGAAGGCCAGCAGGAACAGGAAGGCGTGCCGGTAGCCGCGGATTTCGTGAAAGGTCTCGACCAGCCGCGTCACGGCGACGCGCGCCGGATTCAGGCTGGCAACCTCATCCGATTCCAGTTGCCGCGGCGGTTCGTGTACGCGCCGGAAGAGCGGAAGCGAAAACCCCGCCCACCAGAGGGCGACGCTGATAAAGCTGAGGCGAGTGGCCATCTCCGCGTCGGCCAAGCCGAACGTGCCGGGGGCCAGAATCCAGGCCAGGTTGATCGCCAGCAGTAGCCCCCCGCCGAGATAGCCCAAGGCGTAGCCGGCCGTGGAGACGCGATCTATCTCGTCCTCGCGGGCAATGTGGGGGAGCAGGGAGTTGTAGAAGACGTTCGCGCTGGAGAAGCCGACGTTGCCGAGCACGAACACCAGCGAGGCAAACAACCACGCGCCTTGGCCGATGAAGAACAGCGTGACCGTGGCCACCACACCCAGGGCCAGGAACGTGCCGAGCAGCCGCTTCTTGGCGCCGAGGTAGTCGGCAACGGCGCCCAGCACCGGCGTTAGGAGTGCCACCAGCGCCAGCGCGACGGAAGTCGTGAAGGCAAACCGCTGCGTCGCTTCGACTTCCGGCAGGTCGGCGGCTGCGACGCTGACGTAGAAGATGGGGAACACGGCAGTGACAATCGTGGTGACAAAAGCCGAGTTGGCCCAGTCGTAGAGCGCCCAGGCCCGCAGCTCCCGCCGGTGTAGCCCGAGTGCTTGGAGCCAGCGGGGGCCGCTGGCGTCGGTTGGGCCGCCCGGCCCGTCGCTCGGCACTACCACATCCATTGACACGATCGTCTCCCCTTGCTACGACGAGTCCTTACACCGGCTTCAGTCCGCGTGAAACGCCCGGTCGGCTTGCTGCGCGTAGCGTTGGCCGGCCGGCACATCCACACGGGTCAGGAGCGCCATCCCGACAACAAAAAAGGCCGCGATGGCGAGGATGCTGAGGCGGCTGGAGCCGGCCAGCAACGAAACCCACCCGAAGATCGCCGGTCCCAGGATACCGGCAAACTTGCTGCCCACGGTCAGGAAGGAGAAGAACTCCGCGGACTTGTATCGCGGGATCAGGCTGGCATAGAGCGAGCGGCTGAGGGCCTGACTGCCACCAATCACCGCGCCGACGAGGATGGCGAGCGCGTAGAAATGCAGAGCAGTGCTCATGAAGTAGGCCAGCGCGCTGATCAAGACATATACCGCCAGGGCAAGGTAGAGGGTGCGCTTGGTGCCCAATCGTCCGGCCAGAATACCGGCGAGAAAGGTGCAGGGCATCCCGACAAACTGCACCACCAAAATAGCGCCGATGAGATGGGAGCGCGCCAGACCGATCTCGGTGCCGTAGGCGGCTGCCATGCCGTTGATCGTGCCGATCCCGTCGTTGTAGGCCAGGAACGCCAGCAGAAACAGGAAGGCGTGTCGGTAGCCGCGGATTTCGCGGAACGTCTCGACCAGCCGCGTCACGCCCACTCGCACTGGATTCAAGCCGGTGACTTCCCCCTTCTCCAGGCGCCGCGGCGGTTCGGGCACACTTCGGAAGAGCGGAATCGAAAACCCCACCCACCACACGGCCACGCTGACGAAGCACAGGCGGGTCGCCACCCCCGTGTCGGCCAAGCCGGATGCGTCGGCAAATAGGATGCCCGTTAAGTTGATCGCCAGCAGCAGCCCGCCACCGAGATAGCCCAAGGCGTAGCCGGCCGAGGAGACGCGATCCATCTCGTCCTCGCGGGCAATGTGGGGCAACAGGGAGTTGTAGAAGACATTCGCGCCGGACAAACCGATGTTGCCGAGCACGAACAACAACGAGGCAAACAACCAGTCGCCGCGGCCGATGAAGAACATCGTGGCCGTGGCCACAGCGCCCAGGGCCAGGAACCTTCCTAGCAGCCGCTTCTTGGCGCCGAGGTAGTCGGCAATCGCACCCAGCACCGGCATCAGCAGCGCGATCAGCGCCAGGGCGGTAGACGCCGTGAAGGCATAGCGCGCCGTCGCCTCGTTCGCCGGCAGGTCGGCAGCCGCCACGTTGGCGTAGAAGATGGGGAACACCGCGGCCCCGATCACGGTGGCAAAGGCCGAGTTGGCCCAGTCGTACAGCGCCCAGGCCCGCAACTCCCGCCGGTGCAGTCCGAGTGCTTGCAGCCAGCGCCGTCCGCTCGCAGCGGTTACGCCGGCCGGACCGTCGCCCGGCGCCGCTGCCTCAGCTTGAGCAGCACTCATGAGGCGAAAATGGGGTTGCTCCACGCCGAGCGCCGCTGCCAGTCGGTCGCCTGGACCCGCACGTACCACGACCGTCCGTTGCCGTCGGTCGGCGCCGGGGGCGGCGATACAGACAGGGTGGCCTCGGTAATGGTGGCGCCAAGCTCGCCGCGGGCGATGGCAGCCGCATTGTACGCGCAGTCGTGCTCGCCGTAGGCCAGCAGGTAGATCGCCGCGCAGGGCGAGGTCTCGACGTGGATGCGGAGCGCGCCGTCCTCCTCGCCGAGGACCTGCACCTCGCGCAACTCCGGTCCGCTGGAGGCGTAGAAGTGACCCTGAGCCAGCGCCGCAGCGATGGCCGCCGGCGTGGCCGTTGGCGCGCGTACTACCACCCAGCCGAGGCCGCGGTCGAGCGTGCCCCAGTGGGTATCATCGGTAGCAATGCCCCACCACTGGGCACCCCGCGCCAGCGTCTCGTCCCACGCCGCCAGCGAGTCACCCTTCTGGGACTCCAGATGAGAGGCTCCGTTGTAGATCTCCATGCCGAGGGCGCCGTCCTGCGGATCGTCGCTCCACAGGGACAGCAAGTCGGCCGACGTGAGGCCCGACCAGTAGGGGTGGGCCACGAACACCGTCGCGCCCACCGAGCGCAGGAAGGACACCGACTCGGTGGCCAGGGTATGCGGGGACGGCAACGTTGTCCCCGGCGGTACGTTGATGCCCAGGAGATGATACGCTGCACCCAACTCGCCGCCAGCAGCAGTCAGCTCCGTCGAAGGCACGAGACACAGTCCTTTGGGATCGAGGCCGGCCGGGTCCGTAACCCGATCGTGGTCGGTGATGGCGAGGAACCCGTAGCCGTTGGCGGCGTGCCAGTCCACGGTCTGCTGGGGGGTGGGCTGACCATCGGACTCGGTAGTGTGGCAGTGGAGCGCGCCCCGGTACCATTGCCCCGGTACCTGCCAGGGAGTGGTGTGCGGCGCCGGTGACGCGGCCCGGTCCAGACGTTGCATGATGCTCTCCTCGCCGGTAAGGATAACGCACGCGCCGCTCCCGGCCAACTGGAGTAGCGGGGGGACCATAGGTGAGCCGGACCGCTGCCGGTTACTTTGATGGGTAATCCCGGGGATGGTTAGCAAAGACCTTGTTGGCGCATCTCCAGCAATCTTTCCAGGCCCCGGCGCCCAAGTCTCGATTGCTTGCCACTCAATAAGCCCATCAACGTCCCCTGAGGTATTGACCGACCACCTTTATTGGGAACAATGACAGTGACGGTCACACCTTCAATCCGTTTCGGTAGGGCGATCCCATGCTGTGCCCGACGCTTGGGGCGTATGCTCCAGCCGTCACACCGGACCAGCAGATCAATGAATTGAGCGCCGGTGAGCGCCGGCAATCCTCTCGCTATGTGGACAACCGGCCCCCTAGACGGGCAAGGACACGGGCGCGGCGAGGGATGCTTGCTGGAAGTTGAAATAGACGTTGGGGTCGGCAGCGGACACCGGTGGTGGAGGAAGCACCGCTGAAGACTGCCCCGCTCGCCACGTCACAATGCCGTGTGTACGAAAGAAGCGCTCGCGCTCTCCCGATGCCTCAAGCTCGTCGAGGTGCTGACGGATCAGTAGCGGGAGCTCGTTGTGAACCTCCTCAAAGGTATCGCCAAAGGTCACCGTTCCCAACTCGACGCACTCGCCGCGCCAGCAGTCGTCTTCCTTCCGCACGACAAGCGTGAGTGTCACCATCTCTTGCATCGTTGCTGTGCCCTCGCCCCCCAACAGGAACCGCCTCGCAGCGAGCGAACTGCCGCAACTGCTCCATCGCGCAATCAGTGTAGCATTACACACCAGCGGGAATATCCTGGCAGCGAGCGAGCCGCAAGGCACGCTGGCCCCGGCCCCCCGCTCCGGCAGGGAGTGGAGGCGGTGCCGCCGCTGCACAGAGGCACAGCATATTCCCTCCCCTGCGCGTCAGCACGGGGGAGGGTTAGGGTGGGGGACAGTAGCTACACAGGAACACGAAGGAGTGCAGAGATGGAACCGGCGGTCATCAATCGGAAAACGCTCTTCTGGACCGGCGAGCACTGGATCAACTTTCTGCGGCGACCCGGCGAGGACGCGCATAGCGGCATGGTCAGCCTGTACCACACGCACTACAGCGCGGCCGGCGCCGGCATCGTGACGCTGGTTCACGTGGATGCGCCGCAGCGGTTCACGGCCATCTGCACTGATAACCGGGCGTTGGTGCCGTTTATCCAGGAGCACTGGCCCCGCGGACGCATTCCGCCCTTCGACGACCCGGACGTGCCCGTCCTCGCTGCGACCTTCCGGCGCGGCGGGGACATCCGGCACGATCCCTGCTGGATCATCACGGTGGAGGGACACGAGATCGTCGCGCGCTGGACCGTTACGCAGCCGCCGCTGGTGATGACCAGAGCGGGGGCGGGCGAGGACGCGGACCTGGATATGCACTCCGCGCTGTTCTTCACCGACGAGGCCGCGATCACGTTCGACGGGCAGCCGGCGGACGGACTACCCTACATGTCGCCGCACTGGGCGCCGCTGTTGGGCACGGCGCGTAGCTCGTGCGTGTTTGCCCTCGCGGAGACGATGATGCAGTAGGCGCAGCTACGCGCCGCTGTGGCAGCATCCGCAGCACTCTCCCGGCCTAGTGGAAGCAACGTGACAATGAGTGAAGAAGCGCAGATCATCGCCGGCGACGGCATTCTGGATACGCTCGGCGAGCACCTCCGCAGCGCCGGCCTGGACGGCAAGGTATACGTCATCTCGGATCGGCAGGTGTGGTCGCACTGCGGACCGACGTTGGCGGCGGGCCTGACCGCGCGGGGCTTCGCGGTCCGCACCAAGACCATCGCCGGCGGCGAGCACACCAAGACACTGCGGGAGGCCGAGGCGCTCTATACCTGGCTGGCGGCGGAGCGAGCGGAGCGGCGCGATACCATCGTGGCGCTCGGTGGCGGCGTGATCGGCGACCTGGCGGGCTTTGTCGCCGCCACCTACCTGCGCGGCGTTGCCCTGGTGCAGGTGCCCACGACCGTGCTCGCGCAGGTAGATAGCGCCATCGGCGGGAAGACGGCCGTAGACCTGCCGGCCGGCAAGAATCTCGTCGGCGCGTTCCACGAGTCGCGGATCACCCTGATTGACACCCACACGCTCGACACCCTGCCGGTCCGCGACCTTCGCGCCGGGTGGGCCGAGGTGCTGAAGACGGCGCTGCTCTTCGACCCGCCGCTGTTCGAGCGGTTGGAGGGCTACGATGCGCCCGACGTGCCACCCGATCTGCGGCGCGAAGTGGTCGCGCGCTGCGCCACCTGGAAGCAGCAGCTCGTGCGCGAGGACCCCAAGGAGCGCGGCCCGCGTATGCTGTTGAACCTGGGACACACCATCGGCCACGCGCTGGAGGCCGCGACCGGCTACACGCGGTACGTCCACGGCGAGGCGGTCGCCATCGGCCTCGTCGGCGCGGCCCGGTTGAGTGCCAAGGTGGGCGGTCTCCCCTCGACGGAGGCCGACCGGATCGAGGCGGCCCTGCAACGCTCGCGGCTCCCCGTGCGATACGACGAGGTTACGCCGGCGGCGGTGTGGCAGGCCGCCCAGTCGGATAAGAAGGTCAGCAAGTCCACCATGCGCTGGATTCTGCTGGAGGCGATTGGCCGCCCGGTCATTCGGCAAGACGTACCGGAAGCCGCCGTGCATCGGGTCCTGGCAGACCTGCAGGCGGCATGACCCCTGACTGGGGTAGGTGCGAGCCAAGCCGTAGGGGCGCAGCATGCTGCGCCCGTCCCCCCGCCGCCGCGGGGGGACCATAGGGGGGCCGGAACCCGGTGACGTCCCAGCCCCGCCTCGCCATGGATCACACGCCGCTACTCGCCGCACAGGAAGCGGCGCGGGTTGTCGGTGAGGATGCTGTCGAACGTTGCTGCCGATACGCCGGATTGGAGGAAGCGCGAGCGGAGCGTGCGGAGTAGGTGGGCGTAGCCATGGCCCCCGTAGCGCACCAGGTCGGTTCTGAAACAAATGTCTTGGGCCAGGAGTAGGCGGTCGCCATAACCGGCCTCCAGGAGACCAAGCACGACCTGAATGCGCTGGGCATCGGACGGGAACTGGATATTGGCGTGCGGGTAGTACATCTCGCGGCCGAACGTATCGAGCGAGAGCCAGTAGCCGCGCCGCGCAAGCTCTTTGTACGCGGGCAGGTCGTCGAGGAACCGCACGTCGAGGTGGCTAATCATCGTCCGGCTCGGCTCGATGCCGGCGGCTTCCACTGCCCGGACGGCCGTCTCGGCCCCAGCGCGATACCAGGCGGGGTGGATATTGATGGCGCAGTCCAACTCGCGCTGCACCTGCGCGGCGGCGGCGAGCACCCGCAGTTCCACCGGCGCTGGCGGGTTGCTCACGCCAAGCTCACCCATCAGACCGGCGCGAATCTTCGTCCCGCACATGCCTTCCAGCAGCGCGCGGCACATCTCGTCGGCCAGCTCCTCGGTGGATTGCTCCACAGCCGGGTGGTCGGCGTAGGCCGTGGCCAAGTAGTACCCGGTCCCGGCGACGATATGCAGACCGGTCCGCTCGGACACCGCGACCAGCCCGGCCGGGTTCGGGCTGATGCCGACGGTCGTCACGTCAATGATCGTGGTCCCACCGGCAGCCTTGTAGTGCTCCACCTCCGAGACGGCGGTAGCCAGGTCCTCTTGCGCCAGGTTGACGCGACTGTTGAACGGATGCGAGCGCAGCCACCACAGGCGATCCGGAGTAATCGGCCCAGTAGCGAACGTGCCATCCGGGTCGTCCTCGGCCTGAGAGTAGTAGCAATCCAGGCGAAAGAAAAGATGCTCGTGCGCCAGCGTAATCCCTAGCTCGCCAGCAGGCACCGGTCCCCGCACAGTCATCACAGTCGGTTCTGCCACGACAGCCTCCTTCGTTCGGGGCGCAGTTTGCTACGCTCTTGCTGCCACTCACGCTCGTTGCCGCCCAATTCACATCAGCCGCCGTTGCCTAGGCGACGGGGGTGGTGGATCTACAAAGCGTAGTATTGTGTCAGGCGGGAATGTACCACGCCTCCTTCTCGGACTCTTCCCAACAACGAGGGTGGACTCTCGCTCCATTCGTGCCAGATGGCTCTTAAGACGTCCCGAATGGAATAGGACTTTATCAGAACGCATGAATTCTTCAACTGACTCGAACGCTATCGGTTGATCCATTCCAAACTCGGAGATTAGGGCCTGATCCAATTCGTTGAAGTCCACAGCTCTTGATTCAAACGAGAGCTGGCCTAGCGTGTCACTCCTGAAACTATAACCTCCGGTCGGCGCGACTTTCCACATGGCTTGTTTCATCTTGTCGCAGCCCTGATCGCTCTGAGTGGCGAAGAACAATGCGTACTTCAGCTTATCGCCATCGTATAATTCAAAATGAAGGACGTGGCGTGCTCCTGATAGCTTTAGCTGTTTTCTATATAGACCGTAGAAGAATTCCTTTCTTTCCTTGCTGTCAGGAATGTCTATGCCCTGTCTCCAATCTGAACAGCCAAACAGATCGTCAAGAGGGGATTCAAAGTCAGTTTGATCCTTGAATCGGTTCATGGGTTCATACATGAAGGATACGTAGACCTCAATACTAGGGTGATCCATCAGAGCACGTATGTTTTCCATGCCAACTCCAGATACACCAAAAGGGTCAATCATGACGAAGGTGGGGACGCGATGCGAACTGATAGAATCGATGAGCTTTGGAAATACATGAGCGAACGTGTCATTGTATGTATTGACCTTGCAGATTGACGGGATGGAACCTTTCGCTCGAAGACGACTGATCACGTTTTTCAAGTGAACGAAGCGGTCGGGACGCTCCTCAATGAATACATAGTCAATCTGTCCTCTCATCATGTGCTGTGAAGAGTGTTTGGCAAGGGCATTCAGCGCAATGACAGGTGAACCAAGCTCTCCGTCCTCGTATTCGCCGGGACCTGCAAAGGCATCTACGAACATCGCTCTCTCAAAGGTGCTCAATATCATGGCTAGCCATGGGTACAAGTATTCTCGCAAGACCATGTGCTTGCCGCGCGTATGATCTTCAAGGCGCCACAGTGTCGTCCTAGGAGGCATTCGTCACCTAAGTTCGGGGTGTCCCGGGATTTCAACCCATGTCGCGCCGTCCAGTACGGCATCGGGTCCTGAATGCTTGCCGCGCCGGCCGCCTAGCTGCTTAAGGAAGAAAGCCACGTTTGCCTTTGCGGACTGGTCGCGGAGGTCGCGTGCCCAGTCCAGGTCCATCGGCCTTGCGCGAGGCCCGCTCTCCCCGCCGGCAATTACCCAGTGGAGGGTGCCATCCTCCAGCCACGGGGTGAGGTCAAGCCTCTCCAGCAGGGGTTCCGCGGACACGAAGCGCACAGGCGCCGGAATCCGCCGCAGCACGGTTATCCGAGGCGCATACTTCTGGCTCTCTACCGAGGTACCCATCCACACGTTCTCCGGCCACGCGCCAAACCTGCTCCGGCCGTGACCCCGCCACCAGCCGGCGGCTCTGCCCGGCCGCTTGGTGAGCACCTGGAACACGTGCTGGTGCGCTTCTACCATGACGGCGAAGACATCCGAAATGAAGTCGTACTCAACGTGCGGGTGGAACAAGTCGGACATGCTGTTGACGAACACGCGCCGGGGGCGCCGCCATGACAGCGGCGCTCTCAGCCGCTCTGGGAGCATTTGCACGCTGTCGGGTGCGGTCTCGTACCCAGGGACGTCCATGGCCCGCAGCCTGGGATATAGCGCGAACATGTAGCAGTTGTCGCATCCGGGTGAGACACGGGAGCACCCCGTCACAGGATTCCACGTTTCGTCGGTCCACTCTATCGTCGAGGGCATTTCCGCTGCTTCCCCTTGCCCTTGCAAGACTTGGAGCCAATGCGAGTATAGCGCATAAGTTCTAGTTCGACAACCTATCCCGCTTGGCCAAATGGTCAGCCACAGCATGACCACTTCTATGGCCTGCCTTTGGTGAGACTTAGCGTACCGTACTGCGAACTTTAGGAGGCCACTCACTTGCCCGCATCGCCGGTTGCCTGGAGCGTCTGCTCATAGCCTTCCAGTCTCTCTCGCAGTGCTGAAACGCTTGCCTTGATATGCTGTCCCGCCGTATCTATGACGATACCGGCCGGCCAGGGTTCATACTCACGGGCGCACACCTGCTGCCACGTCAGTAGTTGGTGCCCGGCGATGTCGGCTTTCCGTGACTCGACCCTGCGCCGGTGCTCCACCTGGTCGGAACAGACAATCTCGATCTCGATGCACCGCTGGCCGGCCCGGTGGGCGACTTTCCGCCAAGCGGCTCGCGTTACCTCCACTGGGTTCACAGAATCGGCTATTACGGTGTGTCCCAGTCTCAGGTTATCCTCAGCAATCGCATAAGCGACCACGTACCCCTCTGGACCCGAGATCGTTACATGGGAGTTACGCAACGCCTGCTCGATGGAATCGATGCGTAGATGAACGGCCTTAATGCCCTGTGCCAGTCCGGTGGCAATTGCCGTTTTGCCTACCGCGGGCAGGCCTCCGACGATCAATAACATCAGATCGTGGCTTCCAAGCCTTTTGCAATCTTCGGCGGTGGTCGTAGGGGCTGGGATGGTCACTAGGGTTTATGGCGTCTCATCGGGCGTCGTGCTGTCCGGCAGAGCACGCAGGATTTCGTTGACGAGCTGGCGCTCGGGGACGGCGCCCACAATCTCTACCCGGTCGTTGACGACGGTTTTGGGCACGTTCATCACGGCATACGCCTGCGAGAGGCGGGGAAACTCGTTGGCCTCGATTACGTCGGCCGTAATCTGCTCGCAAGCCAGCGCCATCCGGTGGGCCAAACTGGCCACCTGGGGACAGTGTGGTCAGGTGGGGGTGACAAACACCTGGAGATGGAGCCGTTCGTCGGTATCGGCCAGCGCCGTGCGGAGCCGTTCCAGGGTGGTGGCACTCAATGACGGCGTACCCTGCGAGACACCGATGATCGAGTCCACTAGCGTCGCAAACTCGTAGCCGGACGGCAGCCCGAAGAACCGCACCCGGCCGTCCGGCTCGCCGTCGGCGCCCCTGAGCACGAGCGCCGGCACTTTGTCCACGCCGGCCGCGGCGGCTGTCTCCGGTTCAGCGTAGAGATCGTGCTTGGACAGCGTCAGCTGCGGCGATAGCTCGGCGACCTCGGTGAGCAGGGCCTCGGCATCGGCGCAGGTGACACACTCTTCGCGGCCGGGGATATACAGCCCGTACCGCGGTGTCGTGAACAACTGCAACATCACCGCGCTCGGCAGCTCATCCTGAAAACGCTGCTCTAGCAGTGTGCGGTCCGCGTCTTGGATAAACGCCATCGTTGCGACCCTCCGGAAAACCGTACCCCCGGCCTCCCCCCTATGGTCCTGACAGGGGTAGGTTTTTACGTAGGGGAGCGATTCATCGCGCCCCCGCCCCCGTCATTCTCCCCGTCTCATCCGTCATTCCCGCGAAAGCGGGAAGGTGGATTCACATTTGAAGTGCAACAGTTCCTGCCAGAAGATTTCCGCCGGGGTCTGGTAGTCCAGACACTTGCGGGGGGTATTATTGTACAACTGCACCAGCTCCGTAAACCG
>JAJDZR010000156.1 GCA_022824545.1 Chloroflexota bacterium
GTTCGAATCCCACCCTCTCCGCCACCAACACAGGTGCCGTGCCGCGCCGTTGAGCGCAGCCTAGCACTGCCTCAGCGCCGGTTTCCGGACGGTTTTCGGTGTCCCCGCAGCGAAAGCGAGCGTTGCCATGAGACGCACACCAGTATCCACCGAGCTATCCATCCCGGCGACGGCCCCGGTATCGCCGTCCGACGCGCTCCTGCTTTGCCGCAGTCTGCTCGGCCAAGACGGCCCCGGCGCTGCATCGCTCGATGAGCGCGTGCAGCAGCGGTGGCAGACGCTCATCCGCCATACGGCCCCGGGCGATCTTGACGGCTTCCTCACGATCCTCGGGCGCGAAGCGGCGCTGCTGGCGGAGAGCGGCGTGCCGCTGACCACGGCGCTGCGACACGCGCAGTCCCGTACCGTCGAGCTGTGTCTCAGCGCCCTGGACAATGCACCAGCGGCGGCCGAGATGGAGACGCTGCTGACCCTCCAGCGCGAAGTGGTTGGCGCGATAGCCAAGGCGTATGAGCATCGCTATCCGCAGGAAGGCTCTACCGACACGGAAAAGCTGCTGGTCGCGCGAGTCGCCAGACTTGCTGCGGTGCAGAAGATCAACTCGGTGGTGAACTCTAGCCTGGACCTCAGCGATACGCTCACGCAGACCGTGAACGTGGTCGCAGAGGTGACCCACGCCGACGTGTGCTCGCTCTTCCTCTACGATGAGACGTCGAACCGCCTCGTCCTGGGCGCCACGAGCGGTCTCAACCCGGCGGCGGTAGGCAGCATGTCACTGGAGATTGGCGAGGGGATCGCGGGGACAGCAGCCCAGGAAGGACGTCCCATTGCCATCCGGGACGGGTGGTTGGACCCCCGTTTCAAGGTAGTCCCCGACCTTCAGGAAGAGCCGTACCACGGGATGCTCTCGGTACCGATCATCCTGTTTACGGTCAATAAGCTGATCGGTGTGCTGACGCTCCAGGAAAAGGTGGTCCGGGAGTTTACGGAGGACGAGATCGCCTTTACCGAGACCGTTTCCGGGCAGATTGCCATTGCTATCGAGAATGCCCGTCTCTATGAGATGACCGATGAGAAGCTGCGCGAGAAGGTGACGCAGCTCTCTACCCTGCGCCACGTCACGGCCTCCCTGGTCTCCACCGTTGACCGGAGCGAAGCCCTGGACATGATCGTGCAGCATGCGATGACCCTCACGGGCGCCGATATGTCCTCGATCTTCGAGCTGGATACGGCCTCCCAAGAGTTGAAGATCGTCGCCCATCGGGGACTGAGTGAGTCGTACTTGAACATCCGCTTGCAGGTCGGCGAAGGCGCTATCGGCCTGGCCGTGCAATCGGGCCAGCCCATCGTGGTCCAAGATGCCCACTCCGACCCGCGTCTCCGGACGGTCGCCAGCTGGGTCGCCGAAGAGGGCTACCGGGCGATGTGCTCGGTCCCCTTGATTAGCCACAACAACGTGCTCGGTGGCATCTCGGTCTACACCCGTGAGCAGCGCCGCTTCAGCGACGATGAAGTGGAGTTGCTGGCGGCCTTCGCCAACGATGCCGCGTTAGCCATGGACAAAGCACGTCTGTACGAGGAGATGGAGCGCCAGAGCACCACAAAATCCCTACTCCTCCAAGAGCTTAACCATCGCGTCAAGAACAACCTCCAGATGATGGCCTCGTTGATGCGCCTCCAACTCCGCCGCGTGCGGGCCTCCGAGGTGAAGGAGACCCTCGCCCTCGCCCAGTCCCGCATCGAGAGTCTGGGCGCTGTCCACGATCTGTTGGCGGAGGAAAACACCGCACCGACCGCGGAGCAGCTGACCACGGTGCAGGGCGTGGTCAAGAAGGTGGCGGACATCGCCTTGAACACCATGGCTCAGCAGCACCAGCGCGTCTCCCTCAATGTCGAGTCGGGGGAGTTTCCGCTGGGGCAGCGCCATGCGACGCTCTTGGGCCTGGTGCTGAACGAGCTGGTGTGCAACGCGCTGACCCACGGCCTGAGACAGCGAGCCGAGGGCATGATCTCGATCGAAGCGGAGGAAGCTGATGAGTTGCTCCGCGTCTGTGTCACCGACGACGGGGTGGGCTTGCCGGAGGGCTTCAACCTCGCGCAGAGCAACGGCCTGGGTATGAGTATTGTCAAGGGGCTGATGGAGCAGATAGACGGAGACTTCCACATGGAGAACGTCGCGTTAGCCGGACAGTCACCACCGGATAAGCCGGCCGGTGCGCGTGCGATCATCACCTTCCCGAAATTCCCGCATTGACGCACCGCCCTGCGGGGGACGAGGGCAACCACAAGGGTTGCCCCTACAAGGTTGGGGGTGCTAGAGCAGTGCCGGATGGCGGCTGGGCGGTATTTTCGGAGCAATGGCGGCCGACGAGCCGGCAGGTGTTGTCTTGACCGTAGAGCGCCGTGACTTTATAATGTCAGTGGCTGGGCATTCACCGTGAACTGAGAGTTGCGCTCTCGGTTCTTTTTCTTTGCATTTGTGTCTCCTGTCGTGACTTCCCTGGGATGCCCAGGAGGTATCCGATGACCAATCAGACTGTGTATTTGACTCCGGAGGGCCTACAAAGTCTTGAAGCACAGCGCTCCCAACTGCTCATTCAGCGCCGAGAGATCACCAAACGTATTCAAGAGGAGCGGGAGTTCGGAGCGTTTGCCGAGGGCGGCGATTTCGACGAGGCCAAGAACGAGCTGGCCTTCGTCGAGGGCAAGATTCGGAGCATTGAGCAGCAGCTCCGCAATGCCGTCGTCGTGAAGGAGCACACCACCCGGACGGTCGGCCTGGGCAGTCACGTGGTGGTGCGGCGCGCCGACGGCTCCGAAGGCACCTACACGATTGTCGGCTCGCCGGAGGCCAACCCCCGCGAGGGGAGAATCTCCAACGAATCCCCCATCGGTCGGGCGCTGGTGGGCAAAGGGGTCGGCGACGAAGTGTCCGTCCAAGTACCGGCGGGCATGTTGTCGCTGACGGTCGTCGAGATCACCTAGCCCGGCCTCCCGATCCTACCCGGACCGCCGCGGGCCGGCTCACCGGCCCGTGCTTGCCGCCCGACACCCGTCCGGCGGCACAGATGAGCAAGGAGCACGTCCCGACACGATGAATGAGGCGGCTGCCAGCCGACAGGCCGACCATGACGAGCCAGAGCCGCCGCCAAGCACGCTTGGTGCCAGCGGCTCTGGCCCGTCACAGGAACCGGCACTGTTACCTGGCGACGACGATCCCCTCGTCCAAACGCGCCGCGCGAAGCTCCAACGGCTGCGCGACGCCGGCGCCGCGGCGTTTCCGGCGCGCACCGGCCGGACCCACTCGCTGCAGCAAGCCCTGGCAATCCTAGGAGAGCAGCAAGCCGCGGAGCAGCAACTGACCTTGGCCGGCCGCGTGCTGCTGCTGCGCCCGATGGGACGCGCGAGCTTTGCACAACTCCAGGATGCCTCCGGGCAGCTACAAATCTACCTCCGGCGCGATACGGTCGGCACGGAGGCCTACCAGTTGTTCCGCAGCACCGTAGACCTCGGTGACTTGATCGAGGTCAGCGGCTCGATGTTCCGCACCCGCACGGGCGAGCCGACCTTGCAAGTCACCGCTTGGCGGATGGTGGTCAAGGCGCTGCGGCCACCACCGGAGAAGTGGCACGGGCTGACCGACGTGGAAACGCGGCTCCGCCGTCGCCACGTGGACATCCTCGCCAACCGAGACACCTTTGATTTGTTGAGCCAACGCACCCGGATCGTCCAGGCGGTCCGGGGCTTCTATCACGCTCGTGACTACCTCGAAGTGGAGACACCCGTCCTCCAGGCGCTGCATGGCGGCGCGGCCGCGCGGCCGTTCACGACCTTCTACCAGGCGCTCGATCGCGATTTTTCCCTCCGCATCTCGCTGGAGTTGTATCTCAAGCGACTGCTGGTCGGGGGATTTGAGCGCGTGTACGAGATCGGCCGTGTGTTCCGCAACGAGGGGCTGTCGCGCCGGCACAACCCCGAATTCACCCTGCTTGAGTCGTATGAGGCGTATGCCGACTACCACACGATGCTAGAGCTGGTCGAGCAGCTGGTGCCGACCGTGGCCCAGCAGGCGCTCGGTCGGCAGACCGTCACCCACCAGGGTGTGGATTCCCGCGCACGCGGGAATGACGAGGAGGTGGAAATTGACCTGCGCCCACCGTGGTGCCGGGTCACACTCCGCGAGGCGATCCTGGCCGAGACGGGTATTGATTACGGGCAGCACTCCGATCTGCCGTCGCTGCAAAGCGCCGTGGAAGCGGCCGGGCTGCGCGTCGAGCCACAGCCGACGTGGGCCAAGCTGGTAGACCAACTGCTGGATACGGTCGTGGCACCCCGCCTCATCCAGCCAACCTTTGTGCTGGACTACCCGCTGGAGCTGTCGCCCTTCGCCAAGCTCAAGCCGGGCAGTGCCGATACGGTAGAGCGGTTCGAGGCGTTCGCTGCCGGTGTCGAGCTGGTCAATGCCTTCAGCGAGCTTAACGACCCGGACGACCAGTACCGCCGGTTCTTGCAGCAGGGGGACGCGCGCGCGGGCGGCGATGACGAGGCGCACGTGATGGACCTCGATTTCGTCGAGGCCCTGCAGCAAGGGATGCCGCCCGCCGGGGGCTTGGGCATGGGCATTGATCGCCTCGTGATGTTTCTGCTCGGCCAAAGTACGATCCGCGAGGTAATCTTTTTCCCGATGCTACGAACCGTCGAGTGAGCCGCGCCGCCCGGCAACGCGCCTGCTCGCGC
>JAJDZR010000307.1 GCA_022824545.1 Chloroflexota bacterium
TACTGGGTGGGCGCAGCCACTGCATGGGTGTGTCCGCGCCGGTCGCGTCTTGAACGGCGGCCTGCGTTTGGTCAATCTCCGCCAAGATTTCTTGATCCGTAAGCTGAGGGAGCGGGCGGTGCGTGAAGGTGTGGTTGCCAAGCTCATGGCCGGCCGCGTGCGCCCGCCGCCACAGGTCGGGGTTCTGGCGGACCACGGCCCCCGTCGGGAAAAGGGTGACCGGCACGTTGAAGGCGTCGAGGATATCCAGGGCCTGTTCGACCAAATAGGGATGCCAGCCATCGTCAATACTCACCGCCACCTGCGGCAGCACACGGGGAGCACGGGAGATGATCGGGGCCGGGGACCGTAGTTGCCCCGCGTGGAGCGGTGCGGGCAGGGCAATGGGCAACGCGCCGAGAAAATTAAGCATGTGACGACGCGGCAGCCGCTCGGTCAGCGCACCCCTGTCGCCCGGAGCCATGGCGGAACCGCTTGCGAGGTCAAGACTGTGCATAGCAGACATTGGCCAGCGCCTCTCCGTAATCTGCGATACTACGTCGCGGCTGCCTCGAAGTTCAGCGGTGCTCCACCGACTGCGACCGAGCCAGTGACTCTGCAACGAACGGCGATGAAAAACGAACGCGGAAAGGAATCACCGTGAGCTGGAACCCATTCCGGCGCCGTGCGGCACAGCCCCCCTTGGAAGGCACGCAGGACCCGGCGTCGGCAGACGTACCGGCTGCAGCGCCGGACTCCGACTACGGCGAGGCGTTGGCGCCGACGCGCGGCGGCCTGTTTGGCGCCATCCGCCAACTCTTTCAGGATAGCCGCCGGCTGGATACCGACTTCTGGGAGGAGTTGGAAGAGTTGCTGATCGCCTCCGACGTGGGCGCGATGTCCACCGCACGTCTGACCGAGACCCTGCAACGGACGGTGCGCGACCAGGGTATCACCGACGCCGGGCCAGCGGAAGACGCGCTGAAAGCGCAGCTAGTCCGGCAACTGGTGTCCGGCGGCGACGCGGCGCTGGCGCTGCCCGCCGACGATCTCGCGGTGATCTTGGTCGTTGGCGTGAACGGTGTCGGGAAGACCACCACCATCGCCAAGCTGGCCACCTGGTTGCAACGCCACGCCGGACGACAGTGTTTGCTGGCTGCCGGGGACACGTTCCGCGCCGGGGCGATTGACCAACTCAAGATTTGGGGGGAGCGCACCGGCTGTCAGGTTATTGCCCATCAGGCTGGCGCCGACCCTGGCGCCGTCGTCTTCGACGCCCTGGTTGCTGCCCGGTCGCGCGGCGCCGACTGCGTGATCGTGGATACGGCGGGGCGCCTGCACACCAAGGTCAACCTGATGGCCGAGCTGGGCAAGGTGCGCCGCACCATCGCCCGCCAAGAGGCCGGCGCGCCGCACGAAACGCTGCTCGTGCTCGATGCCGTAACCGGCCAAAACGCCATTCTCCAGGCCAAGGCTTTCACCGAGACCAGCGGCGTGACCGGGGTCGTCCTCACCAAGCTCGACAGCACGGCCAAAGGCGGCGTAGTCCTCGCGGTGAGCGAAGAGCTTGGCGTGCCGGTCAAGTTCGTCGGCACGGGCGAGCATCTCGACGCCCTGGCTCCTTTCGATCCCGGCCGCTTTGTCGGCGCCCTCTTCCAGCGCGACTGAGCTACCGTGGCCACAGCGCACCCGGCGTCAGCGCCGAGCGTGCATCATCTCCGGCCGCAGGCACGCTACAATGGCATGGAGAGCGGGATGCGGCGCAGAAAAGGAAAAAGGACTATTATTCCGTGTTTGAGGCGCTGACCGAGCGATTACAGGGCGTGTTCCGCGGCTTGCGGAGCAAGGGACGGCTGCACGAGGCGGACGTAGACCAAGCGTTGCGCGAGGTCCGCTTGGCGCTGCTCGAAGCAGACGTCAACTTCCGTGTGGCGCGCACCTTCACCAACCGCGTGCGCGAACAGGCGCTGGCCGCTGATGTACTGGAGAGCCTGACTCCGGCCCAGCAAGTGCTCCAGATCGTCAACGAGGCGCTGGTGGACGTGCTGGGGGGGGAGAGCGTGCCGCTCGACCTCGCCGGGGCGCCGCCGACGCCGCTCATGCTCGTGGGGCTGCAAGGACAGGGCAAGACGACCTCCGCCGCCAAGCTGGCCCTGATGCTGCGGCGCTCCGGGCAGCGGCCCTATCTGGTCGCTGCCGACGTGTATCGTCCCGCCGCCGTCGAGCAGCTACTCTCCCTCGGCCGCCAAGTGGACATCCCCGTCTACGAAGAGGGCACGCAGGCCAACCCCGTAGACATCGCCACCCGTGCCGTCGCCTGGGGCCGCCAGGAAGGTCATACGGCCGCGATCATTGACACCGCTGGCCGCCTGCAAATCAACACGGAGCTGATGCAGGAGTTGACCGCGATGAGCGCGGCGGTCCGGCCGCGCGATGTACTCCTGGTGGCCAACGCGATGACGGGGCAGGAAGCGGTCAACGTCGCCCAGCAATTCCACGAGCAGGTCCAGCTGACCGGTCTCATCCTCACGCAGATGGATGGCGATGCTCGCGGCGGTGCCGCGCTCTCCATCCGGTCGGTGACCGGTATCCCGATCAAGTTCATCGGCGTGGGCGAGCGGATCGAACCGCTCGAACCGTTCCACCCCGACCGCCTGGCCTCGCGCATCCTGGGCATGGGTGACATGGTATCGCTGATCGAGCGCGCTCAGGAGACGTTCGACGAGCAGGAAACCGCGGCGCTCGAAAAGAAGATGCGTACCGCCACCTTCAACCTGGAAGATTTCCTGGACCAGATGCAGAAGGTACGCGGGATGGGATCAATGTCGCAGCTTTTGGAGATGGTGCCCGGCTTTAGCGGCGTCGCCAACCAGCCCGGTATGGCCGAGGCGCTCGACGAGGGGCAGTTTCGCCGGGTCGAGGCGATTATCTATTCGATGACTCCCCAGGAGCGCCAGCAGCCGCAGATCATCAACGGCTCGCGCCGCCGCCGTATTGCCCGCGGCAGCGGCACTACCGTCCGCGAGGTCAACCAGCTCCTGAACCAGTTCCGGCAGATGCGGCGGATGATGCGCGACCTCGCCCGTGGCCGGATGCCCCACGGCCTCCCCGGCGGCGGCCTCTTCGGCTAGGCGGCTCCGCTACCGGCCATCACTCGTCTGGCAGGGCTATGCGGGATTGCCAGAAGTAGAAACGCTGCATAAAGTGCTGCATATACGGAGTAGGGACTCGGGCGAGCCTGTTGACATCGGGGTGTCTCAGCAGCGCGTATAGGTAGTCTACCGGCAGGCCGACAACAGCCTTGAAGTCAGCAAGTAGCTCGGGAAGAGATTTGCTACTCGACACGGGTGCTTCAGGGAAGCAGTGGTATCGCAGGTCGTTATTGCTCCTCGCCCTCTTGAGATGGGAGCTATTGGCAATCCCAGCGCTGGTTCCCTGATCTACTGTCCACAGTGGACAAAGAAGGATGTGGACGAGGCGTTTCACCCTGTATCTGGCATCAGAGCTATTGAACGCCTCGTGCTCTTGGAAAAGATCGCAGTCATTAGTGACTACGATGCAATACGGATAATCGGAATGAGTAGTTACAGGCTTGCCAGCTAACCCCTAGCGGCTGATACCAGGGATCGCTGGCTGTAGTTGGTGCTTGCCCATGACGTGCGGCGTCTGAAACCGCTTGCCGTCTAGCAGGTTCGCAACGGTCAGTAGCTGCATCCTCGGATACGCTACGCCGCCAATCTCCACCTCGCCAGCCTTGCCCATTTCTCGCGCAAAGTTGGCGCGTTGGCGCGGCCGGAGTTCATGTTGCACGATCAGCCCAGCGAGCTGTACCCGTTCCTCGCGCTCTAGGACGCCGCGTAGTTCGCGGACCACGTTGATATTCACCGTGCGGCCGCCCTTGACCTCAATGACCATGCTGCCTAGCTCGCGCTCGCCCGGCACGTCGTACCACAGGCGCCCGTCTATGCCGCCGTCGCCGCTTTGGCGCTTGGTGACAAAGCCTTCTGCGAGTTCAACGGCCCAGACTTGGAACTGGCGCTTGTCGCGAGTCCAGAGGTCTAGGGCCCCTTCTGCCGTCTGGGGGATGCCCGTGATCTCGAAGTCCTCGTCTTCGACTAGCCCCAGGCGCTCTACAAGCCGCTGCCGGGTTATCCGCTTGACGGCGTGAATGGCAATGTCTATGCCGATCCACTTGCGCCCGAGGTTCTGCGCTGCCTCTAGTGTCGTGGCGCAGCCGCAGAACGGATCGAGGACTACACCGTCAGGCGGGCAGGAAGCCTTGATGATCCGCTCTAGCAACTTGACCGGCTTCTGTGTCGCGTATCCGAGCCGCTCACGGGAGGCGTGTTGGAGGGCAGGGATTGCCCACACTGCATCCATCTTCTTGTCTGTCACCGTGCGATACATCACTTTGCCGTCCGGCCCACGCTTGTTCTTCAAGACGCCGCCAACGTTCTCCCGGACCAGTTGCCGTCGCGGCTTGTCTCGCGGTATCCGCTGCGGCTCGAAATAGTAGGATTTGCCCCGCGAATAGAACAGGATTTGATCGTAGTTGCGCCCGAATACCCGGCGCCCGGCAGCAAATTTGTTGTAGTAATGCCAGACAATCTCATTGCGAAAGTTGGCGTAGCCGAAAATCGCGTCCATCATCACTTTGACGTAATGGCTCACCGTCGGATCGCAATGCAGGTAAATCGAGCCGGTTGGCTTGAGGATGGTCTTCATCTGCAAGAGCCGCTGCACCATGTAGCTCAAGTAGGCCAGCAAGCGCGGGTTCGTATCCCGCAGCGCATTCATCCACAGCCGCCAGAAATCGGCAGTAGCCTTGTCTATCCCGTGGTCCCGCTCCATGATCGTCGGCGTGTGCCGGATTGCTTCCTCAGTTTCGTCGTTTAGCTCCCACATATCGCAGAAGGCGTCAATCTGCTCTGGCAGCGGCCGCCCGGTCTCGTCTTTGTAGATCGAGTTGTACTGCCGCTGCGAGTTGAACGGTGGATCAAGGTAGATCAGGTCTACACTGGCGAGCGGCATATCCTGCATGACCGTGAGGCAATCGCCAAAGTGCAACCGGTTCATACGGCCACCGCCCCGGCGAGGAAGCCGTTGAAGGATGCCCGGCGGTCCGCCTTGCGCTGATTGTATTTCCATGCCGCCTCGGCGACAAAGAGCGGGGTGTAGCGGCGACTGTAGTGGTGGTGCGAGCCGTACCAGGCTCGTTTGAGCAAGGCCCAAAAACCTTCAATGTGGTTGGTATGCAAGGCGCGGTAGTGTATCCGTTTCCTAAATCCGTTGCCGGCTCGACACAGCCGCCGCTAGCTGGCACACTAGCGGCAAGCGTGGGGTACCCCGGATGGGATTCGAACCCATGACCTTTGCCTTCGCAAGGGCAACGCTCTGTCCAACT
>JAJDZR010000119.1 GCA_022824545.1 Chloroflexota bacterium
CCGGCATCGGTAAACGACACGACCCCGCTCACCGGCTGTCCCGTGCGCGACTGCAACGTCGCTTCACCCGCTTTGATGACCAGGACGCGCGTGCTGTTCCAGCCCATGCCCTGCCAGAAGTCTTTGTCCAGGTAGCCGGGATCGCGCAGCAGTGTCAGCGGACCATGCAGATTGCCACCGATCAACAGCAAGTAGCCGGCGAGCAGCCCGGTTACCATTGCTGCCGGGATCGTGCCGAGCCGGTGCCACCAACTTCCCCCACCCACCCGATCCGTGCGCTGTCCGCGACGACCGCGCCGGCGGCGTCCGCTCGGTGTCCGGGATTGCCGGTGTACCAGCACCAGGTTGTAGGCCGCGCCAAACGCACCGAGCGCCGCGAGGCCGAACAGCAGCGCGAGGGCCAGGTTGAACGTCTCCGCCAGCGGCAGGCCCGAGAGGCGCGTCAGGATTGCTACCGCGAGGTGTCCGAAGTAGTAGTAGTTGATCGTGCCGCCGGCAAACCACGGGTCGAGCGGCGGAAAGCTCTCGCTCCGCCAGGCTCCGCTCATAAAGGCAAAGTCCATGAACTTCTCGGTGTTGACCACCTCCGGGTTGAACATGCGGATCAGGCCGAAGCCCAGGTAGGCGGCGAGGAAGAGCGCCTCCTGGACGATCAGCAGCCGGCGATGCGACCACCAGAAAGACCGCAGATCGGCCGCCGAGCGCCGCCAGATCGCCACCGACAGCGCGCCGAGGAGCACGAGCACCAAGGTGTACGAGAAGCGGCTGTTGTCGAGGAACCCGAGCGAGCCGAAAAACCACAGCGGATAGACGAAGACCAGGATGCCAAACGCCTTGGCGACACTGGTGCCGCGGTCCGGCAGAGGCCGCAAGACCCGCAAGCAGATCGGGAGTGCGATCAGCCACAGAACCTGGACGACGAGCCACCACCACAGCAGATGTAGCACGGCCACCGCTCATCGTCCTCCCGGTAGGACCTGCTGCTTGCCAGCGAGGGGGAGTGGGGGCTTCCCTACTCCACGTCGGGGAGCAGTTCGAAGATGCGTATCCGGCCGTTGAGCGTGTCGGCGACGTACAGCTTGTCCTCCCACACGGCGATGCCGCTGGGCAGGTTGAGTCCCTGGCCGCCGGCTATCGGCACCGTCCCGACGGCAAGCAGCGTGCCGTTCGGATCGAACTTCAGGATACGCTGACCGACCGAATCGGCGACGTAGAGGTTACCCTGCGGGTCACTCGCCAAATACGACTCATTACGCACCTGATCCGACCAACCGAGCACCGGCCAGGAGGCAACGGCGTTGCCGTCCTTGTCGAACCGCTGGATGCGGCCGTTATTCGTGTCGGCGACATAGATATCGCCGGCCGGCGTGATCGCCAGGCCGATAGGCTCATCGAGCTGGCCGGCCGCCCCGATCTGCCCGAGCAGGTTGCCGTCCGGATCGAACTTCTGAATGCGCTTGTTGCCGGTATCCGTCACGTAGAGCGCCCCGTCCGCCAGCGCCAGCCCTCGCGGGCCATAGAACTGGCCCGGCTCTTGGCCAATCTGTTGACCCGGTGATCCCCACTGGCCCAAGAACTGCCCATTGGCGTCGAATTTCTGAATCCGGTGGTTCCAGGTGTCGGCGACGAACACCCGGTTGGTGCCCGGCTCCACCAGCACGTCGAGCGGCTCGGTGAACTGTCCGGCACCATGGCCTTGCGTGCCCCACGCCACGAGCAACCGGCCACTGGGGTCGAACTTCTGAATGCGATGGTTCATCCCGTCGGCGACGTAGACGTTGCCCGCATCGTCCACCGCGATCCCCCGCGGATGGGTTAGCTGCCCGCTGGCACGGCCCGGCGAGCCAATGCTGCCGATCTGTTCCAGCGGGACGGCCCCCTCCGTGTAGCGCCGCGCCTGCTCGGCTGCCGCCGCCTGCTCCTCGACCGTCCGCGGCGAGGCCACTGCACCGACAAGCGGAGAAGTGAGACCGTAGCCGTCCTTGATGTAGACGTAGAAATCGTAGGAGCCGAGCGCACTGACCGTCTCACGCTGCCACAGCCAGCGCAGGAACGGGTCCCGGACCTCACTACTGCTGAATACCCCCCAGATGGTAGCGAACGTGAGGCTGCGATAATCCTCCGGGAACCACCAGCGCATCCGATACCGTATCGGGCTGTAGCCGGCAAGGAAGGGACGATTCCGTTGGTCCTCGTCGAGTGACACCAACACCACCGGCTTGGTCGGTGCCGCCGTCAGCTTGGCCGGAAACTCGGCGTTCTTGAAGTCGCGCAGATACCAGGAAAACGGCCACCAGGTACCGGCCGTGCTCACGACACCGATCGCCTTGCTGTCGCCGGTCGCCTTGAGCGAGAGGTCCTCAAGGTCTTGCACGACCTTCGGCACGTCCGGCGCCGTCTGCGTATAGATCAAGAGGTCTTTCGGCACGTCACCACGCTCGAAGTTCAGGGGCCAGCTCGTGTGGATGGTGTAGAGGCCCAGGACGACCAAGGCAACTGCCGCTATCTGCCGACTGCGGCTCCAGGGCCGCGGCTGGCTGAACAGCCGGCCGAGGAACCAGCCGGCCAGAATCGTAAGCGGGAGGGCAATGTGGATCGTGAGCCACGGCATCTTCTCCCCGGCCCAGGTATAGATCACGAACGCCAGCACGAACCACCAGGCCAAGAACCCGGTGAAGATCGTCGGACGACGCACCGCAGCTCCCAGCCCGATCAGCCCGAAGACGAGCGCGATAGTTTCATAGGCGCTCAGGGTCAGCACGTAGTAGAAAAGCGGCTGATTACCCCGTTGTACGTCGTGCTGTTCGAGCCAATAGGTCAAGGACGCGGTGAAGCCGTCGCGTAGCCCGGCCGGGTTGGCGCCGAAGCTCGTGAACAGGAGCAGCAAGATCACCAGGATGATGATGATAGAGCCGGTAAACGCGCCCGCGCCCCAGAAGGCGGTGTGGTCCTTGAACACGGCCTGCCAGGCTGCTGTAACCGGACTGGTCGGCCCACTGCCGGAGCGCTGACGTGCTTGGCGGCGGCGCCACCACTCCAGAGCCAGGTTAGCGAGAATGAACGTGCCGAAGATGAAGAGTGTGATGTACGTGGTTTCCTTGGTGGTGAAGGCGAATGCCGCCCCGACGGCCGCCGCATAGAGCCAGGCGCGCCGGTGCGTGGCGATGTAGTTCACCAGCCCGACGGCAAGCAGCATGGTCCACGTCGCCACGTAGGCATCCTCCCGCAGGAACCGCGCAAAGTAGGTGAAGGCGGGTGAGAAGGTGATGATCGCGACGGTAAAGAGCAGTCCCAGCGTGCCGAGCTGGCGCCGCCAGGCGAATACCAGCAGCACGAGCGCGACGCCAAACGCCGCCGGTACGGCCCGCGCCGTGGCCTCGGTGGCACCCAAGAGCCAGAACGCCGCCGCGACTGCGAAGAACTGAAAGGGGCCATGAAGGAGGGGGTTGTATCGGTAGGGTGGACTCCAGCGGTACGTATCCCAGGCGTACTTCGCGTGCATGCTCTCGTCGTGATGCATCGCCCGCGTGCCCAGGTCCCAGAAGCGAGTGAGCAGCAGCACCAGTAGCAACCCGGCCAATACCAGCGCCTGCCCGTTATTCAGGCCGAGGAAGGCCGGGCGGCCCAACCACTCGCGCCACGTGAGCACCGCCGGCGCCAGCTCGGTAGCGCCATCGGCATTCATGCGCCCATGACCATCACCGCGAGCGGCCGAGTCGCGGGCCTTGCCGGCCGACCGACGGGTTGCGGCGCGCCGAGTCGCCATCGCGCTGTTACTCCTGTCCTCTCGCCCGGTATCGCTTCATTCGAGGAGTGCTTGTGTTCCTCACCCCTATGTTTCGACCGGATACCTGGCTGGTGTAATTATACCAACGCTACGACGGAGGCTTTCACCCGGTTAGCATCGCCATTTAGCCATCATTTACCTCGTAGATGATGACATCATCCGCGTTATAGACCTGCTCGATGCTCCCGGAAGCCAGCATAGTCTCGAACTTCCGGAGACCAAGGGAATCATAGTAGGCTCGCTCAAGTCCGCCAACGTAAACGTACTTCACGTCGTATCGTTGCAGCAGCTCCAGCGCCACGTCGGGGTTAGGGTCATTGTAGATGGTCCGCACGTCACGCAGGCGCTGGTCAATCATCCAGGCAAAGTCGCCGCGCTGCTGCTTCTGATGCCAATCCCAGCCCAAAACGGTGGGCAGCCCCGTGTACTTGGCAATCCGCGCACCCCAGCGGTAGGGCGGCACGCTCGCCTCCAGCACGACGGGCGATCCGGCGACGTTACGCAGTAGCCAGCCGATGGCAGCGCGGTCGGCGTCGGCGCGGATGGCTCCATCCCGCTCCGGGTCGCGGACCTCGGCGTGCTCCATATAGGCCATGCCGTCTGCCGTTGGCGGTAGCGCCTTGAACCGGTCGGCAAGCCGCACCGGCGTTGCCCCGACCGGATAGATCAGCACCGCGCCGAGCAAGCCGACAAAAGCCAAGCTCCAGCCCCGCCGGAGCCTACTGGACCCCCTCAGGGCACTCCATCCGGCGCCTTTCGCCGCGGGTGCGGCAGCGCCGGCCCAGCCCCACAGCCGGTTGAGCAGCCACGTTGCCGCCACCGCCGAGACGAGTGCCCACAGCATCCAGACTTGCAAGAAGAGCTTGAACACCGTGTTCATGCGGCCCACGTCGCCTCTGAGCGCATAGAACTCGACAAACATACTCAGCGCTGCACCTGCACCGACGAGGACCAACAGGAATAACGTATGCGCCGAGTGGCGGCGCTCCCATGCGACCAGGAGCACCAGGCCGATCAAGGCTGCGATGAACGCGACCAACGGCAGTTGCCGCCTAACGAGCGTCGCTACCACGACGGCAACGATGGCAATGGCCGTGAGCAACGGAAGAGCGGGCAGCCGCTGGTCGCGGATCAGCGTGTGCTCCAAGCGGTCGAGGCGTTCCCACCGGCCCAGGTACCACAGCCGGGTGCCCAGATAGCGTCCCCAGCCACTCCGGCTCCAGCCCCGTGCGCCCTCGACCAGCAAGAAACTGCCGAGAACAAAGAGGAAGAAACCGTGGATGATGAGGTAGTGGTCAAGGCGCGACTTGTCCGGGAACGGCGTGATCCCGGTGTAGAACAGCTCGAAGTGGCTCCAGAACGGCTGAAAAGCCAGCCGGCTGACCGCGTACACCGCCACGGCACTCACCCCGCACCGCACCGCGCCTTGCCAGGTCACCCCGGCGGCACGCCATTCGGCCAGGGCCAGCGCGGCGACGATCACCAGCAGGTAGGTGGGGAAGTCCCAACTGTTGGTGATGGCAATGGCGCCGAGTAGCCAGCCCACTAGCAAGAGATGCCACAGCCGCTGACCACCGAGCGCCTGCCACGCCCAGCGCAGCGGTCGTCCGGCGAGCAGCCGTGGGTCGCGCCAGCCGCTTCCCAGCAGATTCAGGCCGAGGACCAGCATCGCCACCGTCAGCGGCATCACGATCATGTGGGCGTGGAGGTCGGCAAACAGGAAGGTGAAGAACGGAAACTCGTTGATCGTGTTGTTCGGAATGACGCGCGAGCTGCGCCAGAAATCGAGGCCGGGGAGCGCCTGTCCATCGAACAGGACCGCCTTACCCCCGGCCAGCAGATTGGCCACCCCGGCCACGCCGGGCAAGCGGGTCTCGATAGACACTCCCCCGGCCCGCGCCAGGCTCTCCTGGAGCTGGTTGAGCGCATCGAGATTGCCCACGCCGGCCACGAAAAGCGCGGCGAGCAGACCACCCGCAACGGCGTGCCGTGCCGTGCCGCCCCACCGCGGCCGCAAACGCACCGCATTGAATCCGAACGTGAAGCACCCGGCGACCGTCAGCGCGAACACGGCCGGGACGGCGGCGTTGAACGAGACGACGGGGACCACGCCAGTGAGCTTGGTCAGAGCACCGACGATCACATACCCGTAGTAGTAGTAGTTCAGGTAGCCACCGGCAAACCAGGGATCATAGGGCGGGAAGTAGGTCGAGCGCACCACGGCGTTCAGATACGAGAACTCCATCGGCTTCTCGCCGCCCCGGAACAGGTGCCACAGGTCCGGGTTGTAGAGGCGCAGGAGCGCAAAGAGCACAAACGCGCCGGTGAACACCACCTCGTTGCACAAGATGAGCCACCGGTACTCGCGCCAGTAGGCCAGCAGCGTCTCCCGGCGCCGCCAGGCCAGCCACGCGGATCCCACCAGCAACAGGAGCAGCGCCAGCGCCAGCGTCAAGCGTGACCAGGGGGCCAGTCGGAATGACGCAGCCAGCCAGGCCAGATAGCTGAAGGCCAGCACTCCGAGCGTCTTGGCCAGCCCATACCCGCGATCCGGTAGCCACCGCATGAGCAGCACCGTCGCCGGCAGCGCCGCGAGACCGGCTAGCTCGATAGCCAGCCACCACGCCACAAACGGCAGCTGATTCGCCACGTCGTCGGGCCGGAAGAGACGCGACCACGTCCCGCCGACCCGCTGCGCCGCCTGGAGCGCCGGGGACATCAGTAGCCCATTCGTGCCCACCTGCGCTGGCGACATGTGGACGACGGTATCCAGGTCGGCGCGACTCAGGATCGCCCGCGCCTGGTCCGGCGAGAAGTCGGCGGTCTTCTTGAAGATCAGCACCTTGGGATGGTCATAGACGGTGAAGGCTTCCTCCGCGGAGTCGTCGTTGATAACCCAGCCCGGCAGTTCGGGGTAGGAGGTGCCCGTGTGGACCAACTCAAAACCCAGTTCGCCGGAGAACAGCGCGCGATAGTAGTCGCTCGTCATCGGGTAACGCTGGGGCACACGCGGAATCGAGCCGTAGAGGCGGTTGCTCGAGAGGACTATGTAGTCCGTTTGGTTCAGTTGATCCAGGAGCTTCTCGCGCTTTTGCTCGTTGTCCGGGTCATAGAGCGTGAGGGTGAGGCCGCGATAGTTCTGTCCCTGCGCTGACCAGGGATCGGGATAGTCCGGCAGGCGTAGCGGCAGCGGATCGTCCCAGTGCTCGTTCGCCACGACGGCACCCTTGGGGACGTGCTCGTAAATCCACTCGCTGGCCTGGACGCGACTGACCGGCCGCGTATAGATGCGCGTGAAGGCGTAGGCCCACAGAGTCGTCGCGGCGAGGACGCCGACGATCAACACCGGCCCTAGAGCTACCGCAAGCGCCCGCCAGCGGGACCGCAGCCGATCATAGACAGTCCATAGCAGCCAGCTGGCCATGATGACCAGGAAGGGATAGATCGGGAGCAAGTAGCGCATCGTCTTGTTCAGCACCGCCCCGAAATAAACGAAGCAGAGCAGAATCCAGGCCAGGGCCAGCGCGTGCTGCCACCGACCGCGGAGCAGCAGCACGCCGCCGGCCACGGCGACTCCGGCCCAGGCCGCGCCGCCGAGCGACCAGCCCAGCCCCCACTGCACCATGTGCCGCCAGGGAAAGAGCAGCGGGGTGGTGTTGGCCCACTGCACCGACGGCGGCAGATCCACCTGCCCGCTCTGCGCGTCCGCCTGATACCGGATGTTGTCTTCCCACAGCGGGTTGATCCGCAGCGAGAAGATGCTGGGGCCGGCGAAGGCATAGGGTTGAGCGACGCGGAAGACCACCAGAGCGACCAGCCCGGCCAAGGCCAAGCCGAGCACCGCCCGCTGGATGAGCGGCAGCGCCTCCCGCCAAGGCTGCCGCTCGTCCCCCGCAGCATCAGGCGCCGCATCGGCCGGCAACGCCACCTCCCAGGAAGCACTCCCCAGACCCGGATCGTCCGGCTCAACGGCATCAGCGGCGGTGTCATCACCGGCCACGCCCCCCCGGTCGTTGCGGGTCCGCACCAGCCAGATAAACGCGCCCAGGCCCACGATAGGCGCCAGCAGGAGCATGGAGAGCTTGGTCGCCATCGCCAGGCCCAGCGAGAGACCGGCCCACATATAGTCCCGCCGCCGCCCCCGGCGTGCGACCTGCACAACGAACCAGAACGTGAGCGCCACGAACGTCACGAGATAGCTGTCTACGACAAAGAAGTGAGCCTGCTGAATGTGCATGACCGCGACCGCCAGGAACGCCGCCGCCAACAGACCGATCCGCCGGTCGTACAGCGCAGCCCCGATGCGGTACGTCAGTACGACAGTGGCGAGGTCGAACAACATCCCCACCACCCGGCCCAGCAGATGCACCTGGTCATAGGTATTGCGCCCCAGCCACTCCGCCAGGTACCGCACCAGGAAGATCGGAAAGGTGCCGTAGACGAAGAAGCCGTGTCCCTTGTTGTGGGGGTTCAGCGGGGATTGTGCGGTATCGAAGTAGGCGCCGACGGAGCCGGGTAGCTCCAGGGCGTTCTCCACCATCGTCAGAAAGCGCTCGTCCGGGTGGAGGTGGTGCCCGTCGTCCCAGTTCAAGCCGGTGAACCGGAAATAGGCGGCGACCAGCAGGATGACGAGCAGCGCCGCACCGGTGGCCCAGGGATGGCCAGGGAAACGAAAGCGCCCGCCACGTGGCGTAGGCGCCATGTCCGACGCCTCTACTACCGACCGGTTATCCCTCATGACGAACTATTTCAGCGTGCCGTCCGTCTCCGGTGCCGGCCTGACAGAGGTAGATGCAGGCCGCGTCGTAGGAGCACGATTGATCACGCCCAGGGAGGACAGCGTGCTTCGCTGGGCGCCATAATGAAGGTTGCGAACTTGATTGGGTAATGTGTTGGCCCCCACCCTTGTCCTCCCCAGGACTGAGCTACCAGGGAAGGGAACATCCCCGTCCCCCCGCCGCAGCGGGGGGACCATAGGGGGGCTATGTCCCAACATCCCACTACCCGATTAAGTTCGCAACTTTCATAATGACGCCCCTACGTTACTTACCCTTGCGAGGCTGGGCTATCCCCAGCTACGACATGGACTAACTAATGAGCATACCACGACCCCAGTCGAGGCGTTCGCCCGCATCAGGCGCCGGCGAGTGCCCTACTCCGTTGATTCACGGCGCAGACGCAATTTCAGCGCGATGATCTCCTGGATTTCCTCGCGCTCCGCCGAGGTCAGCTGGTCTGCACCGTGAAAGAAGGCAGTGCCTTAGAATGACTGTAAACCGGCCGCTACCTAGTGTACGCCGGAAGCAGTTCTCTCCAGCACCCCTAGCCGGGGAGAAGAAACGGTGCTACCAACGATATGGCTGACGTTCTGATCCGCGATGCACGTGTCGGAGACGGCGAGGGGATGACCACGTGCTGGCTTGACTTCGGACGGTACTATGCCACCATTAGCCCGGAACACTTTCGGGTACCCGACGTAGAAAGTCAGGCTGCGGAATTTGATGAGGCAACTGCGCGGCGTATTCACCAGGCCGATGCAGATAAGTGCATGTTTGTGGCCGAGACCGATGGCCGGGTCGTCGGCTTCATCGGCGCCCGTATTGCACAGCCTATGGACACCGCTCTCAGGCAGGGGATGCGTGAGTCGAGCCAGGTCCGGGTAGAGATTACGGTGCTTGCAGTCGCAGAGGCCTACCGGCGCCAGGGTGTCGGCACCCGGCTGATGGCGGCAGCGGAGGAGTGGGCATGTGGCCGCGGTGCAATCTTGGGTAGTGTATCCGTTTCCTAAATCCGTTGCCGGCTCGACACAGCCGCCGCTAGCTGGCACACTAGCGGCAAGCGTGGGGTACCCCGGATGGGATTCGAACCCATGACCTTTGCCTTCGCAAGGGCAACGCTCTGTCCAACT
>JAJDZR010000055.1 GCA_022824545.1 Chloroflexota bacterium
GCTGCCGGCGGTGTGATGGCCTCCCTAGCCAGGGGGTATTATGGTACTACTGCCCTTCTGGCCAGTCGGGCCGGCGTCGTCATTTCCGCTGCCTGGCTTCACGGAGGGCGACAACGTGGTCCCACAGGTCGTTCTCTTTCAGGTAGGCGCGAAGCCACTGCATACCTACTCTAAGGTCTCGGCTTGCTGCTGTGACGTTGCCACTGGTGGCTGTGATAGCTGCCTCGGCAGCTTGTGGGGTCAACTTGGCTTGATTCTCAGCGTGTTCTCTTTCTTTCTGGTACTCGGCGTGTAATCTTGCCGCAGCGGCTTTTTGCTCTGCTACTAGGGGATGTGGGCAAATGGAAAGGACCTCGTAGAACCAGTGCATTTCGGCGTTGTTTCCGCAGAGTTGACAGTCATAGCCCTCGCTGTCGAATCCGTCTGCTGAGTATGAGAACGCTGTCTGTCCATGACTATAGCCGTCGAGAAAGCCGCGAATGTAGCGGGCGTCTTTACCCTGCATCTTCAGGTATGCTCGTAGTCGGCGCCGGAACTCTGCCCATTCCTCCTCTTCTCGTTGCCGTCGTTCTTCTAGTTGCTGCTGCCATGTTTCCATGTAATCCTCCTGGCTTCACTCTAACAATGCGGCGGCCTGCCTGTTCAGGCGCTCTGGCTAGGCTCCCCGATAGTTCCCCTCCGCAGGGGGACGGCGGCGTGGGCCGCGGTGGCGGGGCGCGCGAGGGGTGTTGGCGGGGCGGTACCTGGGTGGCAGGATGCACTTGGTGAGATTTGGACCTAACCCCCGGCCCCTTCCCTGGCAGGGAAGGGGAGTCCGCGCGGTGGGCGGAAACGGGCCGGGGACTGGATCGTGTGTACCTGGTAGTGTGGATAGCGTCTTGGTGGGTGTGTGGGTAGATCAGGGTATGGGGAGTGGCAGGGACGCGGGGCAAGACATCCTGGAGCAGCCGGCTGGCGTGAGCCGGCACGAGGGCGGTGGTCGGCGGCACCGACCGGTCGGCGCCGGCCGGGCCAGCGTGGCCTGGCGGCGCCATGGGCGAGGGCAAGGGCAAGGGCGTGGCACCGGGCCGGCTGTGGCCCGATGCCATGGGCAAGGGCAAGGGCGTGGGCACGGCGCGGGACCGGACGTGGTCCCACGCCTGGGGCGACGGCACGGCCGCGCCACCGCACGCGGCCGGCCCGTCGGTGCCAGGGTTCCTCTGCCGGGTGCTGCCCGGCGCTCCAGGATGGTCTTGCATCTGCCACTCCCGTCAATGGGTGCATATCGGCCGGGGGTGGGGGAAAGACAACGGTCTGGGGGATTGGCGGGCCTCACCCACTGACGGGCCAAAGCCGCACGGAAAGTGCCAGGTGTGGTGCGGCTTTGACCCGTCACCTGGCCCCCTCTCCAACATTTGGAGAGGGGGTGGATGGAATTGTCAGTATTGGGATTTGCGGGATTAGAGGATGGGCCGGATGGAGGGCCGCAATCCAGTAGACGGGGGCCTGGACTGCGGCCTGCGCCGCAGTGACGAGACGAGGGGTCGCGGTGACCGTCTGAGCAGCCTCGTCATTGCGGCGGAAGCCGCAATCCAGGAGACGGCCGGCTAGACTGCGCGAGGTGAGGAGGTTGACATGGCGGTAGCCCATGACTTTGCGTTCCAGCGTTGGGTGGAGCGGGCCTATGCGCGGCAGGAGCGGCCGCTGGACTTCCGGGCGCAGACGGTGGCGGAGTGGCGGACGTGGCGGGCGCGTCTGCGCGAGAAGATCGAAACACTGGCCGGCATGGTGCCGCCGCCGCCGTCCTGCGATCTCGCTGCGGCGGTCGTGGAGCGCACGGAGCTGGCGGACGATGGACTGATCCGCGAGAAAGTGGTCTATCAATCCGAGCCGGACGTCTGGGTGCCGGCGTGGCTGCTGCGGCCCCGCGACCCGCCGGCGGCCCGCCTACCGGCAGTGCTGGCGCTGCACGGTCACGGTGGACGGTGGGGCAAGGGGCAGGTCGCCGGGGTCGCGGAGGAGCACGAGGTCGTGCGCGAGCACATCGTCAGCTACAACTATGACTACGGGCGGCAGTTTGCGCGGCGGGGCTACGTTGTGCTCTGTCCCGATGCGCGGGTCTTCGGTGAGCGCGCCATCGGCCGGTGGTCCCCGGAGGACCCGGTGCGTGGCTATGATCCGTGTGACCGCGCCGGGAACCAGGCGGCCCTGTTGGGGTTTAGCCTGCTCGCGCTGACCGTCTGGGATGACCGTCGCGGGATTGACTATCTCCAAAGCCGGCCGGACGTGGGCCCGGCGCGGATTGGTGTGGCCGGCCTCTCGCTGGGCGGCACGCGCACGACGTTCGTAAGCGCCCTCGATGATCGCTTGCAGGCGACCGTGATTAGCGGGTATCTGAATACCTTCAAGGTGTACGCTCTCGACCAGGGATTGTGCGGCGGCCAATACGTGCCGGGGCTGCTGCGCTGGGCGGAGCTACCCGACGTGACGGCCTTGATCGCTCCGCGCCCACTGCTGATCGAGGCCGGTATCCAGGATGACGGCTTCCCGATTGCGGCCAGCCGCGCGGCGCATCGGACCTTGGCGCGGGCCTACCGGCTCTTGGGCGTTGAGGACCAGCTGTGGCGAGACGAGTTCGATGCCGGCCATCGCTGGAGCGGTCGCCGCGCCTATGAGTTCATGGACCGCTATCTGAAGGGGTAGGCGCGACCGGGTTTCCCTCACCCTAACCCTCTCCCAGGGGGAGAGGGAGCTATCCAGGGGATGGTAGGCTGGATTCCCGCTTGCGCGGGAATGACGATTTTGCATAGGTCTCACGGAGGTAGTACGCAGAGAAGATGACGTTCACTATCCGCGGCACGGTCTATGACACCGCGACCGGCAACGGGGTTGGCGGCGTCTCCGTCTCCAATGGCGAGACGGTTGTCCTCACCGGTGGCGCGGGCCATTACGCCCTGCCCGTCGAACCGGCGAGCCACCGCTTCATCACCGTCACGGTGCCGGATCGCTACCGGCCGCAGGAATCCTTTTTCCGCGCCCTCGGCTCTTCCCGGCCGCCTCCCGACGATGCTGACTTCCCGCTCATCCCAGCGCCGGAGCGGGCCAGTCGCGACTTTTCCGTGGCGCATATCAGCGACACGCACGTAACCGTCGAGGCCGAGGATCGGCAGCAAATCACGGCGCTATCGGCGGCCGGGCCGCCGCCGGCCGACGATTCCCAGGCCGCGCTGCGCTGGAAGCTCTACACGGCGTCTCCCTGGCACGAGTACCCGTCGGAGGCACAGCTGGCGGATGACCTGCGGCGCGTGGCGGCGGTGGCCGCGCCCGATCTGGTCATCGCCACCGGCGACCTGACCAATATCGGCACGTTGGCCCAGCTCCGCAGCTACCGGGCGGCCACCGAGTCGGTGCCGCTGCCGGTGTGCTCGGTGTTTGGCGGTCACGACGGGAATGAGGAGCGTATCGAGGTCGAGGCCGGGTGTACCTATACCCGGCACTACGAAACCGTCCTCGGCCCGACCTACTACAGCTTCGATTGGGGCGGCCGGCACTTCGTCGTCTATGCGAGCGAGGAGGCGTTCTTTTCGGAAGAGGATCGGGCGCGCAAGGAGCGGTGGCTGTGGGCCGACCTCGCGGCGCAACCGCCGGGGCAGGAGATCGTGCTGGTGCAGCATACGCCGCCGCCGCCGGCGATGCTCGACCGCCTGAGCCGGTATGCGCTGCGGCTCGTGCTGCACGGTCACGCGCATACCAGCAAGGTGTGGTCCTATGGGCAGACCGTCGTGCTGGGGACGCCGACGCTCTGTTTCGGCGGCATTGATGGCCGGCCGCGCGGCTTTCGCCATATCCGCTTCAGCGACCAGGGAGTCCGCGCGCACTTGGTCGCGCTGCCGTCGTCGGAGCGGCCGCCGGCCGCAACGGCGCCGGCCGAGATCGCGCTCGGCAACGCCGCGCAGCCGCTGCGGCGCCGTTGGCAGTGGCAGGTGCCGGGGGGGATCCACCGGGCGGCACCCGTGTGTCAGGACCAAGACCTGCTGGTGAGCCAGCAAGATGAAGCCTATCCCGGTCAGAGTGGCTTGTCTTGTCTTGAGCTGGCTACGGGGCGGCTACGCTGGCAGGTCCGCACCGACGCAGTCGTCAAGAATAGCGTTGCCGTTGCGTCTCCCCCCGCAGGTAGTCGGCGTAGAGACGAGGCCGGCAGTTGCGTCGCCGTCTCGGTGACCGGCCAGGTCTCGGCGTTCTCGCTTGGCGAGGGCGAGCTACGCTGGCAGGCGGCGGTGCCGGGGTACCCGGATCAGGCCATCTGCGCGTCCCCGGTCGTGGCCGACGGCGTGGTCTACGTGGCGGCGACCGACGGCTGCGCGGCCTACGATCCGGAGACGGGCCGGCGCTTGTGGCACACGTCCTTGTCGCCGGGCACCGGGCGATCCTATGCCGGGCCGCAGCTCTACGCCGATCTGCTCATCGTCTTGATTCCGAGCCAGGGCTTTCTCGCCCTGCGTCGAGCCGACGGCGCCATTGCCTGGCAGCGCCCGTTTCCGGTCAAGTATTACTGCGCCGGTCCGGTCGTGGCCGGCGACCGCTTGGTGTGTGCGGATGAGGACGGGGGACTGGCAGTGTTGGCGGCGCGCTCCGGAGAGACGATCTGGGAGCGCCCCGGCCTGCTGGGCAGCTACGCCGCGGGACTGGCGGCCGATGCCGCGCATATCTACGTCACCACGGCGGCGGGGGAGGCGCAGAGCTATACGCTCCACTCCGGTCGTCGGCGCTGGCGCTTCCAGGCCGGCGAGGCGCTCCTGGCCATGACTTGCTACCGCCGGCAGGGCCGCTCGCTGCTGGCCGCCCCGGTGCGCTGGCACGATTACGTCGTCGTGGGTGGCCTGGACGGCCGGCTCTATCTCCTGGACGAGGCCACGGGCGCGTGCGTCGGCCGCGCCGCGTTCGGCTCGCCCATCAGTGCCGCGCCGTGTCCGACCGAGGCGGGACTCTGCTTGGGGACCTATGACGGCCGGCTGTTCCTCTATGCGGAATAGGGGTGGATTGGACCTAACCCCCGGCCCCTTCCCTGGCAGGGAAGGGGAGTCAGCGCAACGACCGGGAGCTACGAATGAGGGCGGCCTAGCCCCCATGGTCCCCCCGCTGCGGCGGGGGGACGTGGATTCCCGCTTGCGCGGGAATGACGGGGGTGGGGCGCGATGAATCGTGCCCCTACAAAAAACCTACTTCTGTCAGATAAGGGTGTCCCGGCCGCGCTGCCGGTTGCTGCCGGTGCATGACATGGGTACAATGATGCGGGCTGGGCACCGGCGAGGTCGGAGTGCCGGGGCGGGAGCGGCCCGCCAATGTTGCTCGGCTATACTACAGGCGAGGAGGGGCCTGCCACGGGCGCGCTGCCGGTGCGGTTGGTGACGGTTGTGCTTGGACAGCGGTGCTGCTAGGCAGGTGGAGTGATCGTGCGCGAATTTGACTATTACGCCCCCGAGACACTTGCAGAGGCGACGGCTCTGCTGACGGAACACGGCGCGGAGGCCAGGATCATCGCGGGTGGGACGGACCTGATCATCTTCATGAACGATAAGGTCCTGGCGCCTCAGGTGGTGATAGACGTTACGCGCATCCCGGACTTGACCGGGCTGTGCTTTGATCCCGAAACCGGCCTGCGGATCGGCGCGGCCACGAAATACCGGACTATCGAGCTGTCGGCGGAAGTCAAGCAGCATTACCCCTACCTACAGCAGGGTGCCGAGGAAGTCGGCTCCGTCCAAATCCGCAACTTGGGCACTCCCGGCGGCAACATCGCCACGGCGTCACCGGCCGGAGACTTCCTGACCCCGCTGCTTGCAGGTGCCGCGACGGCGCGGCTGGCCAGCAGCCGGGGCGAGCGGACGGTCCCGCTCGATGAGTTCTTCCTGGGACCGCGCCAGACGGTGCTGGCCGCCGACGAGATCATCGTTGACCTGCACCTCCCGGCTCCCCCGCCGCGCACGAGTGGGCTGTATATCAAGCACTGCGAGCGTCGGCAGATGGACCTCGCCTTTGTGGGCGTGGCGGTGTCCGTGACCCTCGCGGCCGACGATGGCGTGGTGCAGGATGCGCGGATTGCGCTCGGCGCCGTAGCGCCCACCCCCCTGCGGGCCACCGCTGCCGAGGCGGCGGTGCGCGGCCAGTCGCTCGACGATGCCACGCTGGCCGCTGCCGGGCGCTTGGCCGCGGAGGTGACCAACCCGATCTCCGACGTGCGCTCCTCGGCCGAGTACCGGCGCACCATGACCGACGTGTTGACCCAGCGGGCGCTGCGCCAGGCGGCGGCGCAGGCCGCGGCTGCCTAGTTGCAGGACATCTCCAACGCAAGGAGTGTAGGAGTGAAGCGACAAATCACGCTCGACATCAATGACCAGCCGTATGAGCTGACGGTCGAGAACCGCACCCGTCTGCTCGATGCCGTCCGCTATGCGGCCGGACTGACCGGCACGAAAGAGGGCTGCTCCACCGGCGACTGCGGCGCCTGCACGGTGCTCATGGACGGTGCGCCGATTACCTCCTGTCTGACCTTGGCCGTCGCCGCCGAGGGAAGGAAGCTCACCACCATCGAGGGGATCGGTGCCGACGGTACCTTGCACCCGGTACAGGAGAGCTTCATGGAGCTGGGCGGTCTCCAGTGCGGTATCTGCACGCCGGGCATGATCCTCTCGTCGGTTGCTTTGCTGGAGGACAATCCTCAGCCGACGGCGGACGAGGCGCGCTGGACCCTGGCTGGTAATCTCTGCCGCTGTACCGGCTACGACAAGATCATCAAGGCGGTATTGAAGGCTGCCGATGTGCAGCCGACGGCGGCGAGCGGCTAGGAAGCTCATTAAACGCGGCGGAGGGCGGTATTCGTAACGCCCCATTGTCTGGCATGGAGCGGAAGGAGCAAAAAGCATGGCTCAGGTAC
>JAJDZR010000306.1 GCA_022824545.1 Chloroflexota bacterium
GCGATTTGCCGGAGCGAGCAGCCCTGGGCGTGTAGACGGGCCAATTCACACCGGTCTTCAATACCAAGCTGCGTGTATGCTTGTCCCATGGCAACACCTTACTCTGGTGTTGCACTTCGTTTGTGAGTCTAGGGAATCTACTCCCCCTCTCCAACATTTGGAGAGGTGACCGGCCAAAGTCGCACCACACCTGGCACTATCCGTGCGGCTTTGGTCGGTCAGGGGGCCGGGGGGTGAGGCCCGGTCCAATCCCCCTCACCCCCGCTCCCACCGACTCACGTTGATCCCCGGCGCCTCGCTCCGCATGTCCGGCGGTTTGTTGCCGCCGTGGAAGTCCGCCCTACGCTGGCTCTTGTCGCCGAACAGCGGCTGGATCGCTTCCGGCAACGTCGCCACGTCATCCGGCTCCCACGGCTCCACCGCCTCGACCGGCCCGGCCCACGCCGGCCGGTACGCAATCGCCAACAGCTCGCGAGCGCGATCTCCCGTGTTCGGGAAGTTCCCGTGAAAGACCTTGTGGTTGATGAGCGCCGCCGACCCGGCCTTCACCGGCACCATCACTTCCTCCGGGTGCGCTTCATACCGCGTGTAGGGGTTGCCGTCGGCGTGCAGACTGAGATGCGAATGCGGCACCACGCGGAAGGGAGACACCTCCGGCGTCAGATCATCCAGGTAGTACAGCACGCGCACCATCACCGGCACGCTGCCCTCGTACCCGAAAATCTGAGACCCGTAGGGCTGCCCGTCGGTGTGCAGCGAAATCCCCGGGTGGCCCGGTTCCGAGCGGGCGTAGGCGTAGCTCATCACCACGAGATCGTCGCCAAAGAGCGTCCGCAGAAACGAAATGGTCGGCGGGTGGGCAATCAAATCTGTGATCGCCCCGCCCTGAAAGCTCATATTCCCCCGCACCCGCTGCCGCTCCGAGTAGTCGGTGTGGATCGTATCCAGCGGCGCCGTTTCCGCCTTCAATCGGGCCACCTGCTCCGGCGAGAGCAGGTCCGGCAGCACCAAATAGCCGTCCACCTCCAACATCCGAATGCGCTCACCCAGCGTCAGCCTAGACCAGTCGCGATCATCAATCCGCGCACTACTCATCATCACCACCCCTTGTTCCCTTCCCCTCCGTCATTGCGGCGCAAGCCGCAATCCAGGGCCACTCATAGCTCCCGGTCCGGGCACTACTCCCCTCTCCACATAGTGGAGAGGGGCCGGGGGTGAGGTACTACCCACCTGCCCCCCACACTGTATCATGGTTGCCAAGCCTGGACCGGAGGGTCCCAGGCGTGAAGGGGGATAAGCCACCATGATCCGCTTGAGCACCACACTGCGATTGAGCGTCGAGCACGCCGGCCTGGAGCAGCTGGCCCAAACCTGCCGTTACCTCAACATGACCACCATCTGCGGCGCCAGCCAACTCGACTGGACCGATCAGGACATCCGGCGGCTGCGGCAGTTTCTCGACGACCACGGGCTGTCTATCGGCGAGTTGAGCCGCTTCCATGGTGGACTCGCCGCGCAAGACCCGGCGGCAAACCGCGCCTCGCTCGACGCCTACCGCCGCAACCTGGACCAGGCCGTCATCCTGGGCGCCGCCTGCGTCGGCTTTAGTCTCACCGTGCTCTTCTCGCTCGACGGCACCTCCGGCGAAGACCCGCGCTCCGCGGCCGTGTGGGACCGCGTGGTGGACGCCATCGGCGCCATGGCTTCCGACGCCGAGGCCGCCGGCATGGACATTGCCGCCCATCCCCACCAGCTCGGCCCCCTCTACACCATCGAGCAGATCGCGCGTCTCCTGCGGGACGTCAACTCACCGCGCCTCAAAGTGCTGCTCGACCCGGTCAATCTGGTGACTCTGGAGCACTACTACGACTCGGCCCCGTTCCTCAACGATGCGTTCGACACGCTTGGCGCAGACATCGTCTCGGTACATGCCAAGGACACCGTCCTCTCCGGCCTCGAACGCAACGACCAAGGCCTCCTCACCGTCTGCCGGTTGAACGAGGCCGTGCCCGGCAAGGGCAACCTCGACTACGCCACCCTCCTGCACCGCGCCGCCGCGCTCGACCACGATGTCGTCATGCACACCGAGCATCTGTCCAAGATGGACGATAAAGTCGTCGCCCTGCACAACATCCGTCACGTCGCCCGCGAACAGGCCATTGCGCTCGCCTGAGCAGTGGCGGCCTGGCCTGCACCGGGAGTGGTGCGCGGTGATGCGCCATGATCGAACCGAGGCTTGGAGGAACCAGTCTCAGGCACGACTGGGCGGCTGCCGTTATCGTCGCCACCGTGCTTGTGGTCGCCGAATGCGATCTCCCATGGGCGGAGCGCCCCGCGCTGCCGGCCGCACCCACGCCAACACCGCCTCAACCGCCACCTGGTCGTGGCCGGACGCGCCTTTCCGCCGGGAGGCTAGGATCCAGATGCAGTAGGCACCGTTAGGCTCGGGTCGAGCCGGAGCGCCTCGTCGTAGTCTTGCCTGGCGCGGTCGTAGTCGCCTTGCGCCGCGTAGGCTTCACCCCGGTTGAGGTAGGCGCTGGCATCGTTCGGATCGAGCCGGACCACCTGATCGTAGTCTTGGATCGCCCGGTCATAGTCCCCTTGCTCCGCGTACAACCCTGCTCGGTGGTGGTAGTAGTGGGCATTGTTCGGATCGAGCCGGAGCGCCTGATCGTAGCCTTGGATCGCCCGGTCGTAGTCGCCTTGCTCCTCGTAGGCTTCACCCCGGTTGTGGTAGGCGATGGCAAAGTCCGGATTGAGCCGGAGCGCCTGGTCGTAGTCTTGGATCGCCCGGTCATAGTCCCCTTGCTGCGCGTAGGCTACGCCCCGGTTGTGGTAGGCAACAGCAAAGCTCGGTTCGAGCCGGAGCGCCTGGTCGTAGTCTTGGATCGCCCGGTCATAGTCCCCTTGCTTCACGTAGGCTACGCCCCGGTTGTAGTAGGCGCTGGCATCGTCCGGATCGAGCCGGAGCGCCTGGTCGTAGTCTTGGATCGCCCGGTCAAGGTCGCCTTGCTGCGCATACGCTTTGCCCCGGATGAAGTAGGCGGCGGCATCGTTCGGATCGAGCCGGAGCGCCTGGTCGTAGTCTTGGATCGCCCGGTCAAGGTCGCCTTTCCGCGCGTATGCCCACCCCCGGATGAAGTAGTCGTCAGCAACGTTCGGATCAAGCCGGATCGCCTGGCTGTAGTCTAGGATGGCCAGGACATAGTCGCCTTGCCCCGCGTGCTCCCATCCCCGTTCGCGGTAGGCGGCGGCTCCATCGAGCCGTGGTTGGGTGAACACGGCCGCCAACTCCCCACGTGGGATACTAGCCGCTGATAGCCCATAGCGAGCCTCCCAGGTCGCCTTGTCCAGTACGAAGTTCCCGTAGTTGCCGCCGTTGATCCCGAAGAGCTCCACGTCGGCAATGGACTGAATGCGGAGCAAGCGCGGCTGCGGCCATTGAGTTTCCCACTTCACGAGGTAGATCGGATCCCCGTCTTTCAAGAGTCCGGCCGACAGCCACGGATCTCCCACTGCCAGCGTGCGCAGGTGCGCCAAGCTGACCTCCGTGTGGTCGCTCCAGTTGATATGATTACCGGCCAGCGCCCGCGTATCGCCACCCCAGTGCAGCACCCCTTGTTCGTCGGCGATCCAGAGATGCGGGGTGCCGCGCAGCGCGACGACAGCGCCAGGCGCGAAGGCCTGCTGCGCTTGTACGGCGGGCAGCGCCATAAGGGTTCCGACGGCGATCAGCAAGCTCGCCAGGACACGCCCAAACGACCGGAACATCTTTATATCTGTCTCCTTGACGCCGGTCCCGCGGAGTACTCCTGCACCCATCCCCGGGGGCGACGCTCTGCGCGGGTTGTTGTACCATCATTTTACCTCACGGACCTCACGGGTAGGAGTGGTACTATGTTCGCCGAGAACGGGATACCCCACGCATGATTATCGACTCGCACGCCTACTGTTTCGAGCCTGCCGACAGCCCTCGCGGGTACGCCAGCTCACGGGAGCACCTCCTCACCGTGCAGCAGGCGCAGGCGGGTCACCACCAGCCCGCATTTCGCCTGCGTGACCGCGCTGCAGGCCCCTCCGACGTGCTCGATCCGACCAAGGGAGACCTCGCTGACCTGCCCGACGTGAACTTCCGTATTGATCGTGCCACGGGCCGCGTCCTGTGGGACTACCAGGGCGAGACTTACACGAAGCACTTCTACCCGCCCAACCTACGCAATCTCGAGTGTACGCCGGACAGCCTCATCGGCGAGATGGACTACGCCGGCATAGACAAGGTACTCCTCCACACCAACGCCATGCTGGGCCGCAGTAACGAGTATCAAGCCGAGTGCATCCAGCGCTTCCCCGACCGCATCCTGTCCATGGCCCTGCTCGACGAGCGGCAAATCCACACCGATGTAGACGCGGTCATCGCCGGCGTCACCGCCGCCATCAAAGACCTCGGCCTACACGCGATCAAGTTCAACCCCGCCGGCTACACCGTGAGCGATCAGCCGTGGGACAGTGGACCATACGCCCCGTTCTGGGACGCCGTCTCGACGCTCGGCGTGCCCGTCTTCCTCACCTTGTGTACCGGCCCGGCCCGCGCCAGCGAAGCGCACCCCGACCTCGCCGGACAGCAGAGCTACCTCGGCGAGCTACGCATTCTCATGCGCCTGATGAATCGCCACCCCCACCTGCTGTGCAGCATCACCCACGGCTTCCCCTGGCGCGTCTACCGCAACGGCGACCGCATCATCCTGCCCGACCAAATATGGGCACCGTTCGAGAACCCGAACCTAAGCCTGGAAGTGTGCTTCCCCGTTCGCATCGGCGACATCTTCGATTATCCTTACCACGAGGTCTGGCCGACGCTGGAAGCGATGGTCGAGCGGATCGGCCCATCCCGGCTCATGTACGGCACCGACATGCCCTTCCAAAACCGCTTCTGCACCTACCGCCAGTCCCGCCACTGGCTCGAACGCCACTTCGCGCCCTCCGCGGGCTTGAGCGACGACGACCTGGCCCTGATAATGGGCGGCACCGCAGCGCGCGTGCTTGGCATGGACAATAGGGGAGCGAATGCCGAACAGCAGCCCCCCTTCCCTGGAGGGAAGGGGCCGGGGGTTAGGTCCTAGAAAAGGAGCACCACGATGACACGTGAGCGCGACCAGTCCATCCCGGCCCATCAGGCTATCGCCGCCACCCGTCCCCAAGGCACCTACCGCGGCGCGGTGGTCGGCTGCGGCCGCATGGGCAGCACCATTGACGACGAGATGGTCGGCATGCCCTACTATCCCTGGCCGTGGGCACACGCCCCGGCGATGATGGCGGCGCACGGCGTCGAGCTAGTCGCCGGCGCCGACGTTGACCCCGCCCAGTTGGACGACTTTGGCCGTCGCTGGGGCATCAAGGCGCTCTACACCGACCTCCGCGAGATGGTCGCCCACGAGCAGCCCGACATCGTCAGCGTCACCACCCGGCCCAACGAGCGCGCCGAAGTCGTCATCGCGCTGGCGGAAGCCGGCGTGCGCGCCATCTTTGCCACCAAGCCGCTCTGCCGCACGCTGGCCGAGGCCGACGCGATGATCGCCGCCTGTCGCCAGCACAACACCATCTTCACCGTCGCCTGCCACCTCAACTGGTACGGCCCGTACACCAATGCCCGCGCCCTGATCGCCCGCGGCGAGCTGGGGCCTTTGCGCTCGCTCGTCTGCCACTCGCCGCACTCCCTCTCGAATCTCCAGAGCCACACGCTGGCCCTCTTCCGAATGTTCGCTGGCGCGCCGGCCCGCTGGGTGTTCGGCGATATGGACGACGAGGCCGCTGCCGCCGGGCAAGACGACCTCTCCGGCTCCGGCTACGTCGTCTACGAGAACGGCGTGCGCGCCATCCTCAACACCCATGCGTCAGAGCGGGAGTGGATGCTCGAATTCATCTGCGACCGCGGCCGGATCGTCTCGCGCAACCAGCACGCTTGGTTCGAGCTGTGGACCCAGGACGCCGCCGGCTCCCCCGACTACAGCCAGCGCCAGTTCCCCTATGCCTGGCATCCCCGCAGCTCCATGGTGGATGCCATCGAAGGCGTCGCCCTCGCCATCGAGGCCGGCGAAGAGACCGTTTGCCCCGGTGAGTTCGGACGCGAGGCGCTCGAAATCGCTATCGCCCTCCGCGAATCCCACCGCCGCGGCGGCGTCCGCGTGGCCCTCCCCCTCCCCAACCGCTCCCTCCGCCTCGGCACCCGCCGCTAGCCGCTGTCCGTCGCCGCAGAAACTCCCCTTCCCTGGAGGGAAGGGGCCGGGGGTTAGGTCCGTCCCCCTGCACCGCGGGGGGACCACAGGGGGGCCGGAACACACAGAAACACATACACCCCCTCTCCAAATGTTGGAGAGGGGGCCGGGGGGTGAGGCCCACTCACCTACTCCCCCCGCACTTCCACCCCCGTCAACCGCTCCAACGGCTGGATCACCGCCGCAATGTGCCGGTCGCCCAGCCCCTCCGCCTGCGCCGAACGCAGCAGTTGGGCTGCGACAGCACCCAGCATAGTCGGCACGCCCAACTCACGCGCCAGGTCATTCGCCAGGTTCACGTCCTTCGTCTGGTTGTCAATCGTAAATCCCGGGTCGAAGTTCCGGCGCAGCGTGAAATCGGGCAGCATCCGCAGCATGAAGCTGCTGGCCGCCGATGCCATCAGCACCTGGTGGAGTTGGGCCGCGTCGAGGCCGCACTTCGCGCCGATCACCATCCCCTCGGCCACACCAGCGTTCGTAATCGCGGCCATCATGTTATTGATGAGCTTTGCCACCGCCCCGCTCCCCACCGGACCCATCAGCACGACGTTCTCGCCCATTGCGTCCAGCACTGGCCTCGCCCGCTCGAACACCTCCGGCTCACCGCCCGTCATGATCGCCAGCGTCCCCGCCTCGGCGCCCGTCACACCGCCGCTCACCGGCGCGTCGAGGTAGTCCACCCCCCGCGCCCCCGCGGCCTCCGCAATCTCCCGATGCGTCCCCGGGTCAATCGTGCTCATCTCGATCAGCACCGCCCCCGGCCGCGCGTTCGCCACCACGCCGTCATCGCCCAAGTACACCTCCGCCACGTCCGCCGGCCCCGTTACGCAGGAGCACACGAAGTCCACCTGCGCCGCCAGCGCCCCCGGCGTATCCGCCACCTGCGCCCCGGCCTCCGCCAGCGCCGCCGTCCGCGAGCGCGTCCGGTTATAGACGGTCAGCGGAAACCCGCTGTTCAAGATGTTCTTGGCCATCGGGCCGCCCATCAGGCCCAAGCCGATAAAGCCCACTGCCGGTTGCTCGGTCATCGCCATATCCTCTCCCGCAGATTCGTCCACCCACACCCCACCGCCGCACCCACTACCCGGCGCGGCGCCCCCTATTATGCGGGATTCGCCTGCAAGCATACCCCCCAGACCATCATCCGTATACTGTTACCACCCCGCCACGGCTGCCAGGAGCTACGGTCATGCGATGGCTGCACACTGTCGGCGTTATCGTCACCACACTCCTCGTCCTCAGCATCACCGGCTGCGCCCCCTCCCAACCGACCTGCGCCGATGGCGTCGCGGTCCCCGACCCACAGGCCAACCCCGGCCTGGTCTCGGACTGCAT
>JAJDZR010000086.1 GCA_022824545.1 Chloroflexota bacterium
ACCACCTCGGCTACGCGCTCCGCCAGTTGCACGTGCGCCGGCCGCAGCGGTGGTGTCGTCGCTTGCAGGCCCTCCGGCGGCCATAGCGAAATCGCAAAGCTGAGACCCATATAGGTCGAGCCGAGCACAAACACGCCCAGCAGCGCGTAGGCCAAGCGGTTCCAGCGTAGCCCCTGCGTCAGCTCCACGGCGGTCAGCGCACACAGCACCAGCCACAAAGAGCCAGCCGTCCGGCTGAACGCGGCCATCGCCGCGTCGTCCCGCCCATACTGCACCACCAGCGGCACGATAAACCCGACCACCGCCGTCGCCAGCAGCCACGTCTTTAGCGGCGTCGGCCGTCGCCAGCACCACCACCCCACCACCGGCAGCAGCAGCACCGGCAGTCCATACTCCGCCAGCAGCACCTCCCACCACCACTCCCCTGCGAGTTCCCCCGCGTCCCCGGGCAGTTGCGGCCATCCCGGCGGGCTACGCAACCCGAGACTACTGCCGACCGGCAGACCGCGCGCGCGCAGCAACAGGTCCGTGATCGCTCCACCGGACACCGAGCCGAACACCAGCGTCGCCAGCACCAGCGCACCATCGCGCCGCACCACCCACCAGCCCCCGTTACCACCTGCCGGCGCCTCTATCCGACGCAGCCGCCCGACCAGCAGCCGCCCGGCCCGCAGCCCGACGACGGCCGTCGTCCCCGCCAGCAGCAGCACGAATGCGCTCGTCGCAGCCAACGCCGCCGCCCCGCCGACGAGCACCAGCAGACCGGCCGCCAGCCACCACCCCCGCGGCTCGCGTGCCGAGTGCTGCATACTGAGCCAGCCGTGGCCATAGGCGATCAGGCACACCAGCCCCAGGGCGGCCGGATGCTCGTGGACAATCACGGCGAAGCTCTTGAACAGCCTCCCCACGACCAGCGGTTCGGCCTGCATACCGACCAGTGGCCCCTCGGCATGTGTCAGCCAAAAGGGAATCCGCTGGGCAAACCACCCCGGTACCCAGCCGCCACCGAAAAAGACGAAGAACGCTCCCACCACCGCCAGGTTCATCGCGGCCCCGGCGCGCCGCAAGAGCGCCGCTACCCCCCAGAAGACCGCCAGCGCCACCACCAGCGTAAGCACGTCAATGGACCACCACACGGCCAGTCCGCTGAGGTGGTGGACGGCCGCCGCCAGCAGCGCAAAGCCGTAGTGATACACCGCTGGCCACGCCGGCCAGAACGGCAGCCGCGGCGGGAAGTTGCCCTCGGCGATGGTCGCTGCCAGCGGCCAATGCTGCAATTCCTCGTTGTATTGCAGCGTCGCAAAGGCTCCCACCCCCACCGCCGCCGTGACCACCAGCCCGGCGATCAGCCAGACGAGCACGTCGGCGGCGTCCACCGGCCCGCTGCGCTCCTCCTCGGCCGCCCGGTCATGCGTGGCCGCCCTCCGTCGCCACCACCACCAAACGGCCGCGGCCAGCACGAGCAGACCGGTACTCAGGCCGGCCGCCCACCCGGCCGGGACGATGTAGGCCAGGGCGTTCACCGCGACCAAGCCCAGCGCCAGCCCCGCCGCCGGCGCCACGCCCCACACCACGTCGGCCGACCCTAAGCGCCAGCCCCACCGGGCCGCCGCCCAGCCGACCATGACCAACCCGGCAATCCAGAGCGCCACTACAAGCATTCGTCCACCTGGCCGGCCCCAAAGCTACACGTTCTTATCGTTCCCAACGCGGTGCAGCGTCGGCCAGCACCCACTCAGGATAGTACCGTTGACCCGCCGGCACTGCACAATCCGCCGCCCACCGCTGGCGTCCTGGCCGCTCCCCTGGGCCTCCGTCATTCCCGCGAAAGCGGGAATCTGCACCCCCTCTCTATCGCTCTGCGATGGAGAGGTGACGGGCCAAAGCCGCACCACACCTGGCCCTATCCGTGCGGCTTTGGCCGGTCAGGGGGCCGGGGGGTGAGGCTCGCCTGCCGAAATATCTACCCCTGCGGGGGGACCATAGGGGGGGCCAACGCCCACCCTACAGCATGTAATAGAGGTCGGACGACGTGGTCGGGTACGCCAGCAGCATCTCTTTCAGCGCCGTCGCGGTCATCCCGGCTTGCATCGCCACCGCGAACACGTTGATCACCTCGTCGGCGTGCGGACCGAGCAGATGGGCGCCCAAGATACGGTCCGTCTCCTCCTCGATCAACACCTTGTAGCCATAGCACGGCTGCGCCAGGCGGGTGGCCGTCGCCCACCGCGCGGCGTCGGCGTAGTTCGTACTGAACCGCAGGCCCTGGGCACGCGCCTCTGCTTCACCTAACCCGACGGCAGCCAGTGGCGGATTGGTGAACGCCGCCGTGGGCATCACCCCATAGTTTGGTGTCGTGTGGTTGCCGTTGAGCAGGTTGGCAGTCACCACGTCCGCATCCACGCCTCCCGCTGGTGTGAGCGGTGGCCCAGGGCTACCGGCGGCGTCACCCGCGGCGTACACCGCCGGGTTGGACACGCTCTGCAGGTACTCATTCACCCGCACGCCGCGGCGGTCGAACGCCACGTTCGCCGCATCGAGACCCATATCGTCCACATTCGGCACCCGCCCTGCCCCATGCACCACCAAGTCTGCCTCGAACGTGCGCGGCCCGGCCGACGTGGTCGCCGCGACGGCCAGCCCGCCATCCTGCTCGGCGATACCGGAGACGGCGGTATCCAACTGAATATTGAGGCCCTCTGACCTCAGGTAGGCGGTGAGCTGATCCGCCAGGTCTTCATCGAAGCCCCGCAGCAGGTGCCCGCTGCGATGCAGCACCGTCACCTGCGCGCCGGCCGCTGCGGCGACGCAAGCGAACTCCAGCGAAATGTAGCCGCCGCCGATGAACAGCACCCGCTCCGGCCGCTCTGCGAGGTCGAAAAAGTCGTCACTGATGGTGAGATGCTCCTCCCCGGCAATCCCCAAGGGCTGGGGCTTGGCGCCGGTAGCGATCACGATGTGGCGGCCCTCCAGTTCCTCATCACCCACCCGGAGCGTAGTGGGACCCACAAACCGCGCGTGTCCGTCGAAGCAGGCAATACCGGCTTGCTCGAAGCCCGCCCGCCGCGCCGCCGGCCGCGGCCCGGTGAAGCTGTCCTTGAACCGGATCAGCGCCGGCCAGTCAATCCGCACTCCCCCCGGCTCGATCCCCCTGCCCGCCATCCGCCGCGCCCAGTCCACCGCGTCGGCCGCACCGACGAGCACCTTCTTGGGATCACAGCCCCGCAAGGCGCACGTACCCCCATACGGGTGGTCATCTACCAGCGCCACCTCCCAACCGGCTTCGCGGCAAGCCGTCGCAACCGGTGCGCCGGCGACGCCGGTGCCGATGACGACAAGATCGAATTGCTGTGCCATACTGCCCTCCCCCTGGAGACCTTTGCAAAACCGTCATTCCCCCGCAAGGAAACCATTGCATAACTCGTCATTCCCGCGAAAGCGGGAATCCATCCGGCCCATCCTCTCCTCACGCATGCCGCTCGTTTGCCCGGTGTACCCACCCCATGTAGGGGCGTCCCTTGTGAGCGCCCTCGCTGCTCTCCCGTCATTGCGGCTTGCGCCGCAATCCATCCTGCTCATCCTTGCATCCTGATGCAGACCATCATCGGACTGCCGCCGCCATCGTGCCCCTTCCCTGCATGAAAGTTGTCAACTTAATCAGGTAGTGGGATGTAGCCCCCCTATGGTCCCCCCACTGCGGCGGGGGGACGGGTGTGTTCCCTCCCCTGTCGGGACGGGGGAGGGTCAGGGTGGGGGTCAACACACTCCCTAATCAAGTTCGCAACCTTCATCTAGGGAAGGGGCCGGGTGTTAGGTCCACCCCGCCCCTGACCACCGCCTTGGACCAAGCAGGTTGGGGCCGCTACAATTCGGAAGCGGCGCCGCGTGACCGGCACTGCCGGGCTGGACGCCACCCGCCACACTCAATAAGACGACGGAGACGATATAGCGTGCAACGCGCTCTACGCATGTTCAATTGGGATGAGCCGGCCAAGTGCCCCCAGTGTGGGGCGCCGACCACCACCCGCGAAGCCGGGTGAAGCGGCGGCTCGTTTGCAGCCCTCTGCCCGGACTGCCGCCGCAAGAGCCAGTCGGAATCGTTCTTGACGGTCCAGTTCTGCCAGGGCGGGTGATGCAACGAGGACGGCGCCCGTGAGGCGCTCCCCGCCGTAGTAAAGGCCCTGCGTCAGGAGGGCATCGCGGACAACGTGTCCGTCGTGCCCGTATCCTGCATGGGCGTGTGCGAGATGGGCCCGGTGTGTCGTATTGTTCAGCAAGATCGTCTGCATGGGAGGGTCACGGCCACGCGGGCGCCGAGCTTTGCCGCGCGATTGGCGCGTATGATTCGCGCCAGCAGCCTGCCGGGTCGCAAGCGCCGCCGTCGGCGCTAAGGATGACCGGCTCGCCGGCCATTCATACCGTAGCGTCGTAGGTGTGCAGCATACTGCGCCTGGCTACCGTACCGCAGGAGCGAGGATGACATGCGTATAGCGCTCGATGCGATGGGCGGTGACCACGCCCCCGGCGAGATCGTGCGCGGCGCCGTGCTGGCCGCCCGTAGGCATGGCGCCGACGGTCTTCACGTGATCCTCGTCGGCCAGGAAGCCGTCTTGGAGCAGGAGTTGCAAGCAGCCATCGGCGACGACGCTACTGAGCTGCCCATCACGGTCGTCCATGCGCCGGACGTGGTCGCCATGGACACCCATGCTGCCCACGCCGCCCGTCGCCAGCGGCAGTCTTCCGTGCATGTCGGCCTGCGCCTCGTCCGCGATGGCGAGGCCGACGCCTTCCTGTCGGCCGGCAACAGCGGCGCCACGATGGCCACCGCCGTGCTGACGCTGCGCCCGCTCCCCGGTGTGGATCGGCCCGCGGCGGGTGCGGTATTTCCGCTGCCGAGCGGGCCGACGCTCATTGTGGATGTGGGCACCACTGCCGACTGCCAGCCCCGCCACCTGGTGGACTTTGCCTACCTCGGCGCCGCCTATATGGAGATCGTGCATGGCGTGCAGCGTCCCCGCGTGGGCCTCCTCAGCAATGGCGAGGAAGCCGGCAAAGGTAATCGGCTCGTCCAGGAAACCTACCCCCTCCTCGCCGCGAGCGGCCTGCACTTCGTCGGCAACGTCGAGGGGCGGCAGGCGACGGCCGGTGCTGCCGACGTGGTCGTCTGCGACGGGTTTGCCGGCAACGTCGTACTCAAGGTCGCCGAGGGCATGGTGGCCCTCATTTTCGACCTGGTCCGCGGCGCCGTCCGCAGCCGCCTCCACTACAAGCTCGCCGGCCTGATCTTGCGACCGGCGTTGCGGCGCGCGGCGCAGCCCCTCGACTATCGCGAGCACGGCAGCGCGCCTCTCCTAGGCGTTCGTGGCCTCGTCTTCATCGCCCACGGCCGCTCCGACGCCACGGCGATTGCCAGCGGCCTGCGGTCGGCCCACGCAGCCGCCCAGCGTGGCCTGCTCGATCACCTGACCACCCAGCTCGCCACCCGCCCGCCTCGGACGACAAGCACTACAGCGGAGCCTACGCCGTGAGAGCCTACCTCACAACGGTAGACTGGCCTCGGTGGCTACCGCTCCTCCTCTGGCTGCTTGCCGGCCTGCTCATCGCCCTGCAGATCGCTCCCCGTTTGGGCGACGGCTCCTGGCAGTACCGACTTGGCATCGGCTCCATCGTGTCGTTTAACGGTGTGCCAATACACTGGGAGTGGATTGATGTGGCCCAGTCCGCGTTGCTGGCAGAAGGGGTGAGCCGCTGGCATGCGCCGGAAGAGTTGGATCGCTGGGGACAGCGCGGAGTGGGCTTGCTGTCTACTCAGAATGCGTCGCGGTTTCTCCCCGGCCCGGTCGTCTCGTGGTTGGCACTCTGGACGCGGGACCTTTGGCGTGCAGCGGTAGTGGCCATCTGGCTCTGTTGGTTCGTTGCCGTCGGTGCCATGTATGCCCTATGCCGGGCGCTTATTGCAGACCCGGAACGTGGTCGGATCACCGGGATCATTGCGGCTGGACTTGTGGTGTTCAGCGCTGGCTTCACTGCCCGTGCCAGTGACGTTGATACCCAGTCCTTTGGCTATGCCGCCGTAGTGGTTGGACTCCTGGCCATGCAACGCAGCGCCGTATTTAGTCCTGGTCCTCTCCACGCGGCGGCCCACAACCAGGTGTTCCGACACATGCTTGCCCTCACGCTCGTGCTGTTCGTCGCTGATGCAACAAAGAACCTGGGGCCACCGTTGCTCGCTTTGCTGTGGCTATTCTATGTCGGCCTCGACGGTGGAGCCAGCGGCCTGCCGCTGCTCTCTCGCGTCCGCCGCGCGGCGCTGGTGACGGCCGGGTTCATCGGGCTGCAAGCATGTTGGTGGCTGGTAGTGCATGCGGTCGTACTCGGCCAAACCTACAGTCAAAACGACCCCTGGCGGCACATAGCCTACGCCGTATCCCAAACCGGCGGCTGGCAGGGGTTGGTCGGCTGGGTGGCAGCCCGTAACCACACGCAAATCGCTAATCTTATGGACAGCCACACCGGGCTGATTGTCTTGCTGTTTCTACCCGGCTTTCTTTTTCTGCCCCGCCGCGCGGCGCTCTGGGTGCTGATCTGGGTGGTGTTGATTGCGGTCGGCATGACCATCACACGTAACCATCCGCGGACAGCATACTTAGCTTACCCGGGCATGTATCTGGCGGCGGCCGCTGCAGCGGAGGGGCTGGGTCGTCTCGCCGTCGCGCGCTGGGAACTGTGGCAACCGCGGTTGACGCGGTGGCTGCTCCCGATGACCGTAGTCGGAATCAAGGCGTGGATGGTGCTGGGTGACTTGCGCGGAGACCTGACGCAGGCGCAAAGATGGTTTGCCGGGTGATGCTGTCTAGTGGCAGTTTCCGACCGTGGACCACCGTCCTGGCAACTGGCGTGCTAGCCGCTACGGTGGGAACCCAATCAGACGTTACTCTGTGGGAGCAGCCAGTCTCAACGCTGGTGCTCACTTGGGTCCGTCAGGCGCTCGGCTGGCTGTGGGCCGCCTATGTGGCGCTGCTGGTAGGACGAGCCGCTGTCGCCTTTATGCAACGCCGCGGGAGACGTGGTGCCTTTCCTGACCTGATCTCAGCATTCCTCGTCGCCGCACAGCAGAGCAAGGTCGCCCCAGGACCGCTGCCCTTGAGTCAAGTCATTGACCGTGCCTTCCTCATCACAGGACTGACCCTTCCACGCTTCCTACACGATCTGCCAGCAGGAACCGTCATGGCGTTCTGGCTGATAGTGTTGCTGACTTGCGGCTACCTCACTCTCGATGGTGTGTTAGCCCCACACCACCAACGATGGTACTGGTGGAGTACCGCCATCGCCGTAGCCCTGTGGGGGGTTGGAAGCATCCTCTCCCCTTCAGGCTTCTGGTACCCCGATTGAACTCAGCAAGAAGGCAGTTATCTGCTATCCTTAACCTGTGGAGCGGAGAAGCCTGAAGGGGAATATATCAGTTGCTTATTGAGCGCAAAACCATACCCCTTCCTGCAGTGCTACCGCTACTGCTTTTGCTTTTCGCGCTGTCAACGGTTTTCCTGTTTCGCAACGACCGGAGCCACTTCTATCGGGGCCCCCACCATGCCCATCTGTCGTCGCAAAGCATGGCACTGGCTGCCAACCTTTCTCCGGACCATCATTTTCTGATGTTCTTTCGTCAGACCCTAGGTGTGGATGGTACCCGGGGATACGAACCATATAATCGTTTTCCAATCGGCACCTACGCACTGATCAAGCTATCCACTCTCCCTTTTGCAGATAGCCTAGCGAAGCAAATCTACGCTGCTAGGGCCCTGATGTTAGTATGCTTCTCCGCGACTGCGGTGTTGGCCTACCAAGCTCTGTGCCGGCTCGTTTCCAACAGATGGGTTGCCCTGGCCGCAATACTCCTGGCGTTCTCCTCGACCTATTGTCTGTATTACAATGATATGATCTCTACTGAAATTACGAGTCTTTTCGGAGTGCTGCTGACATTTCACGGCATGATAGTTTTTGTTCAAGATAAACGCTTCATCCAACTGCTTGTCAAGACATGTCTTGCGTTGCTGCTTGGCTGGTACGTCTATTCGCTTCTACTACCTTTTATCATTTTCGGTTTGGTAGTGGGAGTTAAACACAAGAAAACATCCACTACTATCTCATCAACTATAACAAGTATTGTTACCAGTCGCCATCATTTGCTTGGTTTTACAGCACTTTCTCTCAGCGCATCTGTCATCATATCAACAAATTTAACTTGGGTTCTTTACACCGATGATGGACAGTCATTAGCACACTTCCTACAGACTATTATCTTGATTAAAACTTTTTCATGTTTCGTTTTTATGGCGGTAGGGATGATCCGAAAAAGATTTAGAGAATCGATATATATGCTGATCAATGAACGTTATCTTCTACTCGGAATTTCTTGCTTTATTTTTGGGATTTTTGTGTTACTTTTTAACCTAGTTAACGAGTACTTTTCTTTGGAGGGCAAATCTACACTGACTGAATTGCCAACCTTCCAGTCTATGTTGTGGCGTATGGGATTGGCTTCACCAGAGCATTATACCGGTTGGGGCAACCGCCTTGATTGGTTTCCTTACCTACAGGGATGGCTATCTCGTATCGGTGTGGCTTCAATCCCATTCTTTCTACCTGGCTACACGAGTGTATTCGAGGTCGGCTATGGACAAGCATCGAACGGGACTCTGAGCATTATCATCGGAGCAGGCGTGTTTGGTACAGGTTTGATCGGATTAGCTTTCGCTCGTCACAAATTCCTACTGGCAGTTCTTGTACTTTCCGGCTTGGCCTGGGGGCTGGTGATGCGTCATTCCAGCTACGTCCATGACTTCGAGAGTCTTTTCTACATTGGCATTCCGCTCACCTGCTTTTCGCTTGTTCTGTTGTATATACAAAGGCTATCGAGTAACCGTCTTCTGGTTGGCCTAGCGGCTGCTGCTTTGATCATCTTTATCCTTTCCAGTTTTCAAATGGGCCGCATCGGCCGCGGCCCCGAGGCCGCCGCGTTCCACGAGCGGCTAATCGCCGACTTCGAATCAATCCGTCGCATGACGGGGGGTAAGCGCGTTCTGGTTCTTGCCTCGGAGCGCGATACTCCATTCCTCTGGGGGCATCACGCAGTGAACTACTACCTCGCAGGAAGCATTATTGGGTACGAAAGGGACGGCTACAGGTTGGCGGACTACGATTTCATTATCACCTCCGAGCGCGGGGAGGGCGGTTCCCTCCTTACGCCGGAGAATTGGTACATATTCCTTTACGAAATCACCGCCCCCCGGGGGTAGCCGCGCCGCAGTCCTCGTCTGCCCGCCTCAACGAGCGTGGCCCACCAGCGTGAGATTGGTCACGTGCGCGGCCAGTTCCGCCGCACTGAGCCGACCGCTGGGATCGGGCTGTGGCGGAATGACCATCGCCCGCCGTGCCGGGTCGGTGTCAATAACCTTCAGCTCCAAGCCCTCACTCGGGCGCAGCCCCATCTCCAGCAAGGTGCCGGCCGCATCCCGGTTGATCTTCGCCTTGTAGTCCGGGGCCTTCCAGTACGCTGGTGCCACCGTCAGCCACCCCGGATAGCAAGAGCACGGCGTACATACGATGGCGTGATGGATCGAGCCGGTGTTGTCGTATACCTCGAGCTCAATGTCCTCGCCGTACTCAATCCCCAGTTCCCTGAGCGCCCCGCGCGGGTCCGCCAGCAGTCGCGTCTTATACGCCGGATCGGTCCATGCCTTGACGACGACCTGTGCTGCCGGATCGGCTACCGTCTGCTGCATCATCCTGTACTCCTCTCTATGCACTCTGTGGCCCCGCAGTGTGCGCCCCACGAGCCACTAACTAAAAGTAGATGCGCGTCAGCGTCTCGGCGACCATCCCGGGCCGCTCCTGATCTTCCACCTCCATGGCCTGCTGGTACGTCAGTTGGAGGGCCTGCGGCTGCCCATCCGGCCCCTTGCCGGGATTGATGCTCTCCACATCGAGCAGCTTGGTGCGGAGCCGTATCCGTCGACCCACCGGCACCGGTCCCGGAAAACGCACCCGGTTAAGCCCATAGTTGATCGTCATGCGACACGGCAGATCAATCCGTATCCCGTCGCGCTCGCGGCTCAATCGCGTGACCAACGAGAGCGTGAAGTAGCCGTGCGCGATGGTGCCGCCGTACATCGTCTGACGCGCCCGCTCGGTGTCCACGTGAATGTACTGGTGGTCACTGGTGAGATCGGCAAAAGTGTTCACCTGCTCCTGGGTGACGGTAAGCCACGGGCTGACCCCCAACTCCCGCCCGACCAGCGCCTCGACCTCCGCGATTGACGACACCATCCATCCACCTCCTCACACGAGCCACAGCGCACCCCCTCTGTGCCCTTCTGTGGCCGAGAATCCTCCGGGACACCCGGCGCTCACTCACCCAAACGCCGCCTCCCCCGTAATATCCCGCCCTACCGCCAGCGTGTGGACCTCATGCGTGCCCTCATAGGTATACACCGTTTCCAAGTTGACGGCGTGGCGCATCACCCCATAGTGCAGGCGAATGCCGTTGGCGCCCAGCATAGACCGCGCGGTCCGCGCTACGTCCAGTGCCATCGCCACGTTCGCCCGCTTGCCGAGGCTCACCTGCTGGTGGCGCAGGCGGTCGGCCGCTTTGAGCCGGCCCAGTTGCACGGCCAGCAGTTGACCTTGGGTGATACCCGTCAGCATATCCACGAGCTTCTGCTGGGTCAGTTGGAACGCCGCGATGGGCTTGCCGAACTGCACCCGCCGCTTGGTGTAGGCCAGCGCCGTTTCGTAGCAGGCCATCGCCGCACCCACCACGCCGAAAATGATCCCGAACCGTGCCTCGGTGAGACAGCGCAGAGCCGCCCCCAAACCCACCGCGCCCGGCAGCAGCGCGTCGGCCGGCACCCGGCAGTCGGTGAACTTCAGCTCCGAGACCGTCGCAGCCCGCAACGAGAGCCGGTCCTCGATGTCACGAGTGGCAAACCCGGGCCGATCACGCTCGACGAGAAACCCGCGAATACCCTCCGGTGTGCGACCCCACACCACCGCAACGTCCGCCACTGAGCCATTCCCGATCCACGTCTTTGTGCCGTTGAGCACCCAGCCGTTGCCATCGGGCGTCGCCGTTAGCTCCATCGCGATCGGGTCCGACCCATGCTCCGGCTCGGTCAGGCCGAAACAGCCGATCAGTGCCCCTCGCGCCATCTCCGGCAGATAGCGCCGCTGCTGCGACTCGGAGCCGTAAGTGTAAATCGGGAACATACACAAGGCGCTCTGAATGGACAGGAAGCTGCGGAGGCCACTATCGCCCCGCTCCAATTCCTGACAGGCCAGTCCATAGGCCATCGGCGTCAGCCCTGCCCCGCCCGTCCCGTCGGGAGGAAGCGTGCCGCCGAGCAGCCCCAGCTCGGCAAACCGCGGAATCAACTCGGTCGGAAAGCGCCGCGCCTCGAAACAGGCCGGAATCAGGTGCAGCGCCTCGTCCTCCACGAACCGTCGTACCCGCTGTTGCAGTTGGCGGGCGTCGTCGGGTAGCTCGATGTCCAGATAGTTCAGCATCTCGTCCAACCTGTCTCGCGGACGATAAACCACAGAGAGGGTGCGCTACAAGGCCTCCCCGCTCCTCAGGGACAGGGGAGGGAACAACACCGTCCCAGCCGCCCGTGCCGCCGTCCCCCCGCGGCGGCGGGGGACCATAGGGGGGCTTACCCCCCGGCCGCCTCGCCGAGCGGCACGACCTGCTCCGCTGCTACCTTTTCCGCGACTTCAACAGCGAACTCCACCTCAGGACCGCTGTTCACGCCGACGCAGACCGAGTGGGCGTAGGGGAATCGCAGGTTATAGCTGATCGCTTCTTCCGCGATATGCGCGAGGCGGTCCTGCCCCAGTGTTTTCATCAGGCAGATGCCCGTGCCGGCCCGGAAGCACCGCTCGACCAGCGGCAAGTGCTCTGCCATCGTGCCGTTCTCCAGCATGATCCCGGCGCTGTTGACCGTGGTGAGGATCACCTGGATGTCCGGGTGCTCGGCGCAGCGGTCCATGATCGCGCCGGTCGAAAGATGCGTGGACAGGCCCACGGCGCGCACCTTGCCGGCCTCACGTGCCCGTACCAATGCTTCGAGCGCGCCTTCCCTGGCCTCCAGCTCCTCCACTGTACCTACGCCGTGCAGGAGGAGCGTGTCAATGTAGTCGGTGCCTAGCTCTTGGAGAAAGCGGTCTACATCCGCGGCAGCACTGGCGCGGTCCTTCTTGCCCGTCTTGGTGTTGACCACGACGTCGTCGCGGGGCAGCCCTTCCAGCGCCGCTTTCACGTGGGGATGCGTCCGGTAGCCGTCGGCGGTATCCCAGAAGTTGACGCCTAGTTCGTAGCCACGCCACAGGATGGCCGCCGACTCGGCCGGCGTCTGATTGTGGCGTAGGCTGCTCATTAGTCCGGTGCCCCAGCAGAGCCGCGATACCATGATCTCCGTCTGCCCGTATGCTACTCGCTCCATGATTCGCTATCCCTCCCACGCCAGTTATACCAACTCGGCAACTGCATCCACAGACAAGCTACAGAGATGTCAGGACACTTCCCCCCACCCCGTGCTCTCTGTGGCTCAATCAGTAGTCCCCGCCGACGCGGACAACCGCACCGCGCTCCGCGGCGAGGTGGGCCGCATAGGTCAACTCGAACGTCCGTAGGCCGTCGGCAAAGTCCGATTGGATGCCGGACGTATCGCCCGTTTGGACGGCGTGGACGAACGCCTCATTCATCAGCCGATTGGGGTTCTGATCGAGGACGTACTGCTGGGCCTCCTCACCCGCGAACAGCACCTCGCTGCGTTCCGTCCCGATCTCGGCCACCACACCGCGGCCGACGATCTGTAGGCTCACCGTCCAGGTAGCCATACTGTTGGGCCGCGCCTGTCCGCTCTCCAGCGCGCAGGTGTTTGCAATCACGCCCACCGCCCCGGACTCAAAGCGCACCGTCGCGGCGTTCACGTCGGCAATGTCCAGGTCCGGCACGTCCGTGAGCAGCACCGTATTGGCCGCCGCGTACACGTGCTCGGCCTCGCCGGCAAAGAGACGCATCAGGTCCACGCCGTGCGTGTGCTGCTCGATGAGCATACCGCCGGAGCGTTCCTGCACCCGCCACCACGGCCCGCCCGGCAGGCCGCCGACGCGCATCGCCACCACCAAGCCGAGCGGCACACCGGCCAGCGCCGCCCGCGCTTGCTGGATCGCCGAGCTATAGCGCGATTGGTAGCCGACGCTACTGACGACTCCGGCCTCGGCGACGTGCGCGGCGATCTCCCGCCCGACGGTGCTATTCACCGCCACCGGCTTCTCGACAAAGATCGCCTTGCCGGCGTCCAGGATGGCGTGATCAATGTCACCGTGCGCGAACGGCGGCAGCGAGACGTACACGGCATCGAGGTCCACGGCGGCGAGCATATCCCGCACGTCGGTAAAGGTCCGCGGCGCCTGCTCCCGGACCAGGCTCGTTCCCGGAGCGTCCGGCTGACGCTCCAGCAGTTGCTCAATGGCCCACGTACACCGGGCCTCGTCAATATCGCAGAGCGCGCTAATGCGAGCCGCCGGGATATGCACCAAGTCCACCAGCTCGGCCACCGTGCGGCCACCCGTGCCGACAAAGCCCAGACGCACTGGGCGATCACTCCCTGCCGTTGTCATTACCATGCTCCTCAGCCAGGATCACTCCGGCGACACACCGGAACTGCACCACCTTGACGCGCATTGGATTGTACCGTCTGGCAGTCAGCCGCACTTACCCGAAACCTAGGGCTTTTTCGTTTTCGCCTTGCCGTCGATCCTCCCGCGCTCTCAGTATTCTCCCACAAGGAGAGTGCTACGATTAGGGAAAAGCGTATTCTGTGCCGCGTGAGACCGCAAGTCATCGGGGGTGGGGTCAATGGAGCAGTTGGGCACACTGGAGCGCGTAGATGTTCGAAAGGCGTGGGGGAATGAGCCACGCGACTTTACGCCATGGCTCTCGCAGAACCTGCAACGATTGTCCGCCAGTCTGGGCATCGAGAATCTCGATCTTGAGGGCACAGAGGTACAGGTCGGTCCATATAAAGCTGACATCATAGCTCGCATTCCGCAAGACGGCACTCAGGTGCTCATCGAGAACCAGTTGGAGAATGCCGACCTCCAACATCTTGGGCAGATACTTGCCTACCTGGCCGGCCTGGAGGCACGAATCATTGTGTGGATCGCCACCGGCTTCCACGAGGCACACCTCTCCGTGATCCGCTGGCTGAACGAGCATACGACCGATCCCTTCGCATTCTTCGCGGTGCGGGTAGGCATCGTGCGAATTGGGAATTCGCAACTCGCGCCCGTCTTCGACGTACTCGAACGCCCTAACGAATGGGATCGCCAAGTGCGTGGCGTGGCGCGGACTGGCGAACTCAGCGAGACTGGCAAGTTCTGTCGGGAGTTTTGGCAATACTATGCCGATCGCTACCCTGATGACGGAGTTCGCCAAGGTCATGCCAGCACCAATGTCTATCATCGGGTCGAGGAGGCCAACCTGCAAATCTCGCAGTATCTGGCGCGAGCTTCGGGAGGAGTAGGAGTCTACATAGCTCACTGGATGTCAGGCGAACCGAAAGAGTCTGTGCGCGTGCGAGCAGAGAGCTACAATGCCGCCCTGAATATGGTCGGCCTCGACCAGGGCACATTTCTGAAGACTGACTGCAACGACCGCGAAAACTGGTCCCGTATAGCTGACTGGCTGCACGAAAAGCTCTGCGCCTACCGCCGCGTGCTTAGGGAAGATGTATCGGAACAGTCGGCCTAGCCGCCTACCCACAGTTCAACGTGGATTGCGGCTTCCTCCAGGGTGACGACAGCCCGCGCTGTCTTGCATTGAATTGCGCCCTGGGACCTGGTCGTTGGACCATGGGCATGAGCGGCCGGCCTCTCGCAGTGAACCCTGTGCGCTAAGTGGCTACGGCGCTCAAATCTGCCAGCGCTCGTTGATCGGCCGTTGGTAGGCATCAATCCGCCCGCCAAGGACCTCAGCCACTCGGACCGCCTGGCCCGCCGCGTTGGACTCGTAGATGGCATTCGCAATCGCCTTGGCCCGCAGGCCGTCTGTCCCGGTCACTTCCGGCGGCCGGTCATCGCGCACGGCAGTCAGGAAATCGTACACCTCCAGCGCGAAGCCGTCGGTCAGGCCGTGGGGAAAGAGACGCGCCCGGCCGGCGGCACCCAGCTCCGCGAGGTGTTCCTGGTGCAGATCGGCGAGCGAAAGCGCCGTGCCGTCGGCAAGCTGCACCGTCGCCGTCAAGCGCGGGCCGTGGAACACGTCGCCCGGATCAACGAGCGCGCCCTCGCTGCCGTAATACACGACGGTATTGAGCCGGTATCCGGGCCAGGCAGCGCCGTAACTCCAGAGACCGGACATCCCACTGGCAAAGTGCAACTGCGCGACAAACGTATCTTCCCGATCATCGTGTACCACCGCGTCGTCCCGCCGCACCGGGCGCGGCCGCCATTGCTCGACGCGGCCATAGACCTGCTCCACGTCACCGAACAGGTAGCGGATGGTGTCGCAGAAGTGGGCGCCGCTATCCAGGACCTGCCCACCGCCACCAAGCAGACGATCATCGCGCCAGACCCACGGCGATAGCTCCGCCTCATTCGCCGTCGGGCGCTGCCGCGGGCGAGTCTCTTGCACAAAGAAGCTCTGCATCGTCCCGAGGAGCCGTCGCTCGTGAATGAGCCAATGGGCCGTGCGCGGGCCTGGCTCGCGGCGGACGTTCTCGGCGGTCGCCAGATGGCGCTCGGCGCGGGCTGCGGCGTCAATGAGCCGGCGAGTGGCCTTGAGGGTGATGCCGATGGGCTTTTCGACCTGCACGTGGAGACCGGCCTCCAGGCAAGCGATCCCGAGCCGGTGGTGCAGGAAGTGCGGGGCGCAAATGTCCGCCGCGTCGCAATCGGTCGCCGCCAGCAGGTCCGCCACGTCGCCAAAGACGGCCGGCGCTTGCTCCTGCCACTCCGATGCGTCTGCGGCAACCTTCTGCGCCGCCGCGAGGTTCGCGTCACAGACGGCGGTAAGCTCGAACAACTCCGGCTCCGCCGCGCGGATCGCGGCATAGCTCCGCAGGTGCGCTCGCGCGATCCCGCCGCAGCCGATCAGTGCCAGCCTCACAGTCATGCAGTACTCCTATCGTTGCCAGCCTGCACAGTCCCATGCCCCACTCGGAGGTCGGGCAAGCCGGCACGTCAGAAGTAAATCAGCCCGCCGGTACTCCTGTCGAAGCGGTGGCTGACGACCTGCTTGGGAAACAAACGTATTCAGGGGTGAAGGAGGCACAGCATCGTGGCTGGTGAAGCCGCACGACATGGACAGTGACGACCGCGATGAACACCTGATGCTGCGGTTACAGACTCATGGCGCACTCTGGATGATCTGCTTGGCGAGAGAGACGGCTGCCTCGGCTATGGTGAGTGCTTGCCGCGCGTCATCCTCAGCAAACAACTCCCAGGGAGTGCGTCCGCCTGCTTCATCCCCGTAGTCGCTCTGAACATGGATTTCAGGGCCAAGCTGCTCTGCGTAGCTGGAAGCTGCCGTACCTGCTCCTCCGAGACACCCGCAAACACATCCCGTGCCAACTCCTCCCGAAGTAATGCTGCCGGATTGTGGGTGCGGCCTACGGGACCAGGCAGCGCCAGTACCGCCTTCGCTGCATTCTCGGTGGCCAATTGGCTGTTATCAACGGACGACCGCCACCGCTGGAGAGCCACATCCTGGCGGGCCTCGGCCAGGAACCCAGCGGCGAGCCGCAGCCGATAGCCTACCTCGTCAGGAGCGAGCACCGTCGTCAGACTCCCAGGTCAAGCGCCAAGGCCAGAGCGGTGGCCGGCGCCAGCGCCACAGATCGCCGGCCGGTCGGCGCTCGCGGTAGAGGCCATGACGCTGCATCAGACGACGCAGCTGCGCCAGCCGCGTGGTCGCATATCCCTGCGGATCGTAAAGCACCTGCCCATCGAACGCGATGTCGAGATACAAGGAAGGCACACCCGACTCGAATTCCGTAGGGGTCTTGGCCTGGAGTGACACCCGGCCGCCGGAAGTAGCAGGAAGGCATCGCCGCAGGAGAAGGTGGCGGCCTAACGGCTTGTCAGGCAACTCTTCGGCGATGACAAGCAGGTCCCAATCGCTGGACTCCATTGCCTCCCCGCGTGCCTGGGAGCCAAACAGGACTACGGCAATCAGCCGATCTCCCAACGCTTGCCGTAGCGCCGACGAAGCCTCCACGGCCACGGTACGGTCAACTGCGCTCTCCCCGGCTGCTATCGTGCCGGCCATCTCGGGCTCCGGATGTCTTTACCTATTGCTGTCCCCGGCTGCGGTTGAAGGCGCTTGGCTCACTCCGGCAGCGCCCGCCATCCTTTTAACGTACCATTCGAGGAGCGGCCATGAGCAGGCGAGTATAGCAGGAGGGACGGACTAGCGCATAGGGTGTGTGGGCTGCCGAGCAGGGACTCGAACCCCAATTACCTGATCCAGAGTCAGGCGTCTTACCATTAGACGACTCGGCAATGGTAAGTGCGTTGGTACGGACTACCGTAAAGTATGCCGCTTCATACTCCCGGGCGCAAGCCGCAAGCCGGGGCGCCCACCAGAGACGCCCCTACAAGGTTGGTAGTGCCAGGTAGCCGCTGTGGGGCAACCCTGGTAGTTGCCCATGTCCCCCGGCCGCAGTGGAGGGGTCAGAGAGGCTGGGGATTGTCAAGGGTAGGATTCCGGCACAGGCCGGAATGACAGACGGCGCAGGCTGAGTGGCCGGGGTGTGAGGTGCGGCCAATGGGGTGGTAGACTCGGATACATGGTGTGGTCCGGGGATGGTCGCGTTCCCCGGCGGCTGGAGTGAGGCTGATGCCACTGGCGAGTGAAGAGCACGTACCCAAGCCGCTGACGTATGCCCTGATGTACCACGTCGTCTGGGCCTTGCTCTTCGGGGTCAGCGGAGTGGGGCTGGCGATTCTGTTCCTGGTTGCCGGGCAGTCGTGGCAGCGGTCGTTGCTGCCCCCGTCCGGCTTGGTGGCGTTCGGGCTGCTCTCCAGTTTCGGTGTGCTCGCGCTGTATGTCGTCCGTGTGCAGCTAATGACGGAGAACGTCGAGCAGCAGACGGCCTACCGTCTCTCGCAATGGTCCAACCGCGTGGTACTCGTCTTTGCCCCGGTCTTCCTGCTGCTGTTCCGGTTTGCGCTCGAACCGCTCGCCCGCACGGTGCTGGGTGTCAGTGAATGGCCGGTGACGGCGACCATCGCCTCGGCCGCGCTGCAAGTCGAGATCGCCGTGTGGTGGCTCTCGCATCTGCTGAGTATGTCGCAGGTGGCCCGTGCCCGGAAACGCGCCGGGGTCTAGGCCCTGTGGACAGTGTTCCCGGCTGCGTTGAACGATGCGGTAACATCCCGGCCGCCGGTCCTGGACAAAACGTTTAATGTACAATCAGGCTAGGCTACGGAAGAGGCCCGGACACGAGCGGTAAATAGGAAGTAGCGTGGACACCCCGACAGATTCGCCGGCGATGCCAGAGCCGATGCAGTTCATCGTGGCCATTGTCCAGGATGAAGATGCCGGTCTGGCGACGGATGCGCTGACCACGGCCGGATTCCGGGTCACGCGCATCAACACAATGGGCGGATTCCTACGCAAGGGGAACGCCACACTGGCGATTGCCACCGAACCGTCAGAAGTGCAGCGCGCGCTCCTGCTGATCCGCGACAACTGCGAGCGGCGCTCCGAGTTCTTTGTGCCGACTGCGCCCGGCGAGATCGGAGAGCCGTATCCACTGGAACCCATCCCGGTACAGGTCGGCGGAGCCACGATCTTCGTGCTGGACATCGAACGGTTCGAGCGGCTCTAGCGCGCCGCGAACCGCGAACACAGGTCACGAGCAAGCGATGAAACTGATCTTGGCCATCGTGCAGAACAATGACGCGGGCAGAGCCATCGAGGCGCTCGTCGAGCAGGGGCACCGGGTCACGCGCATCAACACCGTCGGTGGGTTCCTCCGGCGTGGCAACGTGACTCTGCTGGTGGGCGTCGAACCGGAGCAAGTGGACCCGGCAATCGAGACGCTACGCGCTGCCTGTAAAACGCAGGCGGCCAGTGATCGGATGCCCTTGGACGGCGCTCGCGGCGTGGTGTTCGTGCTTAATGCGGATAGCTTCCTGCAAGCCTAATGCGGTCTGGCACCCCACCCTCGGCACGCCTGTCCCCCGGCATAGCGGAAAGGGGTCATGGGGGACCGGGTCGCCACACTTGGCGCTCTCCCTAGCCTGATCTCCGAGCAATCTCCCGCTCGAACAGCTCCAGGTAGGCGTCGGCGGTACGTTCAGGGTCGAACAGCGCCTCGACCTCCGGCTGCGGTCGCATATAGCGTTGAGGGTGTGCCAGCACCCGCTCCAAGCCCTCGCACAGCGCAGCGGCCGAACCCGGCTCCACGACCTCGCCCATGCCGGTCATCTTGATCGGCTGCCGCACGCCAGGCAGGTTGCTGGCGACCGCCGGAGTGCCACAGAGCATCGCTTCCACTTGGACCAGGCCAAATGACTCGGTCGGGTTGAGGCTCGGCACCACGAGGACATCACACGCGCTGTAAAAGACCGACAGCCGGCGTTGGTCCAACTGGCCGAGGAACTTCCAGCGGCGGCCTAACTCCGCGATAGGCTCGCGCAGCCGCTGCCGATAGGCTTGCTCGCCGAGCACGTCCTTGTATGGCCCGGCGAACAGCACCTTGGCGTGCGGGAAACGCGCCAACAAGCGCGGTAGGGCCGCCACCAGATACTCCACACCCTTTTCCGTAGCGAATCGCGCGGCCATGCCGATGACCGGCCGTTCATCAGCACCCACCGCGGCCTTGAATGCAGCCACGTCTGCTGCTGGGGGTACCGGCATAACGACAGGCGGAGAAATGACCTCCAGCTTGTCTGCAAATCGCGCCAGCAAGCGCGAATTGGTCGCGTAATCGTGGGTGTAGGCGACGATCTTGTCGGCGAGGCGGGCAGCAGCGTAGTGGGCCATGAAGATCACCTGGTCGAGGATGGCGCTGACCGGGCTGCGCGGCAGCATCAGGTCGCAATGGTAGGTCAGGATGACGGGCTTGTTCTGCCGATGGCCCCGGATGGTCAGCCCGGCAGCGTCCACGTTGGGGAGGTGAATGCTCAACACATCGTGCTCACGGAGCAGCCTGCTGGCCGTGGGGCCAAGCGTGGGGGCGAGCACCCCCTTGCCGACCCGCAGCACCACCGGTACGCGCACGATACGCACGCCGTCCGCCCATTCCTCGCGCGGCAGCGTTGCATCGTGCTGCGTTGCGAGCACGGTCACGGTATGATCGCGCCGGGCCAGGGCCGCGGCCAGGCGCTCGACATAGATGGTCAGCCCGCTCATGTGAGGGCGGTAGTAGTACAGCGCGAGCAGAATCCTCATCGAGTATGGCCTCGCCGCACCGCCGTAGCCCTCATCGGACGGTGCAGACTGAGCACGTCATTAGTAGATTTCCAGGTAACGATCCAACTCCCACTGCGTGACCTGCTGCCGATACTCGCTATGCTCCTGCCGCTTGGCCTGCATAAACCGCTCGAAGACGTGGACACCCAGCGCTTCCTGCGCCAGGCTGGAGGCGGCTAAGGCGTCGAGGGCATCACCGAGCGAGCCGGGGAGTTGCTCGACCTGCTCCCGCTGCAACCGGAGCGGGTCGAACTCGTACAGGTTTTCCTCCAGCGGCGGCGGCGGCTCCAGTTCGCGCCGAATACCGTCCAGGCCGGCGTGCAGCATCACTGCGAACGCGAGGTACGGATTGCAGCTCGGATCGGGGCAGCGTAGCTCGATGCGGCTGCTCTGGGGCCGGTTGGGGATGAGCTTGGGGACGCGGATGAGCGCAGACCGATTGGTGTGCGCCCAGCTGACGTAGACGGGCGCTTCGTAGCCCGGCACTAGGCGCTTGTACGAGTTGACGAGCGGCGCCAGCACCGCGCAGATGCCACGGGCATGTTCCAAGATACCGGCGGTGAAGTGGCGCGCGAGGTCGGAGAGACCATACGGCCCGGCCGGGTCGGCGAACAGGTTCTCGCCGGTATGGATGTCCGCGAGGCTCTGATGCGTGTGCATCCCCGATCCGTTGATGCCAAACCGCGGCTTGGGCATGAACGTGGCATAGAGGCCCGCTTGGCGCGCGATGGCCTTCAGCGTGTAGCGGAACGTGACGGTATGGTCGGCCGTCCGTAGCGCATTGTCGTACTGGAAGTCAATCTCGTGCTGGCCGGTGGCCACTTCGTGGTGGGCAGCCTCCACCTGCATCCCCATCGCCTCCAGCGCGACCACCATGTCGCGCCGGACCTGCGCCGCGAGGTCCGTGGAGAGGTCGAAATAGCCGCCCTCGTCGTGGGGCATGGTGAGCACGTCGCCCGCTTCATCCACCTGCAGCAGGAAGAACTCCAGCTCCGGCCCGGTATTGAAGACAAAGCCCATGTCGGCCGCGGCCGATATCGCCCGGCGCAGGACGTACCGCGGATCGCCGGGGAAAGGATTGCCTTCGGGCGTGTACACGTCGCAGATCAAGCGAGCGGTCTTCTCATTGCCGCTCTCCCACGGCACGATGGCGAACGTCGCCGGGTCCGGGTCGAGGTACATATCGCTCTCGGCGATCCGCGCAAAGCCCTCAATAGAGCTACCGTCGAACCAGGTGCCGTGATCGAACGCATCGGGCAAGCGATGGGTCGGAATCGTCACGCTCTTGACAATGCCAACGATGTCGGTGAACTGGAGGTTGATAAAGCGGACCTGCTCCCGCTCGCACTGCCCCAGGACGTGCTCCTGTCGCTCGGCGCGGGAGGGCGCGCCCATCGTGTCGGTGGTCATGCTGCAAATGCTCCCGATTTCCGCGGCACGCGGCGCAGGATACCACACCTGACCGCCGGGTCGGCAGTATGGCCGCGGACCATGCAGTATCATGCTGGTCAGCGCCGGCCCCTCTATGGTCCCCCCGCTGCGGCGGGAGGGACGGCGGCTCCCTCCCCCGTCGGGACGGGGGAGGGCCAGGGTGGGGGCCACGACCGCACTGAGAACAGATGACCGATAGAAACTGCACTGTTGCCCCTCTGACGCTGACCATCGAGGCGCAGAGCGGGCGAGCACGCGCCGGGCGGCTGCTCACACCACACGGCGTCGTGCCGACACCCTGCTTCATGCCCGTCGGGACGCAGGCGACGGTCAAGTCGGTCAGCCCTGACGATCTGAGCAACGTCGGTGCAGCGATGATCCTGGCCAACACGTATCACCTGCTGCTGCGCCCCGGTCCAGAGATCGTCGCCGCGCACGGTGGCCTGCACCGCTTCATGGGCTGGCAAGGGCCAATCCTGACCGACTCGGGCGGCTTCCAGGTCTGGAGCCTGGCCCGTCTCCGGTGCATTGACGACGACGGCGTGACCTTTCGCTCTCACCTCGATGGCAGCGAGCACCGGCTCACACCGGAGCGCGTCATGGAAATCCAAGCGCAGCTCGGCGCGGACGTGGTCATGGCCTTCGACGAGTGTGTCGGCTATCCGGCCACACACACCGAGGCGGCGGCGGCGGCGCAGCGCACCGGCCGCTGGTTGGAGCGCTGTCTCGACGCCCGGCCGGGGCCGGGGCAGGCACTGTTCGGCATCGTGCAGGGGAGTACCTTCACCGATCTCAGAACCGCCTCGGCCCAGGCCACTGTCGCCGCCGACTTGCCGGGGTATGCTATCGGCGGATTGAGTGTGGGCGAGTCGAAGGCGGAAATGTGGCGTATCGTCGAGCATACGGTGCCGCTCCTGCCGGCGGAGCGGCCGCGCTACCTGATGGGGATAGGCTCGCCGGAGGACTTGGTCGAGGCCGTTCGGTACGGCATTGACCTGTTCGACTGCGTACTCCCCACGCGGGCCGCCCGCCACGCCGGTCTCTACACCGACGCTGGCCGTCTGAATATACGTAAGGCTCGGTTCCGTGCTGACCTGGGGCCGATTGATCCGAGCTGCGACTGCGCGACGTGCCGCACGTTCACGGCAAGTTACGTGCATCATCTCTTCCGCGCCAAGGAACTGCTCGCCTACCGGCTCGCTACCGTTCACAACCTGCGCTATCTCACCCGGCTCACGGAGCGTATGCGGGCTGCGATTGCCGCCGACGCCTACGAAGCGTTCCGCGACGACTTTCTGGCGACCTTTCGCGCGCCGGATGCACGTGAGCGCAGCCGGCAGCAGCAACGCTGGCAGGCGGCACAGCGCCGCGCGGCGGCGTCTCCGGCCGCTCAGTCTGCACCGGCCGCCGAGTGCTAAGGTGAAATGCCAGGGTGGCAGAGGACGGCATACGCATGAGCGCGGCTGACGACCCTCGTCTGCACAATCCGCCGGGCAGGACAGCGGTGCGGATGGGCGTGTCACCGGCCAGCGATCCGGCCGAGCAGGCGCACGGTGGGAGTGCGGTCGCGGTCGCCGAGGTGCTGCGCTTGGTCCTCCAGCCGCACGCCCGCGTCTTGGCCGGCCGGGCCGGCTTGCAGCGCCGCGTGGGCTGGGTGACGACGCTGCGCGGGTTGCCGCCCATCTTCGAGTCGAGCGGCGGCGACGAGGTGGTCCTGGCGCCCGTAGCCACGCTCGATGCCCTGCGAGCGTTGAGCGCCGACTATGACCTGAGCAAGATCGTCGTCAGTCTGCAAGAAACCGGCGTCGCGGCCGTGGTCGTGGTCAGCCGCGATGAGTGGCACTGTCCCGATGCCGTAATCGTCGCCGCGGATGCCCACGACCTGCCCCTCTTCCACGTTGAGACGCCCCGCGCGGCGGCGGAGCTGGAGCGCACCATTGCGCGGCTCGTCGTTGACCGCCAGGCCGAGCTGAACCAGCGCGCGACCGACCTGTACCGACAGTTGGCCGCGGTGTCCGTCGAGGGTCAAGGCGTCGAGCGCATCCTGGAAGAAGCAGCAGCACTCACGGGACGGCTGATCTTCATAGAAGACGCAGCGTACCACGTGCAAGCGACGGCGCCGGCCGACGCGGCGGTACCGTCACCGTATTCGTCCCTCGTGGATCGCCAGTGCCTGGAGGCCGAGCTACGGGCCGGCGAGCTAACCAGCTCGGCACCGCCGGTCGTGCGCCTCGAAGCCGGCCGCAACGGCCTGGCACGGTATACCGGCGCGATCCTCAACCGCGGTCGCCGGCGTGGCTTCGTCTCGCTGTGTGCGCCCCCCGGCGAGTTGACCGACCTGGACGAGCTAGTCGCCGGGCGGCTGGCTGCCGTGCTGGCGCTGGAACTGGCCAAGCAGGACGCCGTGCGCCTCGCCGAGCGGCGCGACCGCGAGGCGTTATTCGAACAGTTGCTGGCCGAAGCTGACGCGCCCTCGCCGGAGCTGGAGCGGCAACTCCAACGCCTAGGCTTTCGCCCCGACACCTCGATTGCAGCACTGACAGTCACCATCGAGACGGAGCTAGCCGGTGCAGCCGACGACGCGGTGCTCGATGATCGCAGCGACCGGCTCATGGACACCGTGCGGCGCGCGTTACGGGACCGCAATCAACCGGCCATCATGCGGTCCGATAGCGGACAGGTCGTGGCCCTGCTGGCCCTACAAGTCGTGCCGGCGAGACGCTGGCCCGCGCCATCCGCCGGGGATTACGGTAGCGCCGACCGGCGTCGTCAGGAGACGAGGCAGAGCAGCGCCAGCGCGGCGGTGAAGGCAATTCTGCAGGATGTCCACGCGGCAGCCGTCGCCAGCGGCATTGGGCCGATCACGTCCGGCGCCGGTGAGATACACTCGCGGCTAGCCGACGCGCCGGCAGCCATCGAGGAGGCAGCGCAAGCGGCGCAGCTTGCCCGCAGTCTCTATGGGCCGGGCCAACAGGCGTGCTTGTCCGACTTGGGACTTTACCGGCTGCTGTACCACCTGCGCGGCACGCCGCAGTTGCGGGCATTCTATGACCAGACCATCGGACCGCTGGCGGCTTACGACAAACGGACCGGTGGTGACCTGCTCGCCACGCTCGAAGCGTATTTCGCCTCTCGCGCCAACCTCAGCGAAACGGCGCGGCGGCTCAACCTGCACCGCAACTCGCTACTGTATCGGGTCCAGCGCATCGAAGAGACCGGCCAGGTTGACCTGCAGGACCCCGAGGCACTGCTGGCCCTACAAGTGGCCTTGAAAGCGCGGCACCTCCTCGACGTATAAGCGGTAGGGGCGGCAGCTATCCGTGCGTGTTGTGTGCGTTGCGAGGGCGCTGCGCCTGCACTATCATGGCCGGTGCAATGGCACCTACTGAAGACTCATTGCTGAAGCAGGTCCGTGCGGCGCTGGCGGAAGCGCAGTTCGACCCGACGCACGCCAGCGACATCTTCCTGCGGGCGGATGCCGAGGCAGCCCTGCAAACGGCGCTGCCGACGGCGGTGATCGCGGTCGCAGGACGCGACGATGCCCGGCTGCCGACGGCGCGTTTCTTGGGCGCCACCTACCGGCCCGACCTGCTGGTGGAGTTGGACACGGACCGCGTCGCTGTTGGGCTGACGTTGCTGCGGTCCGATACTGGGCCGCTGGCGGCGGCGCTGGCGCGCGCAGTGGTACTCTCGCAGCAGCTTCCGGTGGCGACGGTTATAGTTGACCGTCGGATCGAGCGGGCCAATCCGTTTGCCGCACCGGCCACGCAGCGGCTCCACCCGCACGACCAGGCTACGATGGACTACTTGGGCAGCCGGCATCGCGTGGTGTTCGTCGTCCGGCGACAGGCACCGTTCAGCTTCGGTCAATAAGGAGGAAGATACGTCCCATGTTCAAGCGAGCCGTCATTACCGACGAAATCTCCCAGGACTTCGATCTCGCTGTCGGCATGGCCAAGCAGTTTGGCCTCGACCAACTCGAAATCCGTACCGTGTGGGAGACGCGCATTGACGCGATGTCTGCGGAGCAGTTGCGCCGGATCAAGGAGACGGCCGAGCAGCACGGCCTGTCCGTGGCCGGCCTCGCCGCCCCGTTCTTGAAGTGCGAGCTAGGCGACGACGACGAATACGCCGAGCATCTGCACATCCTGCGTCAGTGCATCGCCGCCGGGCGGGCGCTCGGTACGTCACTGATCCGCGGGTTCACGTTCTGGAAGCGGGACAGGCTGGACGACCACTACCAGCAGATTCTCGATTCCTATGCCGAGCCGGCCCGCATCGCCCGCGAGGAAGGGGTCACTATCGGTATCGAAAACGAGGGGTCGTGCTACGTCGGGACCGGCGCCGAACTGGCGCGGTTTCTCGGCGATCTGAACGAACCGTCCGTGCGGGCCGTGTGGGACCCAGCGAATGCGTGCTGGGAAGGCGGCGAGACCACGTATGCGGACGGTTATCCGCTGGTGAAGCCCTATATCGCACACGTCCACGTCAAAGACAAGCGGCAGGTCAACCCGGACGAGAGTCCGCAGGCCGTCGTCATCGGCGATGGCGAGGTAGACATCCCCGGCCAACTCCAGACGCTCAAGGACGACGGCTACGAGGGCTGTGTTTCGCTCGAAACGCACTACCGGGTGACGCACCGGCTGGCCGAGGACATCGCCCGGATGCCCGGCGGCAGCGCCTTCTCGGAGGGCGGCGAAGAGGGTACGCGCCGGTGCCTGGTGGCCTGGAACCGGATGATGGCGGCGCTGGCATGAGCTGGCGAGGCCGGCAGGACAAGGAGGACCACGGATGAGCGCGCAGCTCCTCGCTGGCCGGCCGGTCGCGCGGGTGATCCGGCGCCAGACGGTCGCGGCCGCCGAACGATTTCAAGCCCAGTTGCGCCGCCCGCCGGCCCTGGTCTCGCTCCGCATCGGTGACGACCCGGCCTCCGTGTCTTACGGTCGCACGCTGGAACGCGCCTGCGGACGCATCAACCTCGGCTTTCACGAAATGGTGCTGCCGACCGAGCGTCCCCGTTTGACCGAGACGCTCAAGGCGCTCAACATTGACCCCGGCGTTGATGCCATCGTCGTGCAGCAGCCGTTACCGGCGCCATTCTCCCTGGAGATGGTCGCGGAGCTGCTCGAACCGCAGAAGGACGTAGACGGCTTGACGCCGGTGAACGCCGGCCGCGTGGCCTTGGGCCAAGGCGGCTATGTTCCTTCCACACCCGCCGGTGGCATGGCAATCCTCCAGCACTACGGCATCCCGATCAAAGGAGCGGAAGCCGTCGTGTTGGGGCGCAGCCCCATCGTCGGACGGCCGCTGGCCCAGTTGCTGCTCCAAGCGCACGCCACCGTGACGATCTGCCACACCCGGACACGCGACTTGGCCGCCGTCACGCGCCGCGCCGACATCCTCTGCGTGGCTGCGGGCAGAGCGGGCCTGATAACCCCGGAGATGGTGCGGCCGGGCGCGGTGGTCGTAGATTTTGGTACCAACGTCGTGGATGACGGGTTAGTCGGTGACGTAGACCCGGCCGTCAGCGACGTGGCGGCGTGGCTCACACCCGTCCCCGGCGGCACGGGGCCGGTCACGACGGCGATCCTGCTCCGCGCAACGGTGCGGGCCGCCTGTGACCGCCTCGGCGTGACCCTGACCGCGCTCCCCAGCAACGGCTCGGTCACACTGTAGTGTCGTTGTCTTATGGCCTCGTTCGGACCAACCCTACTTAATGGCGGAAGCAGCCCAGGGTAATGTGCAGTACCGCCAGCAACGCCCATGGCTTCTAATCTGCTGATCGCGCAATCGGGTGGGCCGACGGCGGTTATCAACGCCAGCCTAGCCGGCCTCGTCAGCGCCGCTCAGGACACCGGCGTCTTCAAGCGCGTCCTCGGGCTGCGCCACGGCATTCTCGGCGCCTTGCCCGGCGGTGACGGCTGTCTCGACCTGACGACGCTCGACGCGGCCCGTCTGACCGCCTTAGCCGCCACACCGAGCGCGGCGCTCGGCTCCTGTCGCCGCAAGCTCAATGCCAACGACTGCGCGGCCGTCATCGAGTGTTTCCGGCGCCACAACGTCCACGCCTTCGCCTACGTCGGCGGCAACGACTCGATGCAGACATGTCTCCAGCTCGGTCAAGCGGCGCGAGACATCGGCTACGAGTTGTCCGTCATCGGCGTGCCGAAAACCATTGACAACGACCTCCCAGAGACTGACCACTGCCCGGGGTACGGCAGCGCGGCCCGTTTCTGGGCCATCACGACGCAAGAAGCAGCCTTAGATCTCGCCGCCATGCGCGGCTACGACACTGTTGTCGTACTGGAATGCATGGGGCGCAACGCCGGCTGGCTGACGGCCGCGGCCGCGTTGGGCCGGCCAGCCACCGGCGCGGCGCCACACCTTCTGCTAGTGCCGGAAGTGCCGCTCGTCCTGGACCGCGTACACGCCAGCGTGGAGGCCACCATCAGCCGGCATGGCAGTGCCGTCGTCGTCACGGCCGAGACCGTTCGCACCGGCGCCGGCGACTACCTGAGCGCGGCTGCGGGGGAGGCGCGGCGCGATGCATTCGGACACCCGGTTGTCACGGGCACGGCCGACTATCTCGCCAACCGCATCAGCGCCGCACTCGGGGTGAAGGCCCGCACGGTGAAGCCAGGCACGTTGCAGCGCGCCGCGAGCAGTCTCGTCTCGACCGTGGACCGGGACGAAGCCTGGCAGGTCGGCGCCGCCGCGGCGCGTCTGCTGGCCGGCGGGCGGACCGGCCTGATGGTCACGCTGCAAGCGGAGCGCGACCCTGCGTATCGCTCCTGGTGCGATACCGTACCGCTCACGCGGGTCGCCGGCTTGGAGAAGCGGCTGCCGGCCTCCTTTGTGGAGGTGCAGCCGGGCGGCGTATGCAACGTAACCGCCGCTTTCGCCGACTACGCGCGGCCGCTGCTTGGCGGGCCACTCCCCGACTTCGCTCATCTGTAATCCGTCAGGTCCGCACCTCTCCCACCCACAAGATTGTGCAGACCGGGTGGAGTAACGTAATCAGCGGTCCGGCATACTGCCCCGGCGGCGCTCGACGACGCCCGGTCTGCACAATCCGATGACGGCTATGGTGGTGCAGACCTGGTACTTCACTTGCGCGTCACGCGCACAAGACAGGAGGCCCTCATGGTCCAGCAACCGGTCGCCATTGGCACGCGCACGCAGCTTCTTGTGGATGACTACTTGGTCACAGCGAGCAGCGGGGTCGTGGAGCGGCTGCACCCGATGGAGCAACTCCCGACGCCCGTGCTCCGGGCGGAAGCGGCCTGGGAACGGCCCGAGATCGGGGGCCTGTGGGGTCCGGTGACGGTCCACCGCGACCCGCACGACGGGCTGTTCCGCATGTGGTACGCGAGCTACGGCGCGTTCCCCGCCTACGGCCGAGACGTGGGGGAGATGTTCTCCTGCTATGCCACCTCCCATGACGGGCTGAATTGGGAGCGCCCCAACCTGGGCCGGTTTCAATACGAGGGCTTGACAGCGAACAACATCCTGCCGCGGACGGGTGCGACTCCCGGACACGGAATGCTGGACTGCGCCGAGATGGCTGGTCTTGAGCCGCCGGAGATGCGGTACAAGTCGGACTTCTGGGTCGGCAGGGACGACGACGGCTGGGGCGGCCATGGCGTCTCGTTCTCGGCCGACGGGCTGCACTGGTACCCCTACGAGCACAACCCGGTCATCCGCGGACGCCAGCGCGGCGATACGTCCAGTGCGACCAAGCTCTACGACGGCACCGCGCCGGAAGGACCGGCCGGCTTTCCGATTGCCAAGTACGCACTGTTCCCCAAAGTCCACGTACCGCTCGGCCCGTGGCAGCGGCGCTGCTTTGCGGTCTGCACGTCGGTAGACGACGCCGATACCGGGTCGAAGCCTGGCACAGGCGGGCTGCCCTTCACGACCTGGACGGAGCCGATGCTGGCCTTGGCCCCCGACCAGCGCGATGACGACATGGCCGAGGAGCGGCTCGCCGCCGCCAAGTCCATCCTGCTCTACGACCATCCCGACGATCATCGCTGCGAGTTCTATGGCGTGATGGTCTTCCGCACCGGCGACGTGTTTCTCGCGCTGATCTGGGTGTACGACGCCTCGTTCGACATCGGTCGTCTGGGCGGCGGGAACGAGTACGCCATCGTGGACGTGCAACTGGCCGCGAGCCGGAACCTGATCCACTGGCAGCGGCTCGGCAACCGCCAGCCGGTGATCGCGCGGGGTGCGCCGGGCACGTTCGACAGTCACATGATCTTCTACCACTCCATGCCGATGACGGTCGGTGACGAGTGGTGGGTGTATTACGTGGGCTTCAACGAGGGCCACGCCGCGCGCCTGTGCTACACCGAGGCATTGCGGGAGCAGTATTGGGCCGACGTGCGGTCCGGCAAGCGGCACTTCCCGGCCATCGGGCTGGCCAAGGTACGCCGAGACGGGTTTATCTCGCGCGATGCCGGACCGGCCGGTGGCTCAATCACCACGCGCACGCTCCGGCCGGGGGGCAGTCAAGTCGAACTCAACGCGACCATTGCTGCCGGTGGATCACTTACGGTAGAGGTGCAGGACGAGCAGGGCCGGGTGCTCCCCGGATTTACGGCAGCCGACTGCACGCCGATGACCGGTGATTCACTCCGGTACCCGGTCCGCTGGGGCGACCGGCACGGTGACGACCGCTGGCCGGAGCGGCCGCTGCGGCTGCGCTTTGATCTGCGCGACGCGAGCCTCTACGGCTTCCGGTTTACGGAGGGGTAGGGGGCCGCCACACTGCCTGTCCTAGGAGCGCACCGGCACGTCGCGGCCGTCGTCGAGGTCCAGGCGGTCGAACATGGTCGTGATGTCCGTGCGGTGACCATACCCGGCTTCTTCCAGCAGCATTTGGTGCCGCTGCCGGCCGGCCTCGTCCTGCGGGTAGCTCCTGGCCTGCGCGTTGAACGCCTCGATCTCGGCGGCGCTCCGCGGCGCACGCTCCATAAGGGCAGCGAGCACGCCGGCGTCGTCCGCATTCGCGGCGACGACTGCCTCGAACTCGTCGGCTGTCACGTCCAGGAACGCAAACAGCCGCTCACTGTAGCCGACCTTCGCTTTGTACTCGCCGAGGGTGCCGGCGAGGTGCGCGCGCATCTTGTCAATCGTCCGCGGCAGGAATGTAAGCCCCCCTAGTTCGTCGCGGGGGCTACGAGGTGGCCCTTGCGTCAAATCCATCGGTATCTCCTTCCGAGCACGATATTGTAGCGACTATGGAGCACGCCTAGCCCCCACCCTAACCCTCCCCCGGAGCAAGCTCCAGGGGAGGGAAGCGACGGTCCCCTTGCCGCGGCGGGGGGACCATAGGGGGGCTGGTAGTTGACGGGCGCCTGGGAACCTCGTATCGTGGCGACCAACTGGAGATCAGGAGGGGGCAGCATGAGTGCGTTATTCGGCAGCGGCAACTATACCTATCGCGTAGACGCGCAGTGGGGGCGCAGCCCGCAGCTTCCGGCGCTGGGCCTCGTCTCCGGGATCGCTTGCGACTCGCAGGATCGGGTTTACGTCTTGCAGCGAGAGCCGCAGGCGGCCATGCTGGTGTTCTCACCCGAGGGGCAACTGCTCCACTCTTGGGGCGAGGACGCCTTCAGCCTCGCGCACGGCGTTTGGATCGGTCCCGACGACGCACTTTACTGCACCGACCGCAACCATACGGTGACGCACTGGAGTCTCGACGGCACGCTGCTGGCCACCTGGGGTACGGCGGATCGAGCCGGGCCGCCGGGCGAGCCGTTCAACGAGCCGGCCCGCGCGGTGCAGTCACCGCAAGGCGACGTGTTCATCGCCGACGGCTACGGGCAATATCGCGTACACGCTTTCAGTGCGGACGGGACGCTCCGGCGGTCCTGGGGAACGAAGGGCAAGGGGCCGGGTGAGTTCGGCTGGCCCGTCCACAGCGTCTGGGTAGACCCGCGTGGCCGGCTGCTCGTGACCGACCGGGGGAATAACCGCGTGCAGCACTTCACCCTCGACGGAGCGTATCTGGAGGAGTGGGGTGACTTGGGCGCGCCCAACGACGTCTGCCTCGATGCGGGCCAGACGGTCTACATCGCTGAGGGAGGACCAGCCATCACCAGCCGCGGCCCCATCCGGACCACCCGCGGTCCGGGCGTGACCATCATGAGTCTCGATGGTGACATCCTGGCCCAGTGGGGCGAGCGCGGCGACGCACCAGGCCAATTTGCGGCCTCGCCGCATAGCTTGTGGGTAGATTCCCGCGGGGACATCTACGTCGGCGAGGTGACGACCCACGACCGGCTGCAAAAGTTCATCCGCCAGCAGTGATCGGCGCCGTCGGCCCCCCTATGGTCCCCCCGCTGCGGCGGGGGGACGGGGAGGTTCCCTCTCGCAGGGGTAGGTATTTACATGGATGGACAGGATAGACAGGATGGGGGGTATGAGTGGGATGGATTCCCTAGACTCACAAACGAAGGGCAACA
>JAJDZR010000065.1 GCA_022824545.1 Chloroflexota bacterium
CGGTGGTCAAAGACCCCGAAACCGGCAAATCAACCGTGCAGATTGACCCCGAGCGGGCACGCGATTGGCTCCGCAAAGGCGCCCAGCCGACCGACCGGGTCCGCAAGCTACTGAAGATCGTCGGAGTTCTCGATGAGCACGACCGGATTACCGCCCCGCCGGAACCCACCGCAGCGGCGGCCACCGCTGCGGAGTGAGGGGAACGTGCGGGAGTTGATCCTCTACATCGCCCGCTCGCTGGTGGACCACCCCGACTCGGTCGAGGTGCAAGAACGGAGAGTGCCGCGCGCAGTCATCCTGGAGTTGCGCGTGCATCCTGATGACAAAGGCAAAGTCATCGGCAAGGAGGGGCGCATCGCCCGCGCGATCCGCACGCTCCTCGGCGTCCCGGCCAACCGCCAACACCAGCGTGTCATCCTCGAAATTGCCTAATCGTGCCTCGCAGCGAACGAACTCCCCTTCCCTTCAGGGAAGGGGCCGGGGGTTAGGTCCGGACGAATCGGCCGCCGGCTGGATCGCCGTAGGCCGGATTATCGGCGCGTTCGGCGTGCGCGGGCAGGTCAAGGTTGTGCCGACGGGGCGCTCCCCGGAACGCTTTCGGCAACTGGAGCGGCTCTACCTCGGCGAAACGCATGACCGCTACGAGATCGAGCATTGCCGCGTGCGTGGCACCGAGGCCCTGCTCAAGTTCAAAGGGATAGATACCCGCGAGGCGGCCGTGGCCCAGCGGTACGTCTACGTGTACGTACCCGAATCGGAAGCAATCGAGCTGCCGCCCGGCGAATACTTCGTGCATCAGATCGTAGGCTTGCAGGTACACACCACCGCCGGAGAGCACCTGGGCACGGTCGAAGAGGTCCTGAGCACCGGCGCGAACGACGTGTACGTCGTGCCGGGGCCGCGCGGTGAAGTGCTCATCCCGGCCTTGAAGACGGTGATCCGCACGATAGACCTCGCCGCCGGGCAGCTGATCGTCGAGCTTCCTCCGGGGCTGCTCGCCACGACCAAGCAGCCCGCGATACGCCGGCGGCGCCGCCGCCGGGCCGGGAGGTGAGCCGCCATGCGCGTAGACATCCTCACCCTCTTCCCCGACCTGTTCACCAGCGTCCTCGGCGCCGGCCGCATCCAGCGGGCTATCGAGAGCGGTGTGCTCACCGTCGCCGTACACAACATCCGCGACTGGACCACCGACCGCCACCGCGTCGTAGACGACTATCCCTACGGCGGTGGCGCGGGCATGGTACTCAAACCAGAGCCGCTATTCGCCGCCATCGAAGCGGTGCGCGACCCGGCCGGGCACGTCATCCTGCTCACGCCGCAAGGCACGCCGTTGCGCCAGCCGCTCGCCGACGAGCTGGCCCAGCGTCCGCACCTCGTCCTAGTCTGCGGTCACTATGAAGGGGTTGACGAGCGGGTCCGCGAACATGCCGTGGATCAAGAAATCTCCATCGGCGATTACGTGCTCAGTGGCGGGGAGCTACCGGCGCTGGTGGTGCTCGACGCGGTCACGCGGCTGCTGCCCGGCGTGCTGGGCAGCGCCGAATCGCTCGATGAAGAATCGTTCCGCGCCGGCGTGCTGGAATACCCCCACTACACCCGCCCGGCCGAGTTTCGCGGGTGGCGCGTCCCGGACGTGCTACTCAGTGGCCACCACGCCGCCATCGCCGCCTGGCGCCGCGAGCAGGCACTCGCCCGCACTCGCGCCCGCCGCCCCGACCTCCTCCCCCCACCCGACGCGGAGCACGATTAGCCCAGCTACCGGCCAAGCCGTAGGGCTGACAAGGGTGGTTTTTCGTGTAGGGGCGCGATTGATCGCGCCCTGGGCGTCATGAATGACGCCCCTACAGGCCCGTTTTTCCTTTAACTCCCCCTCTCCACATGGTGGAGAGGGGGCCGGGGGGTGAGGTCCGCCTCCCATCCTGTCTATCCTGTCCATCCATGTAAATACCTACTCCCCGTCATTCCCGCGAAAGCATGTCCCGTACCCGATCCGGGACGGGACTCCACTCCCCCGCTCTAGCGGTCCGCGATGGAGTGGGGACCGGGGGTGAGTCCCGCCCCCTCCTCGCCTGCTAAGATGAGCGCGGTAGCCCGATGAGCAACACGGCAGCGGCCCGCGCACCTATGCAAGCATATCTTCACGCGGTTGGCACCACACTACAGGCCGGCAACGCGACCGAGCCGAGCTACTACCCCCACCTCCAAGCCTTTCTGGAGGCCCTGGAACCCGACATCACCGCCACGACCAATCCCAAGCGGGGACCTTGGGACGCCCTGGACTTTGCCATCACCTACCCGGCCGACCACGGCCCGGTCGAGATCGGCCATATCGAAGCTAAGACACCCGGCGCCTCGCTCGACAGCATCGCACAGACGGAGCAGCTTCAACGCTACCGTGAATCGTTGTCCAACCTGATCCTCACCGATTTCCTTACTTTCCGCTGGTACGTGAACGGCGAGGTGCGCGAAGAGGTACAGTTGGGCCGGCTGGAATCCGGGCAGCGAATCCGGCCGGCCGAGGGAGCGGCCCGGGATCGAGCCATCGAGGTACTACAGGCCTTTCTGAACCGTGATCCGGAGCCGGTCAACGATGCACGGGAGCTGGCGCAGCGACTCGCCCGCCTCACGCGCCTGCTCCACGGCGCCATCCTCCAAGCTCTGAAGCGCGACGACGCCTCCGACCTGCTACGCGACCTACGCCGGGCCTTCGAGCAAACGCTCGTGCCGGACCAGTCGGCGGAAGAGTTCGCCGACATGTTCGCCCAAACCCTCACCTACGGCCTGTTCGCGGCCCGCTGCAACCATACCGGGTCGGCACCGTTCCGACGCCTCGGCGCGGCAGCGGAAATCCCCAAAACCAACCCCTTTCTGCGCCTGCTCTTCAACACCATCACCGGCCCGGAATTGGACGATGAGCCGTATGCCGGCTATGTAGACGACCTAGCGCAGCTGCTCGCCGAGACGGATATGGATGCCGTGCTCGCCGATTTCGGCCGGCGCAGCGGGCGCGAAGACCCCGTCATCCACTTCTACGAGACCTTTCTGGCAGCCTATGACGCCGATCGTCGGAAAGTGCGGGGCGTCTACTATACCCCCGAGCCGGTCGTGTCCTACATCGTGCGCTCGATGGACCACCTGCTCAAGACACGGTTCAAGTGCCCGGCCGGCCTGGCCGATAGAGCCCGCACCGAGGACGGACACCCGCGTGTGCTGGTGCTCGACCCGGCCTGTGGCACCGGCACCTTCCTCTATGCCGTCGTGAATCGCATTCGGGACACGTTCCGACGACAGCGCAACGCCGGCATGTGGTCCGGCTTCATGCACGAGCACCTGCTACCCCGGTTGTTCGGCTTCGAGATACTCATGGGCGCTTATGCCGTCGCCCACTTCAAGCTCGGTATGCAGCTCGCCGCCCAGGACCTGCACCCTAACGACGGGCCACCTGGGCCTACAACTTTGCCGGCGACGACCGCCTCCGCGTCTATCTGACCAACACCCTGGAGGAAGCCGTCCAGCACTCGGATATGTTGATGGCGCGCTATATCTCCGACGAGGCCAACGCCGCAGCCAACGTGAAGCGCGATCTCCCCATCATGGTGGTACTCGGCAATCCGCCGTATGCCGCGCAGTCGGCGAACGCAAGCTGGCGCGATGTAGACGCAATTGACCCACGTACAAATCGTCCTACGGGTCGGAAACGCCGGGTACGGACCTGGATCGGTGATCGCCTCCAGACGTACTACGAAGTGGACGGGCTGCCGCTCGGTGAGAAGAATCCCAAGTGGCTCCAAGACGACTACGTGAAGTTCATCCGTTTTGGCCAGTGGCGGATCCAGAAAACCGGTGCGGGTGTCTTGGCATTCATCACCAACCACGGCTACCTGGATAACCCCACCTTCCGCGGTATGCGCCAGCAGCTGATGCAGACCTTCACCGATATCTATGTGCTCGATCTACACGGCAACGCTCGCAAGCGCGAGCAAGCGCCCGACGGCGGCCCGGATGAGAACGTTTTTGACATCCAGCAGGGCGTAGCGATCAGCCTGTTTGTGAAAGACCGTGGGAAGAACGGTCCAGCCCACGTCCACCATGCCGAGCTATGGGGCGAGCGGAAGGACAAGTACGGCTGGCTCGCAGCGCACCACATTGACAAGACCGACTGGACCAAGCTTGCTCCCGCTACGCCCCTCTATCTCTTCACCCCTCAGAATACTGACTTGCGTACTGAGTACGAAGAAGGCTGGAAGATCACTGACGCGATGCATGTGAACTCCGTAGGTATGGTCACAGCGCGCGATCGGCTGATGATCCAATGGACCCATGAAGATCTGAAGAAGACAATGGAGGAATTTGCTGCCATCCCTCCGGAAGAAGCACGAGCCAAGTTTTCTCTCGGAAGGGACGCGCAAGATTGGAAGGTCGCTCTCGCCCAGGCCGATTTGCGCGACAATCCCGACATCGATAAGCACGCATCACAGGTTCTCTACCGACCTTTCGATATTCGGTTCACCTACTACACTTTTGTAGACCAAGGTCAGATGTCATGCGCCATATGATGGCTGGGAAAAATTTGGCGATTATGGCAACACGACAGACTCGCGACGATTGGGACATTCTTGCCACACAGCATATCATCGCGCATAAAGCACTTGCTGTATACGACATAAGCAGCATCTTCCCCCTATGGCGCTACCCGACGGAGCAAGAAGTCAGGGAGGGCCTCTTTCCGCAGGAGCGCCAGCCGAACTTCAGCAAGACCTTCTGGCAAGATGTGTGCGGCCGGCTGAACGGGCAATGGGTACCGGATGGGCGCCTGGAGCACAAGCCGCCATCATTGGACGATTCGTTCGAGATAACCCCGGAAGACCTGTTCCACTACATCTACGCCGTGCTGCACGCGCCGACGTATCGCAGCCGCTACGCCGAGTTCCTCCGCATAGACTTCCCACACGTGCCGCTCACCAGCGACCGCGCCCTCTTCCGCACGCTGGCCGCCAAAGGCGCAGAGCTAGTCGCCCTACACCTGCTCGAAGCACCGGCCCTCGCCACCAGCACCGTGCAATATCCCATCCCCGGCGAGGACGTAATCGAGAAGGGCCACCCCCGCTACCTCGCCCCCGGCGACCCGGACCCGACAACCGGCGAGCCGCTCACCGCTGGCCGCGTCTACATCAGCCGCGATCTGCCGCGGCGCGGCCAGCACGGGCAGTATTTCGCCGGAATCCCGCCGGAGGTATGGGAGTTCCACGTCGGCGGCTACCAAGTCTGCGACAAGTGGCTGAAGGATCGGCGCGGCCGCACCCTCACGTTCGATGACATCGAGCACTACGGGCGGATCGTCACCGCGTTGCAGGAGACCATCCGCCTGATGGCCGAGATAGATGCGGCTATTCCGGCCTGGCCCCTCCCGTAGGGGCGCGATTCATCGCGCCCAGGCGCCCGTCATTCCGGCGCAGGCCGGAATCCACGTCTCCCCGCCGTGCGGGGGGACCATAGGGGGGCCAGACCAGGTCCGGAGGCCCGGCATCAGCGCCTAGGGCGGCGCAACTCGGGTATCTCCTTCAGCGACGCCCCCAGTTGCGACCCAATTACACAGTAGGCGGCATAGCGACGACGGCGAGTGAGCAATCCGTCGAATAGTCCCAAAGCCCGAGCGAGAACGGCGAGCAGGTACGCTGCCGACATGCCGTCCTTACTCGGCGGCCGTATCCACAGCGTGCTTACGAGGTGCTCCTGCAGGGCCGCATCGTGCTGCCAGCGTGCCCGCGTATCAAGCGTGACCCAGGCCCGGCCCTGCTGGGCACAACGCGGGATGATCTCTTCATCGGCAACCGACTCATTCGGCTCAACGCGAAAAAGCTCGTTCACCGAGACGATGTCCCAGTGCGCCGCTCGGAGGGCGCACGCGAAACGAGGGCTGATTGGGTTGTCTAGGACATAGCGGTGCTGCGGTTCAAACCGCGGCCCGAAGTCCGTCTTCCCACTCGACTGCCTGCTCAACGTCTTCCACCTTGAGGTGATAGGCCTCAGCGACGTATTCGACTGAGTCGCCGGCCGTGACGTAACTCCACAGCGACCACGTAGGAATACGTGTGCCTGCCAAGCAGGGCTGGCCGAACTGAACGTTGGGCCGGAGACTGATCTGAGAGTCGGGTTTCCACTCGTTCGCCGCGGCCAGATCGTCCTCGCCAGCGAAGGCGATATCCACCCTTAAGGGAACTACCCAGTCGTCGAGGATGCCCAGTGCAAGCTGGCCACCACGAGTGCCGGCAACCAGTACCTCCCCCAGCTTGGCGAAGATGTCGCGACTGGAGTGCCAGAACGCCCGGCGGGCAAACGGTTTGTCTATCCCATAGAGTTCGCGAAAGTACTGCTCGGCCTTGCGTATGTCCTGTAAACGGATGCCGGCGGCCCTGAAGCTCGCTATCGCTTGGCACGAGATGAGATCGGCGAAGTCGATCACTCGCTCGCGCCCACGAATATCGGCCAAGTGGCGAGCAAGCAAGCCGGAGGTAATCCACGAATGGATGCGGCGGCTGGTCGGTGGCCGCTGAGACTGTCGGAACGTCGCACGCAAGTAGGAAGCCGCTTCCGTCGGCAGGTAAATACCGGCATAGGCTGCGGGTGTGACGCTGATCGTTGCCATACCTCCTCCCCACTACAAGCATACCGGGCATAGCCGCAAACGCGCCGCACGAATTGCCTGTGTGGCTTTTTCTTTAGAATATAAGTTCTACTACCATTGTACCTGTCCAGCCTCGCCTGTCAATGGCCCCATCCACCAACCGCTGTGACTCGCCCGGCTGACGGCTGATTGCTGACAGCTAATAACAGCTACCGTCCGTGCGAGCGCACGGCGCGGTCCATCTCGCGCTGGGCTTCGCGGGCCGCCAGCGTCTGGCGCTTCTCGTACTGGCGCTTGCCGCGACCAACCCCTAGCTCGACCTTCACCCGGCCCCGCTTGTAGTACAGACGCAGCGGGATAATCGTGTAGCCCCGGGTGCCGGTTTGCTGCTCTAGCTGGCGTAGCTCCGACTTGTGCAGCAGCAGTCGCCGGGGGCGGGTCGGCTCGTGATTGTAGTAGCTACCCTCCAGATAGGGAGGAATATGCACACCCTCCAGCCACGCCTCGCCGTCTACGAGGCGCACGTAGCCCTCTCGCAGGCTCGCCTGACTGGCGCGGATGGACTTGATCTCGGTGCCTTGGAGCGCAATCCCGGCCTCGTAGCGGTCGCTGAACGCATAGTCGTGGAAGGCGCGCCGATTCCTGGCGATGAGCGCGTTGCTCTCCTGCCCACCCGACTTCTTTCGCTGTCCCGCTGCGCTCATCGGCCCGGCCTCCCGTCGTCGGGTAGCTGTCCTTCACTGGCTTCCATCCCAACGGCCATCAGATACCCCCGCGCCCGCTCGGTAAGCGGATAGCGATTTACGATCCGCCAGAAGGCCGGGGAGTGGTTCGGTTGCACGAGGTGCGCCAACTCGTGCAGCAGCACGTAGTCCCGCACCCAGGCGGGCAGCCTAGCGACGCGGTCCGCAATCCGAATACGCCCCGTATTCACGCTACAACTGCCAAATCGCCGCCGCTGGTTGGTGACGTAGCGGACGGAGGCGATCCGCAGCTTGCCACCGAAATAGCGTTGGTTGAGCGCGTCCGCCCGTCGCGCCAGCGCCGCGGAATCGAGGCTGTCGCGCTGCTGGGCCTGCGCCCGAAATCGCCGGACAAAGCGTTCGACCACCTCCCGCTCCTCGGCCGCGCTCATCGTCGCCGGGATGCGGACTTCGAGGCGTGTCCCCACCAGCCGCGCGCTGACCGTGCGTTTGCGACGGGCCGAGCGCACGACCCGCACGTCAGCAATAGACCCCGGCGAATCGGACACTGCCAGGGCGGCTACGGGCGGCAGCGGCGGGCAAGTGGGGTGAAGAGCACCGTCCGGTTTAGGCATTGCGTAGAGAATACCGACACCGAACCGGTCAGCCAATCGAGGAGCGCTGTGGGAGCCAGGAGCGACTGGTGTAACGCTCGCCGGAAGACGCAGGAGACACTACCGAACGATACACCGGGAGTGATGGTGTGGCATCTACCGGCGCCGGCCGTGTGAACGCGGTATCAAGGGGCTGTGTTCATGCTCAGGGTGTCTGGATCAGTACCTCGGCGCCTTGGAGCGATTCGGGGTAGTCGGACTTCACCGGCACCATCACACCGAGGATGCGTTCGAGGGCCATCGTATGACAGCAGAATCCCCAGCCGGCAAAGAAATGACAGGTGCAGTGCCATGCACGATCGCTGTACGTTACCGTGTGGTCGCCGTTCTCACCGCGAAATTGAAGACTCAGGTCCTCGATCTCGATCCGCTTCGGCTCTTGCGCGTACTGCCTCGCCTTCAGCACCTTCCCGATCAGACTTGACTGCACCCGGGCACTCCTTTCGAGTCGGCTATGCCTCAACCGTCCGGCCCAGCCGTGCCGCGAGGCACAAGACACAGACCGAAACTGCCATCCACCTCCCTAATAGTATAGAACCGGCAGCCACCACCGGCAACCGGCGGCCGCAGCGTGTTGACCCGCAAGGTGGACGCGGGTGGACTCCCCTTCCCTGGAGGGAAGGGGCCGGGGGGTAGGTCCAATCCGCCGCCGCGCTGACGCCCGCGTACTTGGCGCCCGGGCCGCCAGCGTGCCACACTGCGGGCCAGCACCATGCTCGCGGCTGAAGGAGGCGCTATGACACCGGCCACAACCGTCACCGGACCCAGCGGCCGAACCTACGATTTCTCGCTGGCCGACTGGATAGACCGGCAGTATGCCGCGCTCCCGGCGGCGCCACTGCGATTTCGCGCGACCGACGAGGCGAGCTGGCGCGACTGGCAGGAGCGGCTGCGGGTGAAGATTGTCGAGCTGGCCGGGCCACGTCCCGATCCCTGCCCCTTGGCACCGGAGGTGCTTGAGACGGTAGAGCTACCGGACGATGGCCTCCTCCGCGAGAAAGTGGTCTATCAGTCGGAACCTGATACGTGGGTCCCGGCGTGGCTCTTCCGCCCCAGTAGCCCAGCACAGCAACGATTACCGGCCGTCCTGGCCCTGCACGGTCACGGCAGCCGCTACGGTAAAGACCTCGTTGCCGACGTGGATCACGGCAATCCGCGGATACGCGCCTCCATTACCCGGCTCAACTACGCCTACGGGCTGGAATTCGCCCGGCGCGGCTACGTAGTGCTCTGCCCCGACGCGCGACTCTTCGGCGAGCGCCGCGGCGGTCCCGGCCTGCCACCCGACAGTGGCGGCGCGGACCAGTGCGACCGGGGTGGCAACA
>JAJDZR010000039.1 GCA_022824545.1 Chloroflexota bacterium
CTGCAGGGCGTCGCCATGCTGATCGCGCTCATCTACGCGGGCGCGAATCTGCTCGCCGATCTGCTCTACGCGCGTCTCAACCCGCGTATCCGCTACAGCTAACCCAACGGGACGAGGCGGGGAACGAGAGTACCGGAGGCATGATCGGCATATACGATCCCGAACACGCTACGGCCGCCGACTATCGTCAGCGCTTCCGGCAGCGGCTCCTGGCGCGCTTCCACGCTCACCGGCGGCCCGCGCGACACATAGGCGGTGACGCCGGACCTCCCCGGACAGGCCGTGGTCGTCACTGGCCGGTCGTGGCTATCCTGATCCCAGGACACTCAGCGGTATGCCCGGTCTACTGTCCGGAGCGGCACGGATAGACAGGAGCCGTTCGTCAGGCGCCGGCGACCAGCCAAACTCCCTAGCCGCCTCACGGGGTGTGACCTGCACGAGCACCGACCACCCTCCACCATGGTACTCCGGGAAGACCTTGTACCTTTTCCACAGCCTACCCGTCTCGGGACAGCCCAGCAGCGTCTCCCACAAATCGCTGTTGTAGGCCAGGACACGCAAGTGTCCATCGGCGTACTTGTCAGGCCCCTTGATTACACGCTTCAAATTGCGGCAGTTGCATGTTTGACTCTGCTGATCGCGTGGTTGTCCAGGTCGTTGAGCCGCCCGGATTACCGAGAGCCGTTCGTCAGGCGTCGGCGACCAGCCAAACTCCCTAGCCGCTTCCTCAGATGGGACTTGCACTAGCTGCGGCCACCTTGCACCATAGCGCTCCGGCTGCTCGAAATATAGTTTCCACAGTCTTCCCGTCTCAGGACAACCATAGAGGGATTCCCACTGCTCGACGTCCGCAACCAGTACACGCAGATGCCCGCGCGCATAGTCATGGGCACTCAAGCCAGCGCCCGCGGTAACGCGCTTTAGCTCACGACACTCACATCCGCTCATCTGGACCTCCCCATCACGCAGCTGCCTGGGTCGCTGCATCACGACTTCCGTTCTTCTAGCCCATAGCTGATCCGAGGATACTGTCGTCCCAGTTCGTCTATAAGGGACACCAATTCCGTCGGGACCTCGCTAAACACGAAATGGATAGTCGCCTTCGGGAAGTCCGCCACCTCGGACAGAGCGGCCTCCCGCACGGTGGCCAAGGCTACCTGCTGATACGGGGTCGGCAGCAGGGACCATGGGAGACGCAGCCTCTTCACCCGCCGTCCAGCGCCCGACACCAGCGTAGGGGTCAGCAGCGCCGTGACACCGACCCGAAACTCCGCAGGGGTGCCTAACGTCGCGCGGGCCCTTGCCTCGCTGTGACGGAATGGTACTACGTTCAGATTCTCGTCGTGGACCAACGCCAGGGCTTCGGAGAGGCCGACTAGGTACCCTTCCCAGAAAGAGCGTGTCGTCTTGCCTTGAACCCAGTGCTCGGATTCGTTTTGCTCCACCGGGACTGTACGGGTCGGATCGGCTAAGTGTGCTTCGACGGACTGCTTGCGCTCCAATACCGTAGCCTCTAGTACCCGCCTCTTGGCTGACATTGCCGAATCGAGCAGCACTCCGCCGGCGCAGCTAGCTGCGTATGATATGCCATGCCTTCTTCCGTCCTCCTTGCCAATGTCACTCGCTTGCACGGCGGAGGTGCCGCGTAGCGCCGCCAGATAGTGGCGCAAGTAGATCTCGGAAAGGTTTCCTGGTGCAAGCTCCCAATCGTCTCGTGGGTCAACCGGTCCGGAGCGCAAGCGCTCACCAATCTCGCGTATCCTATCCCGAATTCGCTCCGGTTTTACTCGCCATACACACTTGAAGCGGAGGCCGTTGTGTGTCCCCTCCGCTGCGTACTCAAGCCCGTGCAGAGCACCTTGAAGTGGATATTGCCAATGCTCCAACGTTATCATTCCGAACATCCCGAGATGCTCCTCTCATGATTCAACCACGCGGACGCGCATACCTATAATTCCACTATCCCAGATACTAGCCTCTGCAACGGTAGCCGCCAAGTCTAGGACTATACTTTGAACCCGTCTCCATCCAATTCCAAGTATGGGTATTGACACGGAGCGCCGGAATGGTGTTGTGGTCAGTAGCAGAGTGCTTGCCTCTTGCAACTGACGCGCACGGATGAAGAAAGGACCGAGGGAAGCGGAGGCATGGCGCGCACGAACGATCCCAAACACGCTGCGGCCGCCGACTATCGTCGGAGCGTGGGGCAGCGGCTCCGGAGGGGGATGCGGCGGCTCGGCACCCAGCCCTTGGTCGTCATCGGGCTGGTAATCCTCGGTATCCACGTGCTCATGGCGATCCTCGGGCCGCTCGCGGCACCTTATCCGGCCACCGAGTTCCACCTGGAAGACAAGCTGCAAGGGCCGTCGGCCAGCTACTTCTTTGGGACCGACCAGTTCGGACGCGACATCTTCAGTCGGGTGCTAATCGGCGCGCGGAGTATCTTGCTCCTGTCAACCGTCTCCACCGCGTTCGGGCTGCTCCTAGGCGTGACGGTGGGGTTGGTCGCTGGCTACGCCGGCGGGCGGCTCGACGAGCTACTGATGCGGCTCATGGATGCGCTGATGGCGTTCCCGGCGCTGCTGCTTGCGCTGCTGGTGCTCACGATGCTGGGGCCGGAGACCCAGAACGTCGTGCTGGCCATTGGCCTGGTGTTCATGCCGAACGTGGCCCGCGTCGTCCGCAGCGTGGCTTTGAGCCTGCGGACGATGCAGTACGTGGACGCGGCGCGGGTGCGCGGCGAATCCAGCTTCTACATTATGACCCGTGAGGTGCTGCCCAACGCCATTGCGCCGATTGTCGTCGAGGGCGCCATCCGTGTGAGCTACGCCATCCTCTTGGCGGCGTCGCTCGGCTTTCTGGGCCTCGGCCTCCAGCCACCGCACCCCGATTGGGGACTGATGGTGAGCGAGGCGCGGCACTTCATCGGATTTGCGCCGTGGATGGTGCTGTTCCCCTCGTTAGGGATCGCGTCGCTCGTCATCGGCACCAATCTCTGCGCCGACGGCCTGACTCGTGTGCTGGAGCCGGGCCGGCGCTAGGGAGGGGTGAGCTTGGCAGTCCACACTGCGCGGCGCAACGACCGGACGCCCGTCTTGGAGGTCGAGGACCTCCATATTCGGTACGGAGCGGGCGAGCACGCCGTCCGGGCGGTGCGTGGCGTCTCTTTGCACATTCGCCGCGGCGAGACGTTGGGAATCGTGGGCGAGTCCGGCTGCGGCAAGAGCACCCTGGCTTTCGCCATCATGCGCTACTTGGGCACTGCCGGCCGCATCGCGCGCGGCGACATCCGCCTCGGCGGGGAAAGCCTGCTCGGCTTATCGGAGTCCCAGCTACGGGGGCTGCGCGGCAAGCGTCTCGCAATGGTCTATCAGGACCCGCAAACCGCGCTCAACCCAGCCATCATCGTCGGGGAGCAGGTGGCCGAGGCCTACCGCGAGCACGAGCGCGTCGGGCGCGAGGTCGCCTGGGCACGGGCGCTGGAGCTATTTCGGCGCGTGGGGCTGCCTGATCCGGAGCGTATCGCCCGGCGGTATCCCCACCAGCTATCGGGCGGCCAGCAGCAGCGCGTGGTGATCGCCTTGGGACTGGTGTGCTCGCCGGAGCTACTGATCCTCGACGAGCCGACGACCGGCCTGGACGTGACGACCGAGGCAACAATTCTCGACCTGGTGAAAGACCTCAAGCATGAGTTCGAATCCGCAGTGCTGTTCATCAGCCACAACCTGGGCGTGATCGCCCAGGTCTGCGACCGGGTGGCAGTGATGTACGCGGGGGAAGTGGTCGAGACCGGCACGGCCGGTGCGCTGTTTCACCAGCCCCGCCACCCGTACACCGCCGGCCTCTTGGGTTGCGTGCCGCGCATCAGTGGCGGCGCGGGAGCGCGGCTCGATGCGATCCCCGGCTCGCTACCGCCACCGCACGTGCGGCTGCCGGGCTGTACGTTTGCGCCACGCTGCCAACTGGCGCGGGCACAGTGCGTCGAGGTGCCGCCCAAGCCGGCGGCGGTGAGCGACGACCATCGCAGCCGCTGCCACTTCTGGGAGGAGACGCCAGTGCTCCAGAGGCGGGCGGCCGCCGCACCGGCTGCGGCGGCTCCCGAGCCAACTGCTCCGGCCGCCGCTGCGAACGGGCCGCCGCTGCTCGAAGTACAAGAGTTGAGCCACTACTACAACTATCGGCAGCCCAGCGGCTCGCGGTTCGGGCGCTGGTGGCAGACGATTTGGCGGCGCCGGCAACAGCCGGTCAAAGCCGTCGAGCGGGTATCGCTACGGGTGCGGGCCGGCGAGACCGTGGCGCTGGTCGGCGAAAGCGGCTGTGGCAAAAGCACGTTGGGAAACGTCGTGGCCGGCCTACTGGCGCCGACGTTCGGCACCGTTGCTTTCGAAGGACAGGACCTCTCCGTCACCGTGCGGCAGCGCAATCCGGCGTTGCAGCGCCACCTGCAGATGGTATTCCAGAACCCGGAGGCCTCGCTCAATCCCCGCCACACGGTCGGCCGGATTCTCACGCGCCCGCTCGCGTTGGTCAGCGGCGTGCAGGGCGCCGCGGCGCGCCGGCAGGTCGAGGCGCTGCTGGAATCGGTGCAGCTGAATGCCAGCTACTACGACCGCTATCCCGGCCAGTTGAGCGGCGGCGAGAAGCAGCGCGTCGCCATTGCCCGCGCCTTTGCCGGGGACCGCAAGCT
>JAJDZR010000280.1 GCA_022824545.1 Chloroflexota bacterium
GAGAAAGTGACCGGCCGCGCCCTGTACGCTGCCGACGTGTCGCCACCGGGGATGCTGTGGGGCGTCTTCCTCCGCAGCCCCCACCCGCACGCGCTCATCAAGAAGATTGATACGAGCAAGGCCGAGCAGCTGCCCGGGGTCCTGGCCGTGATTACGCAAGAATCACTGGCCACGGACCAGGCGCTCGTCGTCGAGGAAGAGATGCACGCCACCCGCCGGGTGCAGACGCTCTTTGCCCAGGACAAGGTGCATTACGAGGGCGAGAAGGTCGCGGCCATCGCCGCGACGACCAAGGAGCTGGCGGAAGAGGCGGCAGACCTGATCGAGGTGGAGTACGAGCCGCTGCAAGGATCGGGGCACGTGCTCGACTCGATCAAGGAATCGATGCCGGTGATTAACGAGGGCACCGAGCCGCTCGACGCGCCGGCCGATAACCCCTGGGGTGTGACGAAGCTCAATAACGTCGCCGGCGAGCACCATAGCGTCGAAGGCGACGTGGAGGCCGGGTTCGCGGAATCGGACCGCGTCTATACGCACACCTTCTACATCCCCCGCGCCCACCAAACCTACATCGAGCCGCAGGTCACGGTGGCCGACGTGGATGTGGGCGGGAAAGTGACCGTGTGGACGAGCACGCAAGGGCCGTTCGGCGTCCGCAGCAACCTCGCCAACTCGCTGCGTCTCCCCACGAACAAGATCAACGTCCACGGGATGACGATTGGTGGTGGGTTTGGCGCTAAGTTCGGGGGCATCGTGGACACGTATGCCGTGCTGCTGGCGCAGAAGACGCGGCGGCCGGTGAAGATGGTGTATTCGCGGCACGAGGAGTTCGTGGACGGGCGGCCCGCTCCCGGCGCCCACATCACGATCAAGACCGGTGTCAAGCACGACGGCACGATTGTGGCGCGCCAGGCGTGGGCGCTGTGGGATACCGGCGTTGGTCAGGGCGGTGGCTACGCCACGATGCGAACGAAGGGTGTCTACAATGTCGAGCATTTCAAGTTCGACGCCTTCGACGTGAACACCTGCAAGCCGGCGCCGGGGGCCTACCGGGCGCCGGGCGCTCCGCAAGCGACGTTTGCCGGTGAGACGCAGTTGAACATCATCGCGGAAGACCTGGGCATTGACCCGGTTGATATTCGCCTGAAGAACATGCGCGAGGGTGACCAGATCGCCTTCAAGGAGACGCTCCAGGCGGTCGCCGACGCAGCGGGCTGGGCTGATCGCACGTCGGGGCCGAACGAGGGCTGGGGCGTGGCCGTCGGCGAGTGGACCAACGGTGCCGGGCCGGGTACGGCGGTGGTGTCCGTGCATGACGACGGCTCGGTACACGTCTTCTCCGGCCTGATGGACATTACCGGCACGGATACGGCGATGGCGCAGATCGCCGCTGAGGTGCTCACGGTGCCCTACGACGACGTGACGACCGTGCGCGGTGATACGGACTCGGCGCCGTTCGCCACCGGCAGCGGCGGCTCGGTCGTGACCTTCAGCATGGGCAATGCCGTCAAGCGAGCGGCGGAAGACGCCAAGCAGCGGCTCCTGGAGTTGGCTGCCGAGCACCTGGAAGCGCCGCTGGAGCTACTCGAGCTGCGCGGTGGCGCCGTCGTCGTGAAAGAGAAGCCCGGTGAGTCCGTTTCCATCGCACAACTGGCGCAGTTTGCGCTCCGCGAGCGTGGCGGCCCGGTCATGGGCAAGGGCACCTTCGCCAGCCAGCCGAGCGCGACGACCACGGCGGCTCAGATCGGCAAGGTCGAGGTGGACCCCGAGACCGGCAAGGTCTGGATCCGCGAGCTATACAACTCGCTCGATGCGGGCAAAGCGATCAACCCGATGGCCTCGGAAGGCCAGATGGAAGGCGGTCTGGTGCAAGGCTTTGCCTGGGGCTTGATGGAGGCTATGCAGTACGACCAGGATGGCCACAACCTCAATCCCGGCCTACTCGACTACCGCCTGCCGACCACTGTGGACTTTCCCGATATCGCCAGCGTAATCGTCGAGGAGCCGACCAAGAACGGTCCCTATGGTGTGAAGGGGATCGGCGAGCCACCGATTGCGCCCGGACCGGCGGCGCTCGCCAGCGCAGTCGCCGACGCTACCGGGAAGTGGATCATGGAGCTCCCACTCGTGCCGGAGCGCGTCTATCGCGCGACCCACGAGTCCTGAGTGTTCTCGCGCGAGCAGCATGGTCGTGAGACCGCAGAGCCGGGTGTCGTGAGGCGCCTGGCTCTGCGGTCCTCACCGACAGGCCCCCCTATGGTCCCCCCGCTGCGGCAGGGGGACGGGCTTGTTCCCTGCCCGGTCGGCACGGGGGAAGTTGAAGGGGGGTCCCAACCTGGCTACGGTAGGTCCGCCTGGAGAGCGAGCATGAAGATCGAGGTGCATTTCTTCGGCGACACGAAACGCTTCTTGCCGGCCGACGGCAGCGGCCGGAGGGCGACTGTCGAGATTCCCGCGGGCAGTAACGTGGACGCGCTCTGCGAGCACCTCGGTATGGCCGAGGAAGCCGTGGTCATTATGGTCAATGACGTGCAGCACCATCGGGGGACGGTGCTCAGTGACGGCGATGCGGTGACGTTCCTCCCCTCCCTCGTCGGTGGCGAGCCAGCCGTGCATTAGGTAGCCGGTAGCTGTTCACTGCCTCTACCATTGGAGCAAATCTTCCGCCCCAAGGTCTTTGCGAGCCGCTGCTGGCCGCTCTATCATCGTCGGCGTTAGCATTGTCGTGCTTGCCTTTGCCGGTGGTGTGCTGGCAAAAAGCTCATCCGTAGACGACCGCAGCACCATTACGTTGGACTGACACATGCGTATCTCCTATAGCTCCCGGACGCTCTCCGGGGACATCTTCGGCGGGGTTACGGCGGCGGTCGTGGCGTTGCCGGTAGCCCTGGCTTTTGGCGTCGCGTCGGGTCTCGGCCCCATCGCCGGCATATACAGTGCCATCGCGGTCGGCTTTTTCGCGGCGGTATTCGGCGGCACACCCTCCCAAATCTCCGGCCCTACCGGGCCAATGACTATTGCCATGGCGGTCATCGTCACTCAGCACGCGAACAGCCTTCCCGAAGCCTTCACCATCGTCATGCTGGCCGGTCTGCTGCAAATTGCCCTCGGTATCCTGCGAATCGGCAGCTTCGTCGCCTACACGCCGTACTCCGTGATCTCCGGGTTCATGTCCGGCATTGGCATCATCATCATCACCATTCAGGCCCTGCCGTTCATCGGCGCCAGCGCCGTGTCGGGAGGGCCGCTCAACTCCATCCGCGCCTGGCCCGATGCGGTGGCGCGCCTCAACGTGGATGCCCTGGTTGTCGGTGCCGTGGCACTCGCGGTAAACGTCTTCTGGCCCGGCCGCCTCCGCAGATTTCTACCCGCGCCCCTCGCCGCCTTGATCGCCGGCACGGTGCTGGCGTTTATCTGGTTCAGCACCGCTCCGGTCATCGGGGCCGTGCCGACGGGCCTGCCCCAGCTTCAATGGCCGGTGCTTGCACCTGGCGTCCTCGTCGGCTTCTTGCAACCGGCGTTCATTCTTGCACTCCTCGGCTCCATTGACAGTCTGCTGACCTCGCTGGTGGCCGATGCCCTCACCCGCACGTCTCACAATCCCAACCGCGAGCTGGTGGGTCAAGGCATCGGCAACGTCGCCGCCGGGCTGGTCGGTGGTCTCCCCGGCGCCGGAGCGACCATGGGCACGGTGGTCAATATCCGCGCCGGCGGCCGCACCCCCGTCTCCGGCGTCTTGCGCTCGGCCGTCCTGCTGGCGCTGGTCCTGGGCATCGGGGAAATCACCGAGCCTATCCCCCACGCCGTGCTCGCCGGCATCCTGATGAAAGTCGGCTGGGACATCATTGACTGGCGTTTTCTCACCCGCATTCGCCACATCCGGCGCGATTATCTGGTCATCATGCTCCTCACCCTCATCCTCACCGTATTCGTTGGCCTCATTACCGCTGTGGCTCTGGGGCTGATTGCTGCCGGAATTGCCCGCGCCAAAGAGTCCGAGCGGCTGGAGCTTGACAGCGTGGTATCCGTGCCGCTGCTGGACCAAGCGTTTTTGCCCGATCGGGCAGCCACGGCAGACGAGATGGGAGCGGGGGAAGCTGACTCCTACCAGGCTCGGATCGGGCTGGTCGCCCTGCGGGGTCGTTTCTCCGTCGCCTCCGCCAATGAACTGGCGCGGGTGATTGGTGCGGACATCCAGGAGCACGAAGTCGTGATCTTCGACTTCTCCAGAACCACCCACATGGACGACAGCGCCGCTCTGGTCATGGAGCAACTCATTGGCAGTGCCGCTGAAGAGAACACCGAATGCGTGATGATGAGCCTCTCCGACTCGGTTGCCAAGACCCTCAACTCCATCGGCGTTTTCGATCACGTTCCGCAGGACCGCTTCGTCGGGAGCCTGGACGAGGCGCGGGCGCTCGTGCAACGCCTGCTCGACAGCGGGGACTAGGTTGTGTTGACATTTGGGACAGTCGGCGCTGACACCAACCCCATTGGTTCGTGCTGGCCCCCCTATGGTCCCCCCGCTGCGGCAGGGGGACATGGATTCCCGCGAAACCGGGAACGACCGGGAAATATCAACGGAACCTAATACTGGACCTACCCCCGGCCCTTCCCCACCAGGGAAGGGGAGTTCACGCCCCCGCTCTAGGGGCAATCCTTGCGGTTGCCTTTTCGGCCATTGCCGGGGCAAGGGCAGCCACAAGGGAGACTCCCCTACAAGGTGAGTTGGCTGACCGCCGAGGACATTGTGCGTTGTGCGTCGCAGCGCCGGCTCAGGCGGCGGCTTTGCGCCAGAGGTGGTAGCCGGTGGCGCCGAGGAGCGGGATGTCGAGCGCGTTGATGAATGGCCACAGCAGCGTGTGCGTGTCGCTGGCGGCGCCGGCCGGCTCATTGTCCGGGAAGAAGCCGAAGAACAGCCAGTTCCAGAAGAACCAGACGGTCACGACGATAGAGACGTAGAAGAGCAGGTTGACTTCCAGGTAGTCACGGGTAATGGAGCCGTCGGACCCGTTCGCGTCCAGGGCGCGCTTGCGGAGGACGTTCACAACCAACACGATGATGATGGCAATGGCCTGGAGCCAGTTCACGGTCGGCCAGATCGGGCTACCGGCGCCGTTGGACCAGATCAGCGTGGCCAGCAGGCTCACGGCGACCACGGCGGCTACCCCGACAACGTAGATTCCGAGCAGACGGTGGAGTATGGACATCGGGCACCTCCTCGCTATGCCTGTGGGGGTAGCCCGGCAGTGGGATTCCGAACACCCGGCCCCGGCGGACGCGACCAATCCGGGGGTGAGCTACCCTGCCGTGTGGCGCCAGTATAGCAGGTGCCACCGCCTCGCTATGGCTGAGGGATAGCCCGCTAGTGGAAGCCCAAACGTGCTGGTCGTGCGGAGGGCCGGTAGAACGCGGCAAAACCGGGGGCGAGGCTGGTGGCAGGGGTGGGACTTGAACCCACAACCGGCGGCTTATGAGTCCGCTGCTCTGCCGTTTGAGCTACCCTGCCGCGTCCCATCAGTATAGCAGGTGTCACCGCCGGCAACCGAGCGTCCTGATATTCGGATCGGCAGGTTGCTGGCGAGGCGCCGCCGGATGTCTGCCGTTAGAACATAAGGTCGTGTCGCGCGGCCGTATCACAGCAACGGAGAGCAAGATGGGCAAACCGGTCGTACACTTCGAAGTCTTGGGCAAGGACGGAGACAGGCTTCAGCGGTTCTATGGCGATCTCTTCGAGTGGAAGATCACCGCGGACAATCCAATGAACTACGGCCTCGTAGATACGCAGTCCGAGGAAGGCATTGCCGGCGGTGTGGGTGAGAATCCCGAAGGGGCCGGGGTCACCTTCTTTGTGCAGGTGGAGGACTTGCAGGACTCGCTGGACAAGGCAGAGCGCTTGGGTGGCCAGACGCTCATGCCACCCGCCGACCTGGGGATGGTCGAGCTGGCGTTCTTCGCCGATCCCGAG
>JAJDZR010000059.1 GCA_022824545.1 Chloroflexota bacterium
GAGCCTTCCTCGCCAACGCCTCGCACGAGCTACGGACCCCCCTGACCTCGCTGCAAGGCTGGGCGCAGGCGTTGGTCGAGGGCGAGGTGCGCGACCCGGCCGCCAGCGCGGAAGCGGGGCGCATCATCCACGATGAGGCCGAGCGGATGCGCCGGCTGGTCGAGGCGCTGCTGTACCTCTCCAGGATCGAAGGAGGACAGTTGCCGATAGAGCGCGAGGCGGTGGACCTCTCTGAACTGCTGCGTGTAACAGCGGCGCGCATCACCCCGCTCACCGATCAGGCTGGACAGAAGTTGGTGCTGGACTTTGATACCAGCGCCGCCTATAGCTGGCATGGTGACGCGCGCCTGTTGGAGCGGCTCTTGGCAAACCTGGCTGAGAATGCGGCCAAGTATGCGCCCGAGGGCGCCACCATCACCATCAGCGCTGGCGCGGGCCGGCCGGCACAGGACCCTGCCGCGCCGGCCGTGAACGGTGCATTCGTCGTGGCGACCGATGACACGCCGAGGCTGGACCAGCCGTTGGACGGTCGGGTAGTGTGGAGACAGCGGACGGCGGAGAATGGCAGCACGGCCGCACCACCAACGGTCTGGGTGACGGTCCATAACACCGACAGCGTAATTCCGGCGGCGGATTTGCCCCATATCTTCGAGCGGTTCTATCGTGTCGAGAAGTCTCGTGCTCAGGGGGTGGACGGCACGGGCTTAGGGTTGGCTATCGCCCAGGAAATCGTCGCGGCCCACGAGGGCGAGATCACGGCCACGAGTAGCGCCGAGGAGGGCACCGGCTTCACGGTCATTCTCCCGGCAGCCGACGATACGCTTGGGCCGCGCGATCCGACGGATGCCCAGGCTGCGGCGCACCTACCCCCAACCCCCTCCCTGAAGGGAAGGGGCTAATGCCGGTGGCTAGTGCTTAGGCCCCCCTATGGTCCCCCCGCACTGCGGGGGGACGTGGATTCCCGGCTGCGCGGAGTGACGGATGGCAGCCGCTCCCTCGCTCGCTCCTTCTCTGTGGTCTCCGGGGCCACAGGGTAGCTCAGACTACCGTAAGCGCCACCAGGCGATGCCGGCGGCGAGGGCGGTGAAGAGCAGCAGCAACGGGTTGCCGAGTGCAAAGGCGAGAGCGGTGCCGGGGGCGAATGTACCCTGCACGAGCATCAGCCCCAGGGCAAAGATGAGCGGGCCGAGGACGGTGCCGCCGAAGAAGCTCAGGGCCATGATCGCCAAGCTACGATTGCGCGTGTGGCGATTGACCAGCGGCGCCCAGCGGGTGGCGCCCGCAAAGCCGGCGATAGCCGCGAGCAGCAGGATGAACCACCAGCCGCTGAGGATGAGCGCACCGGCGCTGGCGGCGGCCGCAATAGCAACCGTCTGCCACACGGCCGTCCAAGTTGCTTGCCCGGCGGCGTGGCGGCTGACACCCGCGCATTGGTGGCAACGCTGCCCGGCCGGCGTGTGAATCAGACAGTCGGTGCAGTAAGGCTGGCCGCAGCGGCCGCACATCAGCAAGGTCTCGCGGTCGCCGTGGCGCGAGCAGACTTGGGTAGCTTGTGCGGACGGCGAACTCACGATGCCGCTGCCAAGGGTGTTGTCGGCGGAGCCATGGCACGCAGCGTCTCGATCAATGCCGGTAGCTCGCGGAGGACGTAATCAATCTGGGCTGCGGTGTTGTCCAGCCCCACTGTGAGGCGGAGCGAGCCGCGCGCCCACTCGGCCGGCAGACCGAGCGCCTCCAGCACGTGCGACAACTCCAGCGATCCGGAGGTGCAGGCCGAACCGCTCGAAGCGTAGATGCTCTTGACATCGAGTCCCAGCAGGATACTCTCGCCTTCGACGTTGTGAAAGCAGAAGCTGGCGCTGTTGGGTAGGCGGTTGGTGGGATGCCCGGTGAGCCTGGCGTCCGGGATGTCGGTTAGCAGTCCGGTAATCAGCCGGTCCCGGAGGTACTGATCGTGGGCGCACCGGGCGGCGAGCTGCGCGTGGGCGAGGTCGAGTGCCTTCGCCAGACCCACGATCCCAGCCGTGTTCTCGGTGCCAGCGCGTTGGTTGCGCTCCTGGCTGCCCCCCTGTTGCTGCGGCTGCCACTCGGCGCCTTCGCGCACGTAGAGGACTCCCGTGCCCTTGGGTCCGTAGAACTTGTGCCCAGCCAGCGAGAGCAGGTCCACGCCCAGCGCGCTCACGTCGAGCGGGAGGGCGCCGCCCGCTTGCACCGCGTCGGTGTGGACGAGCACGCCGCGCTCGTGGGCGACACGGGCAATGTCGCGGATGGGCTGGATCGTGCCGACTTCGTTGTTGGCATACATGATCGAGACGAGAATGGTCTCCGGCCGGATGGCCGCTGCGACGGCGCCGGGGTCCACCTGCCCGTACTCGTCCACGGGGAGCACGGTGGTCTCGAAACCGAACTGCTCCAGAAACTCGCACGTGTGCAGGATGGCGTGGTGCTCGATGGCGCAGGTAATCAGGTGGTTGCCGCGGTCGAAGTTGGCAAAGGCCGTCCCCTGCAAAGCCGCGTTGTCCGCTTCGGTGCCGCCGCCGGTGAAGATCACCTCGCGCGGCCGGCAGTTCAGGACCTGCGCGACGGTATCGCGGGCGGAATCGAGGGCATGGCGAGCTTCGCGTCCCCAACCGTAGATGCTCGACGGGTTCCCCGGGGCCGCGCGCCAATAGGGCAGCATGGCGGCCAGCACGTCCGGGTGGACCGGCGTGGTGGCGGCGTGGTCCAGGTAGACGGGTAGCTGCTCCATCGTCATCTCTCGCGGGGTCGCATCCGGCACGAGGTCGTCGGCAGGTAGGTCCTATCAATAGTCTAGCAGCGCCGGGGGGCTAACAGTAGTCGGCTGGGGAGTGGGATGCCGGTCCTCTATGGCACCCGCTCCGCAGGGGGACGAGGGCAACCACAAGGGTTGCCCCTACAGCAGCAGCCGGGCGATGGAGGGGACGAGGCTAGACAGGCATCGTTTAATTGATACAATCGTGCAAGACTCTAGTGGAGCGAGGGCCGGTGCGTTGGGGGGTGCGTTAGACTTGGCGAGGAGACTGTGTGGGGCTGACGTGGCAACGCGATGGGTCAGGACGACGGCACGACCATCTACCTCCTGCGGCACGGCGAGAGCCATGCCAACGTGCGCTCCGTCCTGTCCAATGGCAATGCTTACGATGCCGGGCTGACGGAGCGAGGCCGGCGTCAGTCCGTCGAGGCGGCCGGTTGGCTGCAAGGGACACCGCTGGCTGCACTGTATACCAGCCCCTTGCGACGCTCCGCAGAGACCGCCGCCATTCTGAGCGCGGCACTCGGCTGCGCGGCTGCGGTCTGCGCGGACGTGCGGGAGATTGATGTCGGCAGGTTCGATGGACGTGGCGACCGCAGGATGTGGCGGGACCACGATGCCATTGTGGCGCGCTGGTATGGCGGCGAGGTGGACGTGCCGTTTCCCGGCGGCGAAACGCGCCGGCAGGCCGAGGCGCGGATTGTCGGTGCGCTGGAGATGATGTGCGAGCGGCATCCGCGGGGTGCGGTGGGTGTGGTGACGCACAGTATGATCGCACGCTTTGCGGTGGCGCGGCTGGCGCCGCTCGCCGGGACCGCGTTGAGCGCCCCGGCGTACCGTCTGGGGCATGGTGAGAGCGGTGTGCTGCGCTGCGAGCGTGGGCGCTGGGTCTGCCCGGCGTGGAGGGTCAACCCGCGGCGGGCGTTGCAGCGTTCGGCCGCAGCGCCGGTGCTACTCGATACCGGTCGCTGACGGCCGCTGATGGAGGGTGCCCATGGGTATGCCTATCGTCCCGAACCTCAATGCCTTTGGTGCGGCGCCGGGGGAGCGCGTCTTCCGCGACAGCCTGATCGCCCGCGAGGCGAGTACGTCGCGCACGACCCTCGCCGGTGGGTTGGCGGCCTTGATTCTGCTCGGTGTGCCGCTGCTCTTGATAGCCCTCAACGCGCTGGTGGGCGCCTGCGGCGACATGATGCGGGACAGTGTCGCGGCGCCGCTGACGGCGCTGTGGGACGTGGCGGTCGGCTATATCCGCACCGTCGGACCGTGGCTGCTGCCCATCGTGGCGCTCGGCGTGCTGTTGGGCTGGCTGCGCCGGTACGCTGCGCGCCACGGCTACGTCTTGGTTTTGTCGCTGGGCCCCACTCAGCAGATGCGGTTCGGGTTGCAGTCCGCCCTCCCCATCCTGCTCGTACCGGTGGTCGTCTGGATGGTTGCCCAGCGGCTGGCGGCCGCGCAGCAACTTAACATAACTATCATCCTGCTGGCGGCGTTTCCGCTATGGATACTCTCCGGCGTGGCCGTAGACGTGGCGTGGGAAGGCGCGACGGCATGGCTGCTGCGGCGACTGTCTCCACTTCCACCGGCGCTGGAGATGGTACTGGCGGTACGCACGGTGTTGCAGACTGCCCGCGATCTGGAGTCAGCGCGGATAGGGGACGTGGCTGCCGATACGGACTCCGGGACCGTCCATATCCGGGGGCAATTCGAGGATGCCGAGCAGCAACGGCGGGCGCAGCAGCTCTGTCGGATGGTGGCCGGGGTGAAGAGCGTGCGGGTCACGGCCGTAGACGCGGACGAGTGAGGGGTGGTTACCTACCCCCAGCCCCCTCCCTGATGGAAGTTGCGAACTTGATTAGGTAGTGTGTTGACCCCCACCCTGACCCTCCCTCGTCCCGACAGGGGAGGGAACACACCCGTCCCCCCGCCGCAGCGGGGGGACCATAGGGGGGCTACATCCCACTACTCGATTAAGTTGCCAACTTTCATCAGGGAAGGGGCTGGATTCCCGCTTTCGCGGGAATGACGGGAGTTGGGTGACAAGGAGATGGGGTCCCGCTCAGGCGGAGGCTTCGCCTTCGAGGTCGGTGCGGGTGATGAGGAGCGGGGGCGCCTGGTTCAGCACGCAGTCGGCATTGACAATGCACTTGGCGATGTCGGACCGCGAGGGAATCTCGTACATGACTTCGAGCAGCACTTCCTCGATCACGGTACGGAGGGCGCGGGCGCCGGTCTGGTAGCTGAGTGACCGCTTGGCGACCGCTTGCAGCGCCTCTGCGGTCAACTCCAGGTCCACCTCATCGAGCGCAAGAATGCGCTCGAACTGTCGCACGAGCGCATCTTTGGGTTCCGTCAGAATGCGGACGAGATCGTGGCTGGAAAGCGGCTCGACGCTGACCGCGACCGGCAAACGCCCCACAAACTCGGGGATCAGGCCGTACTTCAGCAGGTCGGCGGCGGTCAACTCGCGCAAGAGCAGCGGGTCGTTCTCGTCTCTGCTACCGGAGACCGTCTGGAAGCCGATGGAGCGGCGGCTGCCGACGCGACTGCCGATGATGCGGTCCAGCCCCTCGAACGCACCGCCGCAGATAAAGAGCACGTTGGTCGTGTCAATCTGAATGAAGTCCTGGTGGGGATGCTTCCGGCCGCCCTGCGGTGGGACGTTGGCGACGGTGCCTTCCATGATCTTGAGGAGGGCCTGCTGCACCCCTTCGCCGGAGACATCGCGCGTAATCGAAGGGTTGTCGGCTTTGCGGGAAATCTTGTCCACCTCGTCAATGAAGACGATGCCGCGCTCGGCGCGCGCGACGTCGTAGTCGGCAGCCTGGATCAGGCGCAGTAGGATGTTCTCGACATCCTCGCCCACATAGCCGGCCTCGGTGAGGGCGGTGGCGTCGGCGATGCAGAAGGGCACGTCGAGGATGCGGGCGAGCGTCCGGGCGAGGTGGGATTTGCCGCAACCGGTCGGCCCGACGAGCAGAATGTTGCTCTTGGTCAGCTCAACGTCGTCGAAGTCCGTCGCGGCGCCGATGCGTTTGTAATGGTTGTAGACCGCGACCGAGAGCACCTTCTTGGCGCGCTCCTGGCCGATGACGTACTGGGAAAGCTGCTCGAAAATGCGCTTGGGAATGGGGATGTGGAGGCCGTCGAGGTCGGTTTGGCTCGTACTTTGCCCGCCTTCCTCCTCCATAATCTGGCGACATATATCAATGCAGTTGTCACAGATATAGACCCCATGAGGACTCTTGAAGAGACGACGGGCCTGCTCTTGATTGCTGCTGCAGAATGAGCAGCGGACTTGCCCCCGACTACCGCGTTGGCTCGCCATAGCACCTCTCAGGATCGCGTTCTATAGCTCCGACAAGGCTCTCCCGTTAGGCTGGATCGGCACCCTTGCCACCACACCACACGCCCAGTGACAGCTAGGAGCCGGTTGAGGCCGGCGCCAGCGCCGGTAACTCAATCACCTCATCAATGATCCCATATTCCAGCGCCTGCTGCGCCGTCATGAAGAAGTCACGGTCCACGTCCTTGGCAATCTTGTCCACCGATTGCCCCGTGTGGAAGGCCATGATGTCGTTCAGCCGGCTCCGCAGCCGCAGGATTTCTCGGGCTTCGATCTCGATGTCCGAGGCTTGGCCGCCCCGTCCCGGGCTGCTGGGCTGGTGGATAATCACCGTCGAGTTGGGCAGCGCATAGCGCGACCCCTTGCTCCCGGCCATCAGCAGCACGGCCCCAAAGCTGGCCGCGGCCCCAAAGCAGGTGGTCCGCAACCGTAGGCCGGAGTCCTGCTGGATGTACTGCATGGTGTCGTAGATAGCCAGTCCGGCGTAGATGGACCCGCCGGGAGAGTTGATAAAGAGCTGAATCTCTTTGTCGGGGTCTTCGGTCTTGAGGAGGAGCAACTGGGCAACGACCGAGTTGGCGACTACATCGTCAATGGGGGTGCCGATGAAGATGATGCGCTCGCGGAGCAAGCGGGACCAGATGTCCATGCCGCGCTCGCCGCGGGGGGTCGTTTCGATGACATAGGGGACGATTGACTCCGGTGGCTGCATGGATCGCTCCGTTTCTTCGCCCCCGCCGGTACCGCTGCGGAGGACAGTTTCCGTCTCAGGCTGCGTAGCTTGCGCGCGGCGGGACTGCGCCCGCCAACCGCTTGGCGGGCTAGGCGCTGCTTTCGTCCGCCGGCTCGTCATCGGTCGTTTCGGCCTCGTTCGCCGTCTCCGGGATGTCACCACGGGCGTTCCGCACGAGCCAATCGAGCGCGTGCTGACGTTGCAGGCCGGTACGTATCCGGCTGCGGCCATCGGCGGTACTCAAGAAGCTCCGCACCTGCCGCCCGGTGCGTTGATCGGTGGCCATCGCCTGCTCGACCTCCGCATCAATGGCGGTGGCGATCTGCTGGGTGGTGGGCCTGATCCGCTCCCGCTCGGCGACCGCTTCCAGCACCAAGCGGCCCTGGAGCTGCTGGGTAGCAGCCTCGGCGACTTCCTCTTGCCACTGCTCCGTGGTGCGGTTCGTTAGCTCAAGGTAGCGTTCGACGGTTACGCCCTGCTGGCGGAATACATTGGTCCGCTCGGTAGCGAGGCGCTGGGTTTCGGCCTCCAGCAAACGGGCGGCAATCTCGAACGTTGTACCCTCGACGGCCGCCGCCAGGACGTTGCTCTCGTATTCCAGGAGTGCGCGGCGCTCGGTTTCGCGGGCCACCGATTCTTGGACGGTCGCGCGTAGCGTGTCCAGCGAATCGTGCTCGGAGACGGAGCGGGCGAACTCATCGTCGAGAGAGGGGAGCTGCCTGGACCACACTTCCTTGACCCGCACACGGTAGCGAGTCGTCCGCTCCGCGGTGGTGCCGTCGGGCTGCTCCTCGGGAGCCGTGAGTGCAAAGTCGCGCTCGTCGCCAACGGACAGGCCGACGACCTGATCGTCGAAGCCCTCCGGGTAGCTGTTGCCGCCGATGATAATGCGGAGACCGGTGTCATCGGTCTCTCGACCGTCGGGCCACGCCACGCGGATGTCGGCAACAATCTGGTCGCCGAGCTGGGCGGTGCTATCGAGCGCCGGCTCCCACTGCGCTTGGCCCTCCTGGAGCTGGGCCAGCACGCGCTCGACCTGATCGGGGTCAGGCTCCGGCGGCTGGAAGGGCACGCGGACATCGCGGTAGGGTCCTAGCTCCACCTCCGGGCGGATGGGCACGGTAGCGCGGAAGATGAACGGCTTACCCCGATCCATCTCTACAATATCGAAGTCCGGCTGGTCAATCGGCTCGATACCGGCTTCGGTCACGGCGTCCTCATAGGCAGCCGGCAAGAGGGTTTGGAGGGCCTCGCGCTCGATTGTGGGTGCGCCCACGTGACGCTGGACGATGGCACGAGGCGCCTTGCCGGGACGAAAACCGGGGATACTGACTGAGCGGCTCAACCGCCGCCAGGCGGTATCAAGCTCGCGGCTGAGACGTTCGGCCGGTAACTCGATGAGGAGGGCACGCACACCCTCTTCAGGTCGCTCGGTTGTGACTTTCACACGCTCTGCCTCGGAAGGGAGGATATCCGCTTCATTCTAGCATAGGCCATGGGTCATGCTAGTGGTCGCGGCCGGCAGCGTGGTGTGGGAATCATGGTCGGAGAGTGGTGTATTGCTTGCTGGAGGCAACAAAAAAAGCGAGAATGGCACGGAAAGCTCTCGCTCTAGGGACATGGAGCGGAAGACGGGATTCGAACCCGTGACCCTCACCTTGGCAAGGTGATGCTCTACCACTGAGCCACTTCCGCCGGTTAAACACACTATACGGTCACAGGCGGCGATTGTCAAGGAGCGCGCCGCGGTCCGCCCCCACCCGCACCCTCCTCCGTCGGGACGGGGGAGGGAACAGCCCGTGCCCCCGCCGCGGCGGCGGTTTGCTGCCAGAGCGCGCGGAGGCCCGTCTCAAGGTCCACCTGCGCGCGGAAACCCAAGTCTTGGGCCGCGCGTTGCACCGCTGCCACGCTTTGGCGCACGTCGCCCGGTCGCGGTGGGTGGAACGCAATCGGCACCGGCCGGCCGGAAACCCGGCGCATCGTCTGGGCCAGGTCGAGGATACTGGTCGGCCCCCCGGACGCGATGTTGTAGGCGCCGTTGGCCCCCGACGCCCGGGCGGCCAACCCGACGGCACGGGCAACGTCGTGGACGTGGATGAAGTCCTTGGTTTGCTGGCCATCACCTTCGATGCAGAGCGGCCGGTGCCAGAGCAAGCGTTGGTTGAAGATGGTGATGACGCCGGAGTACGAGCTATCCGGTTGCTGGCCCGGCCCGTAGACGTTGAAGAAGCGGAGAGCGCAGGTATCCAGGCCAAAGAGGTGGCCGTACAGCAGAACGTATTGCTCGCCGGTGAGCTTGGAAAGGCCATACGGCGACAGGGGATGCGTCGGAGCGTCCTCGCGGATCGGTACCCGGTCCGGCACACCGTAGATGGCGGCGGAGGAAGCGTAGACGACCCGCTGCACACCGGCGCGGCGACACGACTCGAGCAGCGCCACCGTGCCGGTGATGTTGGCCTGGGCGTCGGCCAGCGGATCGGCCACCGAGCGCGGTACTCCGGCGGAGGCGGCGAGATGCACGACGGCCTGGGTACCGGCCAGGAGGTCATCGAGCGGCTCGCACACGTCGCGTTGGTGAAAGGCCAGCGGCAGCGTACCCAGGCGTGCTCGGTCGCCGGTGGAGAGGTTGTCAATGACGGCGAGGTCGAGCGCCGGGTCTTGGGCCAAGAGCGCCGCGGCGACGTGCGAGCCGATGAAGCCGGCGCCACCGGTGAGTACGATTCTCACCCTGTTTTCACTCCGGTCTGCGGCGATTGGGACCTACCCCCGGCCCCTTCCCTCCACGGAAGGGGAGTCATGGGGCCGGCATCCGGTCCTTCCCCTTCGGAGAGGAGGTTGGGGCTAGGCACTTGGCCGCGCTTGTTGATACCAGTCAATCGTCCGGCGTAGCCCGGTTTCCAGCGGCGTCGTGGCCTCCCAGCCGAACAGTTCGCGGGCGCGGCTGGTATCGAGGCAGCGGCGCGGCTGGCCGTCGGGCTTGGAGGTATCCCACGTGATGCGGCCCTGGAAACCGACCATGCCGGCGATCAGTTCGGTCAGCTCCCGGATGGAAATCTCGCGTCCGGTGCCGAGATTGACCGGCTCCGGTCCGTTGTAGCGCTCCATGGCCGTCACGATGCCGCCCGCGGCGTCGGCCACGTAGAGGTATTCGCGGGTCTGCCGGCCGGTACCCCAGGTGACGACCTCCTCCCGCCTCTCTTCCTTCGCTTCGATGTATTTGCGGATCAGGGCGGCGGTGGCATGGGATGTTGCGGGTTCGAAGTCGTCGTGTGGGCCGTACAGATTGGTGGGCATAAGGTGGATGGCGTTGAAGCCGTATTGTTCGCGGTAGGCTTGCCCTTGCACAAGGAGCATCTTCTTCGCCAGGCCGTAGGGCGCGTTGGTCTCTTCCGGGTAGCCCTGCCACAAGTCCTCCTCCCGGAAGGGGACCGGGGTGTACTTGGGATATGAGCAGATGGTGCCGATAGCCACGAACTTTTCGACCCCGGCCAGCCGGGCGTGCTCCAGCACAAGCGCGCCCATCATGAGATTGTCGTAGAAGAAGGTGGCGGGATTGGCCCGATTGACCCCGATCCCGCCGGCCAGCGCGGCGAGGTGAATGACGACCTGCGGCCGGAGGGCGGCATAGGCGCGCTGGACGCCATCCGGAGTGCGGAGGTCGTAGTCGCGGCTGCGCGGCACGGTGATGTGCCGGTAGCCGCGCTCGGTCAGCTCAGCCACGATATGCCGGCCGAGGAAGCCGCTCCCGCCCGTCACCATGATGCGCGTCTGCGGGTTCAGTCCTGCACTCATGACGCTACTGATCTTTCTGCCACAGAGTCCACAGAGAATGATACCGGCTGTGCGAGTACGTGTCTGGCTACATGCTGGGAGCGGGAGCTGACGCTAGAGACGATAGCTCATGCGCGGCGGTTAGCAATGCCGCTGCGCTCACCCGCGGAGGCGTGCTATGCCGGCGGCCACAGCTCCGGCCAGTGGATGGCCAGACCGCTGGCGATGATCCAGAGCACGGCCGAGGTCAGCAGTGGCCGGTCTTTCAGGAAGAGCAGTGATGGGTCTTCGACCGACGCGCCCCGGTACATCAGGTGCAGGTAGCGGAAGACCGCGTAGATGACAAAGGGAACCGTGTAGATCAGGAAGCCGGACTGAAAGCGCGCCTGCGCGTACTCCGAGACGGTGAAGAGGCTATAGGACATGATGACCAAGCCGGCGAGCACCGCCAGCGCCTGATTGACCATCTGAAGATCGTAGTCGCGGAGCACGGAGCGCGAGGTGCCTGCGATATGCGACTGCACTTGTAGCTCTTGACGGCGTTTGCCCAACGCCAGCAGGAGGGCCAGGAACAGGGCGACGAGCAGCAGCCAGTTCGAGGGCGGAGTCAGGCTGACGACCGCGCCGGCGATGACCCGCAGCACAAAGCCGATGCCAATGGTCATCACGTCCAGGAGCGCGACCCGTTTCAGCGCGAGCGAGTAGAGGAGGATGGTAGACCAGTAGATGGCAACGACGGATGCCAGCCACCAGTTCACGCTGTAGGCGACGGTCAGCCCGACGAGTGCGAGTATGGCCGAGATGGCCAGGGCCAGCCCCTTGGGGATGGCACCGGCCGCGACCGGCCGCAGCCGCTTGCGCGGGTGGCGTGCGTCGCTCTCGGCATCGCAGACGTCGTTGAGCGCATAGACAGAGCTGGAGGTCAGGCACAGGGAGACAAAACCGAGGCCGGCGGCAACCAGAATCATCGGATCGAACAGGCCGAACGAGAACACGACCGGGGGGAAGATGGCGAGGTTCTTGACCCACTGGTGCGGGCGTAGCAGCGCGACGTACCGGCCAAGCAGCGGACCAACACGCTCCGAGGAGCCGGCTGGAGCCGGCTGTGTTGCCATAGCAATCAGGATCAATCAGAGATGTTGCCGGCGGCGCCGCCACGCGATATCTCCTGGCAGTGGGAAGCGCGCCGGATGTAGTGAGGATAGCACTGGTGGGGAGGGAGCGGCCGCCCTACGGTTTCCGCTCGCCACTGCTGCACACCCCCTCTCCACCAAATGGTCGGGGGAGGCATGGCCGGTCACGTATACTGGACCGGCCGCGAGACACGGACAGCTGCACTGAGGAGCGTTCCTGGGTGCTGTGGGAGGGATGATCGCACATGAAAGTGGTATTTGGGACGGACCATCTCGGGGAGCCGTTCGTGGACGAGTTGCGGTCACTGCACCCGGAGGTCACCTTCGTTGCTGCCTACACGCCGGAGGAGGCCGAGCGCGAGATTGTGGATGCCGACGCCTTCATGGGGGCGCCGTCGCGGGCGGCGTTTTTGGCGGCACGGCGGCTGAAGTGGGTGCATGCGCCGGGGATGGGCATGGATCCGGTGGCGATGGTGCCGGAGATGGTGGAATCCGACGTAGTGTTCACCAACTCGCCGGGACCGCATACGAACGTCATGGCGGATCACGTGCTGGCGGTGATGCTCTCGCTGGCCCATCGGCTGGGCGAGATGCGCGACGATCAGCAGGCCAAACGCTGGGACGCGGACAAGTACCACCACAGCTTTGTCGAGCTGAACGGTGGTGTACTCGGATTGCTGGGGCTGGGCGGTCTGGGCCGCGCCATCACACAGCGGGCGCTCGGCTTTGGGATGCAGGTGTATGCCGTGGATCCGACGCCGACGGATGTTCCCGCCGGTGTGCGGGCGGTCTGGGGACTGGACCAACTCGACAGGCTCTGTAGTCTTGCCGATTGGCTGGTGATAACAGCGCCGCTGACCTACGAAAGCCGCGGGTTGATTGACGAGCGGCGGATGAGTCTGATGAAGCGCGGCGCGTATCTGGTCGTGATCTCGCGCGGCGGAATCGTGGACGAAAACGCGCTGGCGGCCGCGCTGCAATCGGGCCAGTTGGCGGGGGCAGGCGTAGACGCGACGGAGATCGAGCCGCTGCCGACCGACAGCCCACTGTGGGAGTTAGGCAATCTAATTTTGTCGCCGCACTCGTCGGGACTCAGCCCGTGGCTCTACGAGGGCCGCCGGCAGGCGCTCAAGGCCAACTTGCGACGGTTCCTGGAGGGCCGGCCGCTGGCCTACATTGTAGATATGCGGCGCGGGTATTGATGTCCCTACTACTGGCCCCCCTATGGTCCCCCCGTCGGAACGGGGGGAGGGCGAGGGAGGGGGCCTGCTCGCCTCACCGACCACCGGCCCGTCGCTTACGCATAGTGGACGCGCACCTCGGTGACGCGGGGGGTGCTGCCGCTGTTCACGGCGCCGAGCGCGAGCCGGTATTGCACCCACTGTCCGGCGGGTGCTGCGGTGCCGATCTGCTGGTCGTTGGCGAACCAGCCGGTTCCGTTGTCGGGGCCAAGCCATTCAGCTTGTTCGAGCGTCTCCTGGGTAGGTGCCGAACGGAGCTGCGCTCCTACCCAGGTCTTGGGGCCAAGCTCTGCCTCCCAGCCGATGCGGGTTACCGCTGCGCCGGCGGGTAGCTCGAACGGCGCCGAGGTGTAGTATTCGCGCTCGCTGCCGTCGAGGATGTTGCCGGGCTGCACTTGGAGCATCCCGTGGGGGCCGGCGGTCGGGAGCCGCGTGGGGTGGCGGTCGTCTATGCCGTCCGGCCCGTTCCAGAGCACGAACGAGTCGCCGACGTGATCGCCGAAGCTCTTGTGGTTGGCGACGGCGATGTCAATGTAGCCGTCCTCGTTGAAGTCGGCGGCGATGCAGCCGGACGAGGAATGGGTGCGTAACCGGGCGCGGTTTTTGGCGGAGAACGAGCCGCCGGGGCCGCCCCAATAGATGTAGGAGTCGATGTCCCGGTCGTTCACGGCCTGGTAGCTGCACGTGAAGATGTCGGCGTAGCCGTCGTTATTGAAGTCGGCGACGGCAATGCCCGACGCGGCATTGGCGGGGAGCTGGGTCTGGCGGTCGGGGCGCAGGCCATCGGGGCCATTCCAGAAGATGTGGGTAAAGGCATCGTGGGGAGCGCCGACGGTGGGCTTGCCGCCGCCGATGAGCAGATCGGGGTAGCCGTTGCCGGTCAGGTCCCGGGCGACGGGGAAGCCGGAGAAGTTGGAGACGGGGAGAACCTGGCGCCGGTCCGGGTCGAAGCCGTCCGGACCGCCCCAGAGGATGACCGCGCGGTTCGTGCCGCCACGCCCGACCACCATATCGAGCCAGCCGTTCCCGTTGAGGTCGGCGAGGAAAACGCGACGGGGCGGAATGTAGTCGTCCGGGCCGTCGAGCACGTAGAGTTGTTCGGGGTGCTCTAGGTCGAGGCCGTTGGGCGTGCCGTAGTAGATCTCGATGGTGGCGTCGTGGAAGCGGGAGAGGACGAGATCGAGGTATCCGTCGCGGTTGAGGTCGGCGGTGGCCACACCCCAGCCGTAGCGAGTGGGGATGACTACGTCCGGCTGGTGCGTGTACCCGTCGGGACCGCCGCGGAAGATGAATGAACCCGGATCGAGGTGGATGGCGTTCTCGGCACTGTTGGCGATGATGACATCGGGCCAGCCGTTGTCGTCGAGATCGCAGATGAGGCCCGACGTGGCCCCGCGTCCCCAGAGCTTCGTGACCTGGTCGGGGCTAAAGCCGTCGGGACCGCCGTAGTAGAGGTCGGAGTCCACATCGTTGGTGGCGGTACGGGCAACCTGATTGATGAAAATGACCTGCGGGTGTGACGTGCCAGGTTCACCCCTCCCTACATCCAGCGGATTGGGTGAACCTGGCGTCGTCAGTGGCGAAGCGGCCGTCCGGGCGACGAACACGCGCCGCGCCCCGTGCGTAGCCAGGCGCACCGGCTCGGGATCAATCCCGTCGGCGCGGCCGCGGTAGACAAGCGAGTCGGTGGAATAGCTCTCCGCGTTCTGCTTCTGGCAGATGACGACATCGGTGTAGCCGTTGCCGTCCAAGTCACCGACGGCGACGTCGCAGGCGTGATCGGTCGGTAGAGCGGTCCGCCGGGCCTCGGCAAAACGATCCGGGCCGCCCCAGTAGACCCAGGAGCACTCGCCGTCGGCGTTGCGGTCGCGGCCGACGAATACGAGGTCGGTGTAGCCGTTGCCGTTGAGGTCGCCGCTGGCGACGGACAGCGCGCCGCGGCAGCCGAGAGCTACCGGGTCGCCACAGATGCGATCCGCACGGATCGGCACCAGCAACGCGCGGTTGGCAAAGGGCACGAACAGGTGCAGTGTGCCATCGAGGTCAATTATCTGGGCCAAGGGGCCGACAGCGTTTACCCGCTCTTCTTCGGAGACGTTTGCCAAGTCGGCCTCGATGGTGGTATCGGACTCATCGCCTACGAGGACGTCGCTGAAACGCTCCGAGTTGATGCCGTCGGCGCCGCCCCAGTAGATGCGCGGTGGGGCGTCCGGGGTGAGCACGTAGAGGTCGGCGTAGCCATCGCCGTCGAGGTCGGCGGCGCCAAGCTGGCCGGTTGCAACCGGGAGGTCCAGGTCGGTGTGGATTTTGGCCTCGAATGCTAGCTCGGACTGGTAGTAGAGACGGAGTTTGCCGTCGGCGACGAAGGCAAGGTCCGGGCGGCCGTCGCCGTTGAAGTCGCCGCAGGCGGCCGAGGTGCAACGGTGCGCGGGGAGCAGCATCCGGTAGCGCTCGCTAAGGCCGGCGGCGGCGCCGTAGTAGATGAAGGCGTTGAGGTGGCCCGGCTCGCCGCTCCTTTCGTTGCCGATGACGAGATCGGCGTAGCCATCGCCATCGAGATCGGCCACGACGCCGGTGCCGGCGCCTTCGGCCAATAGCTCGGTCCGCTGCGGTTTGGTCAGGACATCAGCGTAGACGTAGGCCGGTGGCGATTCGAGATGCGCCTGGGCATTGCAAAAGAGCAAGTCCAGGTAGCCGTCTTTGTTGCAGTCGAACAGGTGGATGCGCTGGAGTACGCCGGCGCGGGAGACGTAGATATTTTGGCCGGCATTGCCGAATGTGCCTTGCCGGAAGGCCGCAAATCCGCGAGTGCGCCAGACGCCGGCGGTGTTGCTCATCGTGCCTCTCTCTTTCGGGTCTTGCCCCCGGCCCCCCTATGGTCCCCCCGCTGCGGCGGGGGGACGGTGTGCGCCCTCCCCCGTTGCAACGGGGGAGAACTGAGGTGGGGGCCAGGATGGTGGTAACGATAGTGGCCGTGTGTCGCAGTGTCAATCCGCTATGGTGTAGGCTGACTTTGCCTACAAGTGTGGTGTGCTCGGCTAGAGAAAGGCACCGGCACAGCGAGTCGGGGGCAGGGAAGGAGCGGCGTTCATGTCCCGGTTCATCGAGGTTGGTCTCACCAAGCGGTCGGTCGTGGCGGTGGCGCGGTTGTTGGAAGACGAAGCACCCGAAACGGTGCGGGCGGTCTGGGATTCGCTGCCGCTGGAGGGGCCGGCGTTCCATGCCAAGTACGCCAACAACGA
>JAJDZR010000319.1 GCA_022824545.1 Chloroflexota bacterium
CCCCAACCCTCCACCCTCCCCAACCCCGCCCCCCCTCATCCAAACAAAAATTCACGCGCCCCCGGCCACGGGCCGGCCGACGCTTGGTATTCTGTACAACGACCGATCAGGTCGTGAGCGTATCGGCTCCTGCCCTACTTGCTGAGGTCCTCGTCCAGCAACGGCTGCGTCAGGCGTTGTGCCTCCTGTAGCGCATCGCCCGGTGTCGCTTCACCCATGTCCACCTTCGTGAGCTGCTCCTTGACGATGCCCAGAATCTTCAAGTAGCTCGGCGGGTTCGGGGTCGGCTGGTCGTACTGCGCCAGTTCGTTCAGCTTGTTCAGGATCGGGTTGTTCCTCAGCGCCTCGCTGATCCCGGGGTTGCGTGCGGCTGCCAGGTTGGAAGGCGGGTGCCCGGAGGCCCTCGTAACTATCAGCTGCACGTCCTCGCGCACCGACCACGCGGCCAAGTCCGCCGAGAGCTGCTGCGCCGCCTCGTCCTGCACCTTGAACACCACCATGCCGAATACGTTGCCCGGTGTGAGCGGTGTCTTCGAGCTGTTGCTTGGGCCGAGCGGGTAGTGCGTCACGCGGATGCCACTGCCATCGCCGGGGTCAATGTCGGGATAGCGCGGCGGCGTGACCGTACCGGGATTGATGATGTTTGACAGGCGCCCGCCCTTGTTGAAGTTCACGTTCGGGTGGTTGTACGGCTCCGGGTTGTCGCTGTGGAACTCCGAGCCGGCAATGAAGAGCCGCGTGCGCTTGGCATGCTCGTGCGCGAACTCCAGCGTTTCGCGGGCAATCGCGCTATCCCACTGGAGCTTGGTGCGGGTGTCGTCAATCGGGAAGCCCCCGTTGCTGCCCATCCACCAGAGCATGCGGTGCCCATCGTAGTAGAAGTCCACGAGACGCCGCTTTTCGGGAACGTAGGTCTTCTGTCCAAGCTCGATGAAGTCCGCCCAGGTGTAGCCGTCCTGCGGAAACTCCAGTCCCGCCTCCTTGAGGATGTGGGTGTTGTAGCCCAGGCCGTGTGGGTCGGGGAACATCGGCATCAACGTCTGCTGCCCCTTCCACAGCACGCCATTGAGCAGGAACGGGATCATGTTGGGCTTGACCGTGGCCCAATCCTGGTTGGTGCGGAGGGCCTGCTCCAGATCAATGATCGCGCCCAACGAGAACAGGTCCGCGGCCTCGACCTGCCAGGGGGTCCAGACGTTCGGCGGTGTATCGGCCGCCAGGAACGACTTGATCTTGCTCATGTTGGCGCGACCATCGCCGGCCGTCTGAATTTCGACCAGCGCCGCCTGCTCGTTGCGGGCCTTGAAGTCTTCGACGACTGCTGTGTTCGCCAAGCTGAAGCGGTGCTGAGGCCCGGCCCAGTGCCAGACCTGCACCTCCGGGGGCTTCATGGCGGCGATACCCTGTGCGCCCTGGGCACCCTGCGCGCCCTGGGCACCAGTCTCACCCTTCGCGCCGGCTGGCCCGGCTGGCCCGGCTGGCCCGGCTTGCGGCTGGCCCACGTAGCGCACGGTCGGCTCACCGCACGCCGCGGCCAGCAGCCCGCCAAGCGTGGCGGCAGCCCCGCCCAAATACTTCCGTCGAATCATGGCTACCATAGTTCCTCCTTGGGTCACTCCTCTGTTGTCCACTGTCGTTAGAGACGCTGGATCGCACGCGAACGCTGCTCGGACTTACATTCTACTCCGTCAGACCTCCTTTCGCTTGACCATGCCTCTGGTTCGCAGTGTCATCCGGCCGTTTGCGCGGCCGCCCGCGCCCGCCGCACGATGGCCGGCTCATCGCCGTGCAGCGTTTCGGACGAGCGGATCTGCAGTGCGCGGTCGGCCAGCGGCAGCGCCACCCGTGTCCCGCCGCGCCGATGCGACTCGCGCATGGCAATCGCCACCTCCAGCGCGTGCCGTCCATCGTCGCCACTACAGTTCGGCTCCTTGCCCGTCTCAATGCACGTGATGAGGTCGAGCACCGTGCGGGTGTTGCTGCTGTGGCCGGCGGCCGGCAGCGGGAAGATGTGCTGGGCCGGCTCCGCACGACGCCCCTCCAGGCTCGATTCGACCGTCTTGTAAAACTGCACCTGCTGTGCATCGGCGATGGCACGCAGCACTCCTTGCGTGCCGATAACCTCGATCTCCCAGTTGGCCCCGCCGCACGCGATCATCCGCACGAAACCCTGCACGCCGTTGTCATAATGCAGGTAGCCGTTCCCCTGCAAGTCTATGTCGCCGGCCGCGGCCTCGTCGCTCTCCATGTGCCCGAATACCCACTGCACGCGCCCTTTGGACAGCCGATTGACCGTGGTCAGCAGATGGCTCCCGTTGTGGGAGACGCCGGCTTGCCCGAAGCCGATCACTTGGAGCAGATCACCCAACTCCCCCTCGTCAATCAGCTCGCGCATCCGGTTATACATGGGGCTCCAAGCGCGGCTACAGCCGATGGCCAGCGCGATCCCCGCCCGTTGACACGCCGCAACCATCTCATCGGCTTCGGCCAGCGAGATGGAGATCGGCTTCTCGGCCCAGATCGCCTTGAGGCCGCGCGAGGCGCCGATCCCCACGGCATCGAGCAGAATGCGCGCTCGTGGCTTGGCAGTCGTGCAGATACTGAGGATATCGGGCTCCTCCCGCTCCAGCATCTCGCGGTAGTCGGCGTAGAGCGACTCGATACCCCACTTCCGGCGGTACGCCTCGCGCTGCCCCTCGTGCGGGTCCGCGCCGGCCACCACCTCTACGCCGGCGGCCCGATAGCAGGGCGTGTGGGCATGAGGCCGCGGCGCACGATCCCAGGCGGCTTTTTCGTCGTCAAAGGTGCTGCCCATGCGCCCCAAGCCGATGACGGCGGCGCGGTACTGCTTGGCCATAACTCACGCTCCTAGTGTTGGTGGCCTCAGTATACGGTGCCCGCAGCGCGACGGCGCGGCTTATTTGCGCCGTCGGCGGGCCGGCGCGGATTTGGGGCGGGTCGCCTTCTCGGCCTTTCCGAACAAGCTCCCGCCGATTCGCCCCAAGGTCATGGCCGCGTCGTCCAATTTCGAGGACGATGCCGCTCGCCGCCGAGGGGAGCGACGTCTGGTGGCTGCCCGTCTTGCGGTGGCCGACTGCCGAGGCTTGGCCGTGGTCCGGGCGCTGCGGTTGGACGGAGCCGTTGTCGGGGCGGCCGCCGCCGGCGTAGCGGCCGACTGAGCCGCCGGGCTATTGGCCGGCTTGCTCTGGCCTTGCCGAGCGTCGTGGCGGCCGCGCGTGCGCCCCCAGAGCCGGCCGGTGAACCGTGCCAAGCCGAGGCCCTTGCGTTCGACTTCAGCCGCCGGCACCGCCGGCACGGCCGGTAGCCCCAGCCACCGCTGCGCTAGGCCCCCAGGAAAAAGCGGTAGGCCGCCGCCGGGGGTAGGCCGCCGCCGCTCCAGTGTGTTCGTGAGCCACCACAGCCCGATCCACAAGCCGATCAGGGTAGTGACGATGAGCACGACGAACGCGATGTCATCACGCTCCTCCCACCCACCTTGCCGCACGGTGTAGAAGAGGCGCCCGGCAGCCATGAGCGGCAGCACGATGAGCAGAATCGTCGCCGTGATGTCGAGGCGGCGGAGGATGTGACGCCGCATCGGCCCGAAGACCATGCCCAGCATCATGAGCGCCGCCAGGATAAACAGCAATCTGAGCATCGTGGCTCGGAGCCTCCGTCTCTCATGCTAACGGGGTGACCGGCTGGATGCAACCCGCTGGCGGCATGCAACAGCGCCGTACTCTTGAAAACGGGCCACGGCCACAACGGCGTGGCCCCTGGTGCTTGCAGTAAGCGCGAAAACGCGGCACGCGCGGGTGTGGCTACTTGTTCTTGTGCCGCATACGACGTAGGCGCTTGCGGAACTTATGTCGCCTGATCTTGCGGCGACGCTTCTTGACGACCGATGCCATGCAACTCCTCAACTCTAAGCTACCGTGCTCTCAACCGACTACTAGCGGGGTATTGCCAAGGGGCAACAATGATGGTAACATATTGGCACGCGCGGGCTACTGCCCGGTGCAGGTGGCTCCGACGGAGTGTGGCGCATTCGTCTAGCGGCCTAGGACACCACCCTCTCAAGGTGGAGATCGCGGGTTCGAATCCCGCATGCGCTACCAGCGTTGCCCCTGACTGTCTGCGGACAGTCAGGGGCTTGTCTTTGCTTGCCGTCGGGGGCCGCTGGAGACGGTTGTAGCCCCCACACCCGACGCCCTGCCGCCGAGATACGAGAGCGATGACCATGCGCGTGGCGATTATCGGCACCGGTCGGCGCGGCCAGCTGTACCTTACGCACCTGCTCAGGCGCGGCGACGTATCCGTGCGGGCGGTGTGCGATGTCAACCACCGGGCCGCTGCGGCCGCCGGCCATATGAGCCGGGCGCGGGTCTATACGCGCTATGAGCTAGTCTTGCTGCACGAAGACCTGGATGCGCTGATCGTAGCGTCGCCTGCCAGCTATCATCCACTCATCGCCGGCGACGCCGTGCAGCGTGGTCTCCACGTCTTCTTGGCACCGCCGTTGGCAGCGACGATCCCCCGGGGCCGCCGCCTCGTGCGGCAGATCGAGCAATCCGGCGCCTCCTGTGCGCTGGACTATGCAGTGCGCTACGAGCCTGACGTGCCGCCCGCCCGGGCGCTGCTCGCTGCGCGTCCCATCACCAAGTTGGCCGGGTGGTATCGCCTCCCCAGCAACGAAGTCAATCCGGCCCGCAGCGTCCGTTCGTCCGATCCGCCGCCGCCCCCGCCCCCGGAGCTGCTCGATACCTGGGAGCTGCTGGCGGGCCGGGTGCGCGCGGTGGAGCCGGCGCCGTCCCGGAGCCGCAATCCGGCGCTGCACCTGAGAGGTGGGGTTGATGGCGTGGTCACCGGGACGATGAGTCTCACGACGCCGTGGGAACTGGTCGCGGAGACGCCGGCGGTCACGATCACGATCACGCCCGCTGCACTGAGCGTGGCGACGGCGGCGGACGTCCGGTGCCACCCATTCGCTCCGATGCGGGCGCTCGATACGTTCCTGGAAGCGGTGACGCAGCGCGACGATGCGCTTATTCGGACCGCCCCAGAGCCGATGCTCCGCCCCTTGGCCCTGGCGCTTGCTGCCGGTGAAGTGCTGGAGCAGTCCCAGCCGCTCGTCATCGCCGACGTACTCGCGCGCGAAGAGCCGCCCCCACGCCGCTGGCCCTGGCGCCAGTTCGCCCGCTGGCTGGATTTCCTCTGGCACTAGGCGCGCCCTAGGCGCCCGCTACTCCCAGCCGTTGCTTCTCGACGGCGATGCGGAAAGGCAGCCGTGGCAGGCTATTGAGCCAGCCGGGCCAGACGGAGAGCTTGCGGCCGGCGAAGCCGGGCCGGGCGTCGAGATAGACCTGTGCCTCAGCCCGCGTTCGTCCGGCCAGATCGCTACGGATTTGTCCCACGTCCACGTGCGGCTCGCGGTGTCCTCGGGCCTGAATCTGCATGTGGACTGCACCGCCCGCCTCCACGCGCTCCACCACCGGCGGCGCGACCTGCAACGTCTCGTTGACCACCCCCCACCCGGGCGCAATGCTGTCCACGTGCGCGGCGAGTTTTTCGTTGACCAGCTGGTTTACGTCGTCCCCGCGGAACTGCGTGGCGCTATAGCGTATTTTCATGCGGAGGCGCACGGAGTCGGCCTCGGCGCGTACCTCCGCCGGCTCGTAGACCTCCTCGGTAACGGCCGGGTTGGGTTCGGGCCACACGACGAGCGATTCGCCGGTGCGCTCGCGCTCGCTCAGGCGCGCTTCGGCCTGCTCCCGCAGCGTAGCCAGCAGTGTGTTGTAGAGCTGCTGGCGATCTCCGGCCGTGACGAAGCGTACTTCGCGGTCGGTGCCGCCCTGTGTCGGTTCGTCGTTCCGCACCACCAGGCTTTCACTCAATGGGCCGGCAACCGCCTTGATCGCCTCCGGGGCGACGTTCCCGGCCGTACCCCCGGTCACCGCCTCGATCTTGGCGCGGCCAACCCCAAAACTCTGCTGCGATCCGGTCGTGACACTGCCGGGGATGACCGCCTCGTCGGTTGTCACAAAACTGACGGTGCCGGCCTGCACGACCGTGCCTTGTGGCACGACGACCCGGCTACTGAGCTTGTTCGTAAAGAACACCTCGCCGGTGGCTTTTCGGTCCGGCACGGCGTCCTGGCCCGTCGTGGGGATTTCCAGGCTTTCGGATGCCTCCACGGACACGACCTGCGCCGGTAGCTTGCCGTCTGCAATGCCTATCCCACGCACCCGCGCATCGGCAATCAGCGTCATGTCCGACGCAAACGCCACCGGCTCTGTCTGGAGCGTCACGCGAGCGCTGGGAAGTGCAAAGACCACCAGCGCGGCCAGCAGCGCAACCGTGAGGACGGCAACCAGGACGGGCCGCCACGTGATCCGTGGTGCCGACGCCGGCCGGGGATCATCGCGCTCGACCGGTGCGGCGGTAATGTCGGCTGAGACGCGGCGGTAGCTATCCCGTGCTGGCTGCGGGGCTTCCTGCGGCTGCTTTGCCGTCCGAGTGGTTTCCGGGGGCTGCTCCGTCGTCCGGGGGGCTTCGCGGGGCTGCCTCACCGGCCGCGTAGTCCTCTGTGATCGTCTCCCCGTCCGGGCGCTACGGAGACGCGCCGACGAGCCGGCGGCGACGGCGGCCAGCGCTTCTGCCGCCGTGCGCGGCCGTTCTCGCTGCGTTGGTGACGATTTGGTTGGCCTACGGCCGCTCACAATGCGCTACCTGATCCTGCCCGTTTGGTCCGCGCCGCCTTATGCTGGTCGAGTGTGTCACTCACCACCACGCACCATCGCGATGGCCCGCTCGCGGCCCTGCGTCAGCGCCGCCGCCAGGCGTGCGGGATCGCCGCCACCACCCTGCGCCATGTCCGGCCGCCCACCCCCCTTTGCGCCCATGGCCGCCGCCACCTCGCGCAGCAAAGCGCCCGCATTGAGACCGTCGTTCACCAGCTCGCGCGACACGGTCACCAGCAGCTGCGGTCGCTTGGGCTGCGTAGTACCGAGCATGAGCACCGCCGGACCAGGGAGATGGTCGCGGAGCCAATCGCCCGTCTCCCGCAGTGCGCGCATGTCGGCGACCACGACCTCTGTCGCCAAGACGTGCGCGCCATTGGTTGCGATTGCCTCCTGCAAAACGCTTTCCAGTGTGCTTTGGTCGGATTGACGGCTGGCAGCGGCCAACTGGCGGCGCGTTTCCGTGAGTTCTGTTTGTAGCTGCTCCACCCGCCCGACCACCTCGGCCGCCGGGACGCCCAGCGTGTGACTCAGCGTCTCCAGCGTGGCGCGGGTGTCCGCCGCCAGCGACTCCGCGGCCGCACCCGTCACCGCCTCGACGCGGCGCAAGCCGGAGCCGATGCTGCCTTCCGCCGTCAGCATGAAGGAGCCGATGTCGCCCGTGCGCGCGACGTGCGTACCGCCGCACAGTTCGCGGCTGAGATCGCCGATGCGGACCACCCGCGCCTGCTCGCCATAGCGCTCGTCGAAGAGCGCGAGCGCGCCGCTCGCCAGCGCCGCTTGCAGTGGCATGACCGTCGGCTCCACGGGCAGGTTGGCGCGAATCGCTGCGTTGACCCGGCGCTCGATCTCCCGCTGCTCGTCGGGACCGAGTGGTCCACGGTGGGAAAAGTCGAACCGCAGCCGCTCCGGGGCGACCAGCGAGCCAGATTGCTGGACGTGCTCACCCAGCACCGCCCGCAGCGCGGCGTGCAGCAGGTGGGTCGCGCTGTGGTGACGCGCGGTAGCCGCCCGCTTTTCGCGGTCAACGTGGGCGCTGACTCGCTCGCCGACCGCCAGCCGGCCCTCCGCGACCTCCCCGATATGCACAATGACCTCGCCGGCCGGCCGTTGCACGTCCTGCACGGTGAAGCGTCCGTGCGGGCCGGTGATGGTCCCGCTATCGGCTACCTGCCCGCCCCCCTCGGCGTAGAAGGGTGTGCGGTCCAGGACGATCATCGCCGCAGTGCCGGATTCGGCCACGGTAATCGGCTCGTCGCCCTCAAGCGCCGTGTCCGCGCCACCAGGCGCCGCCATCGGCCCGATCCACAGCACCTCGGCGTCGTCCACCTCGGTCTCCGTGTAGCCCTCGAACGCGACCTCGACCGCCGGCAGCGTGATACCGCCCCACTGCTCGAATTGCTGCGCCGCCCGGCTGCGCTCGCGCTGCGCCGCCATGCGCTGCTCGAAACCGTCCGTATCCACCTGCACGCCCTGCGCCGCGGCGATCTCCTCGGTCAGCGGCAGCGGAAAGCCGAACGTATCGTAGAGCCGAAACGCCGTATCGCCCGGCAGCGTGGTGTCTCCCTGCACCTTCAGCGCGGCGACCTCGGCTTCCAGCAATTGCGTGCCGGCGTCGAGGGTGCGCGCGAACTGCGCCTCCTCGTCGGCCGTTGCCCGCTCGATCAGCGCGCGTTTCTGCGCCAGGTGGGGATAGTGCTCCGCCATGCGTTCGAGTGTGGCCGCCACCACCGGGCCGGTAATCGGCGCTTCACTGCCGAGCAGGCGGCTGTGCCGGACGGCGCGGCGGATCAGCCGGCGCACGACGTATCCGCGTCCCTCGCTGGCGGGCAGCGCGCCGTCCGCCACCAGGAAGGTTGCAGCGCGGAGGTGCTCGGCAATAATACGCAGCGAGAGGTCCGTATCCGGCGCCTCGCCGTAGGCCACTCCGGTCTGTGCCGCCGCCGCCGCGATCAGGGGCGCGAAGAGATCGGTCTCGTAGGCCGACGGTTTATCCTGGAGCAGGGCCACAACACGCTCGAAGCCGACGCCCGTGTCTATGCCGGTCCGTTCGAGCGGCGTCAGCGTACCGTCGGCGGCTCTGTTGTACTGGTTGAAGACCGCATTCCAGAACTCGAAGAAACGATTGCAGTGGTTTGGCCCGCACCGGTCGTCCGGGAGGCCACAGCCGGCCTCTGGGCCGAGATCAATATGGATCTCCGAGTCCGGCCCACACGGACCGGTCTCCAGCCCCCACCAGTTCTCGTCGAACCCGAACGACCGGATACGGCTGGCCGGAATGCCCACCGCCAGCCACGCGGCCTCCGCCTCGTCATCCCGGGGGATACCAGGCTCTCCGGCGAAGATCGTTGTCCAGAGACGGTCGGCCGGCAGTCCGAGCTCCTTGGTCACAAACTCGAACGCGAAGGCGATGGCCTCCCGCTTGAAGTAGTCACCGAAGGAGAAGTGCCCCAGCATCTCGAAGAGGGTGTGGTGCGTATTGTCGCCCACCTCCTCGATGTCGTCCGTCCGCACGCACCGTTGGATCGTCACGAGCCGCGGCGCCGGCGGCGCGGCGGCGCCGACGAAGTAGGGCGCGAACTGCTGCATCCCCGCCGAGGTGAACAGCACGCTCGGATCGTCGTGGGGAATGAGCGAGGCGCTCGGCAGAGCCAGGTGTCCTTGACGCTCGAAATAGGTGACAAAGCGCCGGCGAATCTCGTCACTACGCATACATAGTATCCAGCGCGTGGTAGGAGGTTGGCAGTGTGCCCGCGAGGCCCCGGCACCGCGTCCGATGGGCGGAAAACGGGCCGAGAGAGGAGGTTGCTCCGAGGCCATTCTACCCGCGTCCCGTCCAGGCTGTCAATGCCCGATCTTGACAGAAATGAGCCGATACACTACACTAAAATTGCAACAATCACACTCAAGGATTTTGGAGCCATGTTACCCCTCGACCGCTTCACCCATGCCGCCCAGGAAGCCCTGATGCGTGGTCAGGGCCTGCTCACCGAGTTCGGGCACACCACGTTCGAGCCGGAGCATCTGTTGGTGGCGCTCTTGGAAGCGCCGCAAGGCATCATCCCCGAAACCCTGAAAGAGTTGGACCTCGATGGGCGGGCGTTGGCCCAGCGGGTGCGCGGCCTGCTGTCCCAGCAGCCGCGCGTGTCGAGCGGCACGCAGATCTACCTCGGTCCGCGGACCAAGCGGGTCATGGATGCTGCCCTGGCCGCCGCCGGTCAACGCGGCGATGCGTTCGTCGGCGCCGAGCACCTGCTGGTGTCGGCGTTGGCCGAAGGTGGCGCCGGAGCGCGGCTGGTCGCCGCGGCCGGTCTGACCCCCGACCGCATCGCCAAGGCACTGAAGGGCGTGCGTGGCTCGCGCCCGATGGATAGCCCCACGGCCGAAAACCAGGCCCGGCTGCTCGCGCAATACACCGTTGACCTGACACAGCTGGCCCAGGACAGTCAGCTCGACCCGGTGATCGGTCGTGACGAGGAAGTGACGCGCTTGATGGAGGTCCTCAGCCGCCGCACCAAGAACAACCCCGTCCTGATCGGCCCGCCCGGTGTCGGGAAGACCGCTATCGCCGAGGGGCTGGCGCAGCGCATTGCTGCGGAGACCGTCCCGGAGCCGCTGCTCGGCAAGCGAGTGTTGGCGCTCGACATCGGGGCGCTGCTGGCCGGCTCCAAGTTCCGCGGCGAGTTCGAGGAGCGCCTCAAAGGCGTCATCCAAGAGGTGCAGGACGCCAAGGGCACGATCATTCTCTTTATTGACGAAGTGCATACCCTGGTCGGCGCCGGTGCGGGCGATGGCGCCATTGACGCCGGGAACTTGCTCAAGCCGGCGCTGGCTCGCGGGCAGTTGCGGGCGATTGGCGCCACCACCCCGGACGAGTACCGGCAGCATATCGAGAAGGACCCGGCGCTCGAACGGCGCTTCCAGCCCGTGTACGTCGGCCCACCCGACCAGGAGACGGCGATCAAGATTCTGGAGGGCTTGCGGCCCAAGTACGAGGAGCACCATCAGCTCCGTATCGCCGATGAAGCGTTGGCAGCGGCCGTGAAGCTGGCCGACCGCTACATCAGCGCCCGCTACCTCCCCGATAAGGCCATTGACGTGATGGACGAGGCCGCCGCAAAGGTGCGGCTGCGGGCCTCGACGCGCGATCCGGAGGTCGCGCAGCAGATCGCTCGTGCCCGCCAGATCGGTGAGGAGGAAGAGCGGGCGGCCGTCGAGCGTGACTACGAGCGTGCAATGCAGCTGCGGCAGGAGCGGCTCGCGCTGGAAAAGGCATTGGCCGAAAAGCAGCCGCAGCCGGCGCAGCGTGCGGCCGTGTCGGTAGCGGCCAACGACGTGGCGGAAGTGATCGCCAAGTGGACCGGTGTGCCCGTCACCAACATCTACACCGAGGACGCCGAGAAGCTATTGCACCTGGAGGCGGTGCTGCACGAGCGCCTGGTCGGACAGGAGGAGGCCGTCGTCGCCGTCTCCGATGCTATCCGGCGCTCGCGGTCGGGGTTAGCGGACCCCCGCCGCCCCATCGGCTCCTTCCTCTTCCTCGGACCAACCGGCGTCGGCAAGACGGAGCTGGCCAAGAGCCTCGCGGCCTATCTCTTCGACGACGAGGACGCGCTGCTGCGCCTCGATATGTCGGAGTATATGGAGGGTCACAACGTCTCCCGGCTGTTCGGTGCGCCGCCGGGCTACGTGGGCTACGACCGCGGCGGTCAGTTGACCGAGGCCGTCCGCCGGCGGCCCTACCAGGTCATCCTGTTCGACGAGGTGGAGAAGGCGCATCCCGAGGTCTTCAACGCGCTGCTCCAGATTCTCGAAGACGGGCGGCTCACCGACGGTCAGGGTCATGTCGTGGACTTCCGCAACACGGTCATCATTATGACCTCGAACGTAGGCACGAGCGGCCTCACCCTGCGGGCGGGGCCGGTGGGCTTCTTTGGCGGTGACGGCGCCGCCGATGAGGCCGAGCGGCAGCTGCGCGACCGGATCATGGACTCGCTACGGCGCACCTTCCGCCCCGAGTTCCTGAACCGGATTGACGAAACGATCGTCTTCCACCGCCTCACGCGGCCGCAGCTCCGCACCGTCGTGGATAAGCTGCTGTCCGACCTGCGCGAGCGGCTGACCGAGCGCGACATCGAGCTGACGCTGACGGCGGCGGCCCGCGACTGGCTGCTGGACCGCGGCTACGACGAGGCTTACGGCGCCCGGCCGTTGCGCCGGCTCATTCAGCGGGAGATCGAGAACACGATGGCTCGCGCCGTGCTCGCCGGCGACTACACCGCCGGTGATCGCGTCCGCGTGGATGTCGTGGACGACAAGCTCAGTTGGGCCGTCGAGCACCTCATCGTGCCATCCACACCCACGCCGGTCGAGCAGCCCGCGGCAGCGTAGAAGGCTACAGCACGCCGCGCCCGTCCCTCCGCCGCAACGGGGGGACCATAGGCTGAAGGGGATAGGTACACCTCTCCACACGAAAACCTCCCCTGGCCCCCTCCCGAGCCCAACCCCGGAGCAAACTCCAGGGGAGGGAAGGTACCGTCCCCCTGCGGAGCGGGGGGACCATAGGGGGGTGAGACGCATCACCCCAGCCGCCCGCGCACCCAGCGTTCTCCTAGCCACGCCGCCCCGGCCACGACGACCACCATGGCGCCGCCGATGAGCCACAGCACCCCCGGGGCGAACGTCGGGCCGACCGGCTCTCGTTGAGGTGCCGCGGCGAGGGCCGCCGGAGCCGGAGTCGGTACCGCCGTGGGCGGCGCGGCAGTTGCGGTCGGCGGTATGGTTGCCGTTGCCGCGGGGCTAGGGGCCAGCGTCGCGGTGGCGCTCGGGACCAGAGCCTGCGCGGCATCGGCCGCCACTACCTGCTTTTCCACGACCTTCTCGACGACCACAGCCTTCTCCACGGTGACGGCCTTCTCGACCACTTTCTCGACGACCACCGGCCTCTCTCGCTCAACAACGATGGCCTGACTAGCTGCGTCCGCGGCCCCCGCTGCGCCGGCCTGGCCGCGCGGCAAGCGCGCCGCGGCCGGCGCAGCGGTTTGCTGGGCCGCCGGAGCCTCCGCTGCGCCAAGCTCCCCCGGTGCTCTGGCCGGCACCGCCGCTTGCGGCTCCGCTTGCATAAACTGGGTTTCTGCCTCCTCACCCAGACTGATGCCGGCCAGCTGCATGGTGCCGATCAGGATAATCACTACGGCGAGCGCGCCGGAGAGCCGCCAGGTCAGCCCCAGCAGGCGTGGCCAGAAGGTCGCCCCGGCGCGGTCCGGTGCGCCGAGATCGTCTGCGAGGATGGCATAGGAGCGCGGCGCTTGAGCCGCCGGTAGCGCCGCGAGCAGTTGCTTGGTGGCGCGTAGCTCGGCCCAATCACGGCTACACTCCGCGCACTCCTGCCGGTGCGCCGTAACCGCGGCCGCGGTCGTCTCGTCCAGCTCACCGTCCAAGAGTGCCGACAGCAGCTCGGCGGCCCGGTCGTGGCCGGCAGCCGGCGGCGACTGACGGGCACTCACGGCCGCACCCCCGTCGCTTGGAGCAAGGACCGGGCGCTGAGGCACGTGGACAACCTAAACATCGGCCGACTCCAGAGAGGCCTTTTCACTGAAAGCATGACGGTACGGATCGGGTAAGAGTTCCCGCTGCCCGGCCAGATACTCGCGCAGCCGCCGCCGGCCGCGATTAATCCGCGACCGCACCGTGCCCAGCGGCACTTGCGTACTGTCGGCGATGGTTTGGTAGTCGTAGCCGAGTACGTCGCACATGGTCAGCGCCGTGCGTTGGTCCGGCGGCAGCGTGAGCAGCCCCGCTTGCAGCACGGCCGCCAGCTCGCGCCCCTCGGCCGCCGCCTCCGGGCCGGGCTGCGGATCGGGCAGCGTGGCCGCTGGCCCGGTCGTCTCGTCGTTGGGACGGTCCGGCCGGTCCAGCGAAACGGACGGGCGTCGTTGGCGCTGGCGATGCACGTCGTAGCACCGGCGCGTAGCAATCCGCATCAGCCACGCCGCAAACGAGCCGCCGCGGAAATCCTGTAGGTGCCGGTACGCTGCGATGAACGTCTCTTGCGCCGCGTCATCGGCAGTATCCGCGTCGCCCGTCAGGCGCCAGCACAGGCCGTAGACGCGGTCTTGGTACCGCACGACCAGCCGGTTGAACGCCGCGCGGTCGCCGCTCTGCGCCAGCGCGACCAGCGCCGCGTCGTCGTTCATCGGCACGCCATTCCTAGTCTGGCCTCGCCCTCCGGCGGGTGCTCGCCAGGGTGGGTTTTTCCAAGCGGCGAGAAAATCGCTCCGGGGCCGTTGTTATCTCCCCACCATCAGCGATATGCACCCACTGACGGGAGTGGTAGATGCAAGACTATCCTGGAGCGCCGGGCACCGCCCGGCCGGGGAACCCTGGCACCGCTGTGCCGGCCGCGTGCGGTGGCGCGGCCGTGCTGCTGTTGCCGCCGGCACCGGACCCTCACCGGTCCCGTGCCACGCCCTTGCCCTTGCCCCAGGCGCCGGACCGTACCCGGCCCGGTGCCACGCCCTTGCCCAAGGCGTTGGGCCTCAACCGGCCCCGCGCCGCGTCCATGGCGCCGCCAGGCCACGCTGACGCTGGCTGTGGCCCGGCAAGCGCCGGCCCAAGTGTGCCGCTGCCCACCGCCCCCGTGCCGGCTCATCTGAGCCGGCTGCTCCAGGTAGTCTTGCGCCGCGTCACTGCCACTCCCCGCACTCTCACCTATCCGCAATCCCACTCCACCACCCACCAAGTGCATCCTGCCATCCGGGTGCCGACTAGCCCTCAGCCTGCCACCGCGGCTGCGGGCTTCCTACGCCAACGCCAGTCCCGTGCCCCGCCCCGCGCCGTCCGCCGAAAACCTATTCTTGTCAGTCTATGTCCCCCCGCTACGCCGGGCGACGGCACATCCCCTCCTCCGGAGCTTGCTCCGCGGGAGAGTTAGGGCGATGGCTACTGACTCCTGATCCCTGACCAATCGTCAGAGAGAGCCGGTGGAAGAGGCCCTCGCGCCTCCCCTCTTCAGGCCGCCCCGCCCTCCAGCTCGCGGCCGGCGAGGATCGCTTCCGCCAGCTCCATCGTCTTGATGCCCTCGTCGAGCGTGGCCGCCGGCAGCGTGACGGGCCGATCCTCCTTGATGCAGTCCAGGAAGAAGCGCGCCTGGTCCGCCGTGTCGTTCTTCCCCCCCAGCGTCAGCGTATGCCGCTCGCCGTCGCAGAAGACGACGCCTTCCGAGATGCCCTCCAAATATGCCGAGATATCGCGACCGTGGATTTCATAGCGTTGCAGCCGCGCGTCGGTGGTGTAGTTGGCGACGAGGTGCGCCACGCAGCCGTTCTCGAACACGATCTGCGCGGCGTAGACATCAACGTAGCGGTGGAGGGCGCGGCGCCGGACGCTATGCACCTCGGCCACGTCCGAGCCGGCCAGCGCGCATAGCAGGTCAATGGAGTGGATCGGCGTTTCGAGCAAGATGCTCTCCAAGACTTCCGGCGGAAACGTGCCGCCGGCCTCGATCCGGCTCATGCTCTTGTGGAACTCGCCGACCAGCTGCACAATCGGCCCCCGCGCCTCGATCATCCGGCGCGCCTGGACCAGGACCGCGTTGAACCGGCGCTGAAATCCGACGATGCCCTTGGCGCCTGAGCGCTCGGCAGCGTCGCGCAGTGCTTGCGCCTCGGCAACGTTCATCCCCGGCGGCTTCTCCACCAGCGTATTCACGCCCTGTTCCAGCAGAGGTAGGGCGGCTTGAGCGTTGATATGCGGTGGCGTAGCGACGAACGCAGCGTCGAGGTTTTCTCCGTCGAGCATGTCCGCCACGCTGGCGTAGCGGTGCGCCACACCGAACTCGTCACCGGCCCTGTCGCGTGCCGCGGCGATGGGGTCGCACACAGCGACCATCGCCACGTCGTCGAACTGCTGCAACGCCTGCATGTGCCCGCGCGCCCGGCCCCCGCAGCCGACGATGCCCACTGCCAATCGTGTCATCTGCCACCTCCCTTAGTTCGCCCCCCTATGGTCCCCCCGTCGCCGCGGGGGGACAGCGGCTTCCCTCCCCCGTCCCGACGGGGGAGGGCGAGGGTGGGGGGCCACGACTCCCCCCTACCTCCCCAGCCGGAAGGGCGGATACTGGTCCGTCAGGCCATACGTATACGCGCCCACCCGTAGGTAGTAGCGCAAGAATCCTCCGATGATTTCGTAGCCCCAGGAGGGATAGTGGCCGTTGAGCAGCACGGGAATCCAGGTCACAAGACCAAGCACTGTGACTACGATGGCGAGCACGTAGATGAGGATCAGGTGCGGGATCAGGATGATGAGCTTCACGAGAATACCGATCACCGGAATGGCCCAGAAGAGATTGAACTCCTCGGGCACGTTGAAGTCCACGTCAACCTCATACGGCACCTCGCCCTCGGGGGCCTTCCCGAAGCGGAAGGGCGGATACCGGTCCGTCAGGCCGTAGAGGTAAGCGTTGGCATTGGTGTTCCACCGCATATAGCCCCCGATCAGTTCGTACCCCCACGACGGATACCGACCGCCGAACAAGACCGGTATCCAGGTGATGAGGAAGAGCAATCCGACGACATAGCTCAGGATGCTCAGGATGATCATGTGCGGGATCAGGAGAATGAGCTTGACGACGATACCCAGGATCGGAATGGCCCAGAAGCGATTGTGCCACTCCGGAACGGTGAACTCTACCTGGACATCATACGCTTGCTCGTCTGCGGACATGGCCATCTTGCTCCTCCTCCAGTGCGTGCTTCCGATCGGTAACTCCTGCGGCCTGCGGCCCCCTTACCTACTCAGCCGGAACGGTGGGTACCGGTCGGTCAAGCCATAGAAATAGGCAGTGGACCGCGTGTTCCAGCGTAAGGTACCGCCGATGAACTCGTACCCCCAGGAGGGATAGTGGCCGTTGAGCAGTACGGGAATCCAGGTCACAAGAGCGAGCACCATGACGGCAATAGAGAACAGCTGGAGCATGATGATATGCGGGATGAGGATGATGAGCTTCACCAGGATACCGATAGCCGGAATGGCCCAGAAGCGATTATGCGCCGCGGGAACGGTGAAGTCCACCTCAACGTCATACGGCCCCTCGCCCGCGGCGGCTTTGCCGAGGCGGAACGGCGGGTAACGATCCGTAAAGCCGACGAGGTAAACGGCGACTTGAGCATTCCACCGCAACGTGCCTCCGGTCAGCGCATATCCCCACGACGGATACCGGCCACCGAACAAGACCGGTATCCAGGTGACGAGGAAGAGCAATGCGGTGACATGTGCGAGGACGCTGAGAATAATGATATGCGGGATCAGGAGAATGAGCTTGACGGCGATACCCAGAACCGGAATAGCCCAGAAGCGATTGTGTGCCGCGGGCATGGTGAACTCGATCTGGACATCGTAGGCTGGCTCGTCTGCGGTCACGGCCATCGTTCCCCCTCTGAGACCTTTCGGTCGGTGGCTCCTGCGGCCGGTGCCGTCCTTCCCCAATGAGGCGCCTTGGCTCGCTAGTCTAGGCCGCACTACTGCTGCGGTCAAGTACGCGCCGGCCGGGTGGCGATCACCGTCGTTCCGGTGGCGGCCGCCGTAGCAGCAGCGGCAGGCAGAGCAGCAGGGCACTCGCGCCGCCGATGACCATGACGATCCGGGTGTCGCCCTGCTCGGCAACACTTCCCAGCGCCAGGCTCCCCAGTGGCATGGATCCAGCAGACAAGGCCACGTACAGACTCATCACGCGGCCCACCAATCGGTCGGGGACGATCAGCTGGACCGTGGACTGCGAGGCGGTCCAGAAGCCGATAGAGCCGAGACCGACGATGACCATTCCGAGCAGTGCCGCCGCCGCCGTTGGGATGAATCCCAGAATCAGCAGCCCCAGCCCGGTCACAATCGTGCAGGCGCCCATCGCCCGGTATTCGCGGTTGTCGGTGTATTTGCTGCCCGTAATCAGCGCGCCGATAATCCCACCGATTCCCCCGGCCGTCAGCAGTGTGCCGAGACCGTCGGGACCCAGGCCGAGCTGCCGCTCGGTGTAGGCGGGCAAGAAGGCTTGGTGCGGCAGCACCAGCAGGCCGAACCCGCCGGTCACAAGCATCAGCCGGCGCACGTCCACCTCCCGCCGCGCGTAGTCGAGGCCCTGACCGATGGCCGCCCACCACGACACGGGCCGGCTCTCCGTGAGCTTCCGTGGGCGAATGGCCAAGGTCACGAGAATGATGCCGAGCGAGCTACCTGCACTCACGGCCAGGCACGCCGCCGGTCCGGCGATGCTCAACAGACTGCCGGCTAATGCTGGCGCCAGCACCCGCGACAGATTGAACCGCACCGAACTGACGGCCACCGCGGTCCGTAGTCGCTCGGTCGGCACCAGGTCCTTGATGACGGCCTGCCACGTCGGGAACATCACGGCGTCGCACAGTCCGAGGGTGGCCACCAGCGCCAGCAGAATGGCCGGGTTGAGCCAATCGCCCGCGCCGAGTGCCGCCAAGAGGGTGTTCAGGAGCGTGACGGCAGTGCTGACCGTGAGCATCAGCCGCCGCCGGTCCACCCGGTCGGCCAGCACGCCGCCCAGCAGCCCGAAGAAGAGGATCGGCGCCAACTGCGCGAACGTCAGCATGCCGAGGTAGAACACCGAGCCGGTCAGCTCGAAAGCCACCCAGCTCACGGTGACGGTGCGAAACCACATGCCCATCGCCGAGATAAAGCTGCCCCCCATGAATAGGGCAAAATCCCGGTTGATGAACGTGTGGGCGAGGCGCAACCGGATGGCTTGCATCGCTCTCATTAGCCGTGACGCGCCTCGGTTTCCGTTAGTCCGCTGCGGTCAATACCCCGGCCCGGCCGAGGATCGTCCAGAAGGCGTGATCGGCGAGGTGGACGATGGTGTTCTCCAGACTCCGCTCAACACGCTCGCCCTCGCCGGAATGGGCGCCGGCGGTGTGCGCGACCGCTTCCGGCAGACCGACGGTGAGCGCCACGTAGACGCCGTAAGGGGGATGGCGGATGGAGGGATAGCCTACGGCGGCAGGGTCGGCTTGCCAGCGGGCCTGGTTGCGTGGGCTGAACTCGAACGGTTTGCCAACGTCGTGGCACAGCGCACAGGCCACCAGCAGATCGCGATTAATCCCCACCGGCCCGACCACCTGCTCCAACGAATCGGCCATCCCCAGCGCGATGCGAGCGACGCCGCGCAGATGCTCCGTCTGCGTGCCCTGCTTCAGGCGTGGTGTCGTCGGATTGCCGGAGCCGCGTATCTGCTCGATGGCGGTGAACTCCGTTTGCGAGAGCGCAAACGCCCACGCCTCCACCACCTTGTCACGCAGGTCCGCGTCCTCGATTACGTCAAGCTCCGGGAAGCTCCGCCGCACGCTCGCTCGTAGCTCATCCATCGTCGCCATGTCCAACCTCCTCGCGGCCTGGCAGAAGATAGCCTACAGCACACCGGGCGGCCGCCGTAGGGGCGCGATAAATCGCGCCCAACTGCTCGTCATTCCCGCGCAAGGAGACCTTGCATAACCCCCAGATGGAGTGCGCGAGGGTAGCCCTCACCCCGGCCCTCTCCCAGGGGGAGAGGGGAGTTGGATTCCCGCTTGCGCGGGAATGACGAGTTATGCAACGGTCTCCGCAAGCAGGAATCTACACCCCCTCCCCTGGAGCTTGCTCCGGGGGAGGGCGAGGGTGGGGGCCAGCTATACTCGTAGCAGGAGAGTTGCCAATGCGCGTCATCGGATCGGGCCACGTCTACGATGCAGCAGCGGGGCCGCCCCACGGTCGCGTCTGCGCCCACACGACCGTCAGCCTCCTCCACGATGGCACCGTGCTCGTCGCCTTTCGGCGCGGCCGCGAACGCGATTCGTTGGATGGGCACGTCTGCGTGTTTGCCAGTACGGACCAGGGCGATTCCTGGGAGCTACGCCACGACGGTTTCGGTCTCGGGGCCTGGGACGATACCCCGGGTGAGGTCAAGTGCCTCGCGATTGCGGAATTGACTCCCGGTAAGCTCACTGGCACCAGCCTGTGGGTGGATCGTTCGCGCCCCGAATTGCCATGGATCCATCCGCAGACCCAAGGGCTGCTGCCGATGCGCGTGTTCCACACCACCTCCACCGATGGCGGTCGCACCTGGGGCCACCGGCAGGCGGTACCTACCGCGCCACACGCCGCGGCCTCGCCCTGCTCCTCGTCCATCCTGGCGTTACCCGATGGCGTGCTGGCCCAACCGTATGAGCACTGGAAAGCTTACGAAGACCGGACTACCCCCCGCCCCGGCGCCCGCCTGCGCCTCTCCTCCGACGCCGGTGCAACCTGGCCGGAGTACGTCACCGTGGCCGTGCATCCCAAAGCCGCCCTCTACTACTGGGACCAGCGCCTCGGTTCCCACCCTGAAACTAACCAACTCGTCGCAATGTTCTGGACCCACGATGCAGCCGCCGGCGAAGATCGCGACATCCACATCGCCTGGGGCACCCCGGACGGCCGCGCTTGGACAACGCCCGTCGGCACCGGCCTGCCCGGCCAGCATTGCCAACCGCTGCCCGTCGGCGGCGAGCAGTTGGTGGCGGTCTATACCCATCGGCGCCATCCCCCTGGCATCCGCGCCGCCCTCAGCCACGATTTCGGCCGCACCTGGGACCGCACCCGCGATCTTGTTGTGTACGCCAGCCCGGCCGGGACCGAGTCCGGCACGGGAACGCCGCGCGATCAGCGCGAGCTATGGCAGGATATGCTCGCCTGGCGCTTTGGCCATCCCCGCGCCGTCCTCCTGCCCAACGGCGACGTCTTGGTGGCCTTCTACGCTGGCGACGATGCTGCCGTCGGTGTCCGCTGGGCACGCCTCCGGCTGTAAAGGCGCTGAATCGGGCGCGTATTCCCCGTCATTCCGGCGAAAGCCGGAATCCAGAGCGGCCATTTCCGATGGAGTTGCGGCCGCCAGCCTCACCCCTGCCGGAAGCGCTCGATGGCCGCGACGGCGCCGTCGCGGACCAGCCCTACATCGCTGGCAATCGGACAGAAGTTGAACCCCTGCGCCACGTAGCGCAGCGCATCTTCCGGGTCCGCTCCGCTGTAGATACCCGCGATCTTGTTCGCCGCCCGCGCCACGTCGGCAACTCGCTGGCAGGCGGCCGCGTGCTGCTCGTCGTGCTCCCCCGGTGGTTGCCCCATGCTGAAGCCGAGGTCGTTCGGCCCGATGAACACGCCGTCGAGACCCGGGGTCTCGACAATAGCCTCGATTTGGTTCACCGCGTCAATGTGCTCGACCAGCGCAAGACACACCACTTGCTCGTTCGCCCAGAGGCGATAATCGCCGGTCGCGCGAAAACGGGCGCGATTCGGCCCCCAGCTGCGGAACCCCAGCGGTGGATAGCGACAGGACCCGGCAGCCTTGGCCGCGTCGGCGGGCGAGGCGATCAACGGCACGATCACGCCGTCGGCCCCGGCGTCGAGAATGTATTGGATATGGACCGGCTCATTCCAAGGGACGCGCACGAGGGCCGCCACCTCGGCGTTCCCGACGGCTTGCAGCCAGGCCGCCGCCCGGTCTGGCCCAATCGTCATGCCGTGCTGCATATCGAGCACCAGCACGTCAAATCCGCTGTGCGCCATCGTCTCGGCGATCAGGCCATCGGTCGTGGATAGCCAAGCCGAGCTGACCGGCCGATCATCCCGCCACAGTCCCCGTAGACGCTCAACACTCACGCCACACCTCCGTCCACTCAAAAGTCGCCATTCCCGTCGCAGGAGACCTTTGCAAAACTCGCCATACCGCGCCCCTATCCGTCATTCCCGCGAAAGCGGGAATCTACAAACCGGGCCGCCCAGGTTGGCAGAGAGAGTCATGCAAACGCCCCATCATTCTACAGCGGATCGTCGCCGTGCTCGGCAATCCACCGCCGGGCCCACTCGACGGCCTCCAAACCGACGTCCATGATTGAGGAGGACAGAAAGCAAAGCCCGCGACAACGACCGGCCCGCACCAACTCCAGCCCCGTCTCCAACTGCCCGCGCATCTCCTCGTTAGTGAGCGGCCGGCCCTCGCCAAAATTGTAGAAGTAGAGGCCCACGGTCATCGGCTTGCCGCCACTCAGCGCAGAGCATCGCTCGGCCTGTTCGGCCAAGCCGGGGAGGTCGCGGCCGTGCCACACCCAGAAGCTGATCCCGTCCAGATGCTGGAGATACTCGGTCAGATTGGGTATGTCGAGACTCATCGAGTAGATGACGGCCCACAACTGGAGCGAGGCCGGCATGGCGCGGCGCATCCGCGCGAGCACGTCGGGTGTTGCCCCTCGGCTGATCTCCACCGTGCTGAAGTCGTCCAGGAGCACGCCCGTGACGTTCGGGTGGTCTTCATGCAGCTTCACGATGGGCGCCAGTGGCCGCGCAAACGAGAACCCGGCGTCGAAGCTCATCTCCCACAGCAGCTCGCGGCAGTGCGCGACGCCGGCGTACTCCTCCTCCGTCGGTGGCAGGTGGCCACACATCATCGCTCTGGATAGCCCCAGGATGTCCAACCCCTCGCCGACCGACAGCTTGGAGGGGCGAAAGCCATAGTACTCCAGGGCATTCACCGTCGTGCCCCAGAGCCACAGCACGTCCCGAATGGTCTTCATACTCTCTCCCCATCCGCCGGCCGGTGCATCACCAGCATCAGCATACAAGAGTGCGCCTCCTTCATCGAATACAGCCAGGGCAGGACCGTACTCAGCGGAGCGTCACCACCGGCAGCCGTCCCCCTACGCAGACCGCGCCGATTGACAAGCGCCGCACATCGGCCGTAAGCTCCGATCACCCGCTGCATACCTTGCCTCGGCCTCCGGGTAGCCGATCCGGCTGCGTGTAAGTGCTGCCGGGGGGATACTGCGAGCGGGACTACCGACGCTGGCGAATGAACCGCGAGGGAGGGTACGGACATGCGCGTAGACCGAGACCTGTTCATGGATCAGGGGTATCTGGTCATCCCCGGGATCATTCCGCCGGATAAGCTCGACGCCATGCGCGCCAGCTGCGAGACCATCCTGGAGCGGCAGAAGGTCGTCTGGGCACGCGAGCGACAGCCCGGCGATCCCCCCGGCGGCCAGTGGGAAACGGCCCGCCAGCCCCGCGTGATGATGGAGCGACCGGGGCTGATTGACGAGGAGACCGCCAACGTCGTCGAGGACTTCTGGGTCGCTGACCGGACTCTCGACGTTGCCAGCCAGCTCCTCTGTAACCCCGTGCCGAACGTGACGCAGATGATGATGATGTGCAGCCCGGTGCGCGACCATCCGGGCGGTACCGGCTGGCACCGCGACGTGCATCCGATTGACATGGCTCCGTTGGAAGCCCTCCAAGCCGACTTCCTGGAGAACGGCCCCCGCTACACCCAGTGGAACGTGCCCCTATACGATGACAACGTGCTCTGGGTGATCCCCGGCAGCCATCGGCGCCTGAATACCGCGCAGGAAAATGCCGAGTTGTCGGCGGACAGAATGAAGGCGGTAACTGGTGGTGTCCCGGTCGAGTTGCGGGCCGGGGACGGCGTGATCTATAGCAACTTCCTCATCCACTGGGGCAGCGATTACACCACCAAGCTCCGCCGCACGCTCCACGGCGGCCACACCATCTTCGGTTTCTACCCGGAGCTTGGCTTCGCTGAGAGCCTGGCGCCTTGGGCGCGGGAGCGGTTCGACACTATGGATCAGCGTAGCGCCCGCCTGCAAGACCTCACCGAGGCCGCTCTGCGCGCCGTCATCACCCGCGACGCAGCGGCCTACCGCGCCAGCTTGGAGACGCTCCAGCCGGGTGCCGGTGCCAGCGGCAAGACGGTGCTGACGATCTACCTGTGCAAGGCGGTGATCCACCTGCGGGTTCTGAAAATCCCCGGCACCGAAGTAACTGAGGACATCCGGTCGCGGGCCAACAGTTCACACTCGATCAGTCTGAACTGGGGCCCCGAGTTTGCCGACCGCTTCACTGTCGAGGAGATCAATACGCTCTGGAGCCGGTTCAAGCAGCTCGATGCCGATCTCCAAGCCGACCACGAGCTATTCGAGCCGGCCTTTCAGTCGGCTCCGATGTACTACTACTTCAACGAGCTTCCCGCCAGCGTCGAGACGGAGGCCTTCATCGCCAGTTGGCCCACAGACAGGTAGCGGTCATGGGCTGCCCCCTATGGTCCCCTCGTCGCAATGGGGGACGGGGAAGGGCAGTCGCTGCGGCAGGGAGCCGAGATGCTCCCTCCCCCGTCGCAACGG
>JAJDZR010000090.1 GCA_022824545.1 Chloroflexota bacterium
GGTGCAGACTTGAGTGAGACCATTCAGTATGAACAGGCAGTTCAGCAGCTTGATATCGAGAACTTCACCTCTTTCGTCATTCTTCACCTGTGGGCCGGAAACACCGACTGGGCGAGCAACAATTGGTATGCGGCCCGGATGCGCGATGGCCCCGATACTCGGTGGCGGCTGTTCGTGTGGGATGCCGAGACGACCTTGGGCTTGGGGCAAGAAATCGATGCCTCCGAGGGCGTTTCCTTCAGTCAAACAGTGATTTACGGTGGTTTGGATGCTTCAATGATCCTGGCCAGCCTCTTGGCGAGTCCGCAGTATCAAGCCTACTTCACTGCACAAGTCGAGCGCCATCTCGCCGGGGCGTTGGCCACCGAGACCGTGCGCGGCCGTCTCGCGGCGCTTGTGGCGAAGCTGCGACCGGCCATCGCGGCGGAAGCGGCCCGCTGGCTGCCGGAGCAGGAGCCGGCGGCAGCAGTGGTCCAGTGGGAAGCGGCTTTGCAACGGGTCTCGGACTCGCTGGAGACCAGTGCCCAGCGGCTACGCCAATTGAGTGACCCGGAGACGTTGCGGCCGCTCCTCCCCGTAATTCCGGTACCAGTATCGGACGAGTTACCACCAGTATCGCCGCTGCCTCCGGGTATCCGGATTGCCCTATTGGTACATAACCCCGCGGATCTGACGCCGGGTGATGCCGCCGTCGTGTCCCATCTGGCGACGCGGGGCGTGACGGTCAACGTGATCGGGGCCCACGAGGACAGTCGGCATGACCCAACGCAGGTTGCCGCGAGCCACGATCTACTTTTGTTCAGTTCCAGTATCCGGCTGCTCGACACGGCGGCGCGCTATGTCTGGACGACTACGCCGCTCATCTTCTGGGGGCCACTGTTGCTGGAGCCGACCCAGCTGTCGCGTTGGGGAGGCACACGCTCTGGAGGAATCTGGATTCGGCTTGTAGACCCGGACCATCCAATCATTGTCGGGCTGACTGCCGGACTTCCTCCCGGCCGGCCGCTCCGTGTGATGCACCAGCCCGATACATTCAGCGTCTCCTATAAAATTATCGGGCCAGGGGTACAAGTACTGGCAAGGCATCTAGTGGGTGGCGACGAGGCGCTCATGGTGGCGGAGGCGGGCGCCGAGTTATTGAATGGGCAGCGGGCGCGGGCCAGGACCGTCTTCATGTTCTGGCATCACGACACGTTTGCGAGAGCTGCGGGCGACGGAATACGTCTCTTTGACCGGGCAGTGGATTGGGCGCTCGACCTCCCCTCAGTGAAAGGGCCGGGGTGAGGGTCGTCAGGGGGCATGGTGTGCTATTCCCCCCGCCTCCTTCCCTGCAAGGTAGGGGCCACACCGGCAGATTACTCCAGCAGATCGTGGCAGATGGCGCCGATGTTCTGCGCTGGCGGACGCAGCCCGGCCAGGTGCGCCAACGTCGGCGCCACGTCGGTCATCCGCATCAGCCCGTGGCGCTGCCAGTCGCGCTCGTACCCCGCCTTGACCCCCGGCCCGGCCAGAATCCAGCAGCCCATGTTGGTGAAGTAAGGTGTCTCGGCGTGGGGCACCTGCGAGCCGTGTAACGCGCCCCGCCCCCGGCCGATGGAGCCGCCGTCGAGCGGCGGGCCCCAGCCAAAGCCGCGGTTGAACGTGAACACCACGTCGCCGCAGATGTCGCCCCAAAAGCCGATCAGCTGCCCGTCCTCCAGCTTGAGCGCCAACGCGACGGCACGCTTGTCCGTCAGCGGGTCGCGCCAGTCGAGCAGCGCGTCAATAATCGCTTCCTGCACCCGCGCGTAGTCCGCCGCCGGCACAATACCCATTGGCTCGCGCCCGCGCAGGTTGACAAAGACCTCCGAGCCGCGGTCGGCCTGCGTGTAGACCTGGGACCGCGAGAAATCAATCGCGCTATCCGGCTTCAGCACCAGCAGCCCCGTCTCCTCCAACCGCGCATTGAGGTGTGCCCAGCGATGCGCGGGCGCCATCGCGTGATCCGAGATGACGCAGACGAGCGTCTCGTCGTCCGCCAGCTCCAAGAACTGCTTCAGCACGGCGTCCCCGATGATGTAGGTCTGGCGCTGGGCCTCGATCATCCAGGCGCCGCGCTCGGGGTCGTAGTCGGGGCCGTCGGGATCGGCCGGGTTCACGGTCGGGTGATTGATGTGGTCGAAGAGGTGCCAGTGACAGTAGTGCTGATCCCAGCCCCCGTGCTCGGCGATGTAGCGCGCGACCTTGACCTCCCACTCGCCTTGGTAACGGATGTCGCCCATGAAGGCTCGTAGCTCGGCCTCGCCGTCTACCGGATTGATCGAGAATGTGTCGAAGAAGGGTCCGCAGTGATCCACGATCTCCTCGCTCAGGCCGGCGGGCGAGGCAATCCCCTCGGTGCTGTACACCTGCGACGTGACAAAGCGGACGGTCATCTGCTCGTGGTCCACGGCGAGCAGATGGCACCGGATTGAGCCGGCACGAGCCGCGGCGCCGCTTCCCCAGTTGGCATTGCCAAACGCCGACCACTCGCCCAAGGTCAGTTCGACCAAGGGCGCTTGGGCAGCATCGGGGCTGCGGTAGATCGTGCTGCGGCCCAGACCACCGTCGTCGCGCCGCTCGACCAAGAGATACAGCGCGTCCTCGCTGCCGTCGTGCAGCGGCAGCGGGCAGCGTGCGGCCAGGGCACCGGTCGGCGCGTGCCGCCAGCCTTGCTCGGCGGCGGGTGCCAGCCGCACCGTCGAGCTGCCGGGCGGCGCGCCTTCCTCGGCCAGATCGGTCGTCGCCCCGCTCCGACCGCCCATGCCGGCTGCGTCGTCGCCCGCGCCCCCGGTCGCGGCGCGCGGCGTGCAGTAGAACTGCACCGGCGGCGCAATCGGCAGCACGGAGTCGTGGAAGCCGGGCGCCACGACGTAGCCGTGCTCCATACGGCTCGGCCACACTCCCGACGGGTAGAACGTCACGAGCACACGCTGCCCGGCCTGATCTGCTACTTCCCAGATGGTCTCGGCGGTCATCGCCTCCGACTGCCACGAGTCGAGCCGCGGCGCCGACCACGGGGCCGTCTTTTCCCGCACACTCCACCCGGCCAGACCATGCGTGCCAGCCGGTACCCCGGTCATCATCGTGGCCCAGTTCGTCGGCGTCCACGCGGGAATCGCGCACAGCAAGCGGTTGGTCGAGCCACGCGCCATCAGCGCCGAGAACGTCGGTAGGCATCCTTCGGCCGCAAAGCGTTGCAGCAGCGGAAGGTTCATGCCGTCCAGCCCGATGTGCAGTACCTTTTTCGCTCCCCCGTACCCCGGAATCGCCATGCTTCCCTCCACTCTCCTGCGGCCGCCTCGTGCTGATCGCTATTCCCGGCGGGCCTCGGCTACCGTGTATGCATCAGAAACGCCAATTCTCGCCTCAGAAGGTTATCCGGGCAGTTTGACATGAGTAGACCGCGCGTCGTGTGCATGCTCACCCCCGACGGTGATGGCTTCGCGGACCAGTTGCTCTACGGGCACACTGTCGGCGAACACAACATCGCCGAGACGTTTGCGGGCATCCAGGATTTCGAGTCCGATGAGGCGGCCGTCGTTGTCGAGGGCAGCCATTACATCATCTTCGATGTCCAATGTGTCTCGCGCCGGCTCATCACGAAAGCTGATAAAGAGCACATCAACCTGTACGTCATACGTGATGTGCATGACTCATCTCCCTTCAGGGCCGCGGCGCCGCGGCGTAACCGTGATAATCACGATCACGCCCTCCTCTTCGATAAAGGTATCAGTCAACCATTCGGTGCGGGTACGGGGTACGGGATACAGTCCCCGAGCATGTGAGCGTCCCTCGCGGGCCGGAGTCACGGCTACTGGTCGGGTTAGAATTCGGGCGACAACTTCTCGACTGATGCGGTTACGGCGCATCCGGTTTCGGGCGTGGCGGCTGAAATCGAGTGGTGGGTTGACCATCCTCTCCTGCCTTTGTTGGATCTCCGCCCGTGCCTACCATCGTCCCACTCGGCATAGCCGTGGGCGAGCTATAATAGCTGATGCTTGTTGAGCAAGGTCGTCGTTTCCGATTCCTCGCAGTTCCGCCGGGCAACCTGAGTGCCCGCAAAGCAACAAAGCATGCAATGAAGGTCTATGAAGAAGGAGAATTCTAGGTTGACCGACAATCAGAGAGCGGAGCTTACGGCGCTCGAAGCGCTGCCCGACGACCAGATCAACACAACTGACACTCCGGAAATTCACGATTGGTCGGATTCCAGGCGAGGCGTGTTCTACCGGCCCGTGAAGCAGCAGATCACCCTGCGCTTGGATGCCGATGTCGTCGCGTGGTTCAAGACACATGCACCGGGCGGCCGCGGCTACCAAACGGACATCAACCGCGCGCTGCGCGAGCACGTACAGCGGATGGAAGCGAAGTGAATCGGTAACGACGCTGCGATAGCTTACGCTTCCTCCGCATCCAGCCGGTCGGCCAGCTCCGTTAGGGTCCGCACCACGATGTCGGGTGGATAGCCCAAGCCGTCCGGCGTAGCATCTTGGCGATTGACCCAGTACGTTCGCAGGCCGAATGCTTTCGCGCCCGTGATGTCGAAGGCGTTGGACGACACGAACCCAATCGCCTCCGTTGGCATCCCCAGTCGCTGCGGCAGCAGGGCGTACACGCGCGGGCTAGGCTTGTAGACACCCACCGCCTCGACGCTGATAAGCTCGTCGAAGACCGCGGTCAGCCCCGTCGCCTGTGTTACCGCCGCGAGCATCTGCGGGGTCCCGTTGGAGATGATCACCAGCCTGCGATTGACTGCCAGACGAGCAAGCGCGGCCGGCACCTCGGGATACGCCGCCAGGTGGTAGTAGCTCTCCAGCAGGCGCGTGTGCGTAGCCGCGTCGCACGCCAGCCCCAAGTGTTGACAAGCGTAGCGCAGCGCCTTTTCGGTCACCGCCCAGAAGTCCTCGTACCGGTCCATCAGGCTGAGGAGCCAGCTGTATTCCAGTTGCTTGTCCCGCCACAGCCGGCTCAACGCCGCGCCGCGCGACGGAAACGCCGCCTCGCACGCGGCAACGACCGAATGCACGTCGAACAAGGTGCCGTAAGCATCGAAGGCCAGCGCACCGAGGTTGAGATTGCCAGCCCTCTCGCTCATAGCCGCTCACCTCAGGGAGTGGGACTCACCCCCTGACAGGGGTAGGTTTTCCAAAACGCCCGGTCTCCCCCGGCCACGCCCGGTCTCCCCCGGCCACGGCCGGGCCCGGCAGGACGGGCCACCGCTCGGGGATCAACCGGCCCGGCGGGAGCGGCGCCACCAGGATGGTGCTCCGGC
>JAJDZR010000091.1 GCA_022824545.1 Chloroflexota bacterium
TCGCGGCCGGTCAGGCGGCGGAGCGCATCGGCATATTTCTCTTGGGTCTGCGCGACGACCTCGGGCGGGAGCGGTGGGGCCGGTGGCGCTTTGTCCCAGCCGGTGGCGCTGAGGTAGTCGCGGACGTACTGCTTGTCGTAGCTGGGTGGGTTGCTGCCCGGTTGGTAGGTCTCGGTATCCCAGAAGCGTGACGAGTCGGGCGTCAGCAACTCGTCAATCAAGATCAACCGGCCCTCGGCGCTCCCGTTGTCCCTGACGATGCCGAACTCCAGCTTCGTGTCGGCGATGATGATGCCGCGCTCCCGCGCTTGCTCGGCCGCAGCCGAGTAGACGGCGAGTGTTGCGTCGCGCAACTGGGCCGCGAGCGGGCGGCCGACCATTGCCTCCACCTCTTCGTAGGTCAACGGCTCGTCATGCCCGGTTTCGGCCTTGGTGGTTGGCGTGAAGATCGGCTCCGGGAGCTGCTGCGCTTCGATCAACCCCGCTGGCAGCCGAATACCGCAGACGGTCCCCGACTTTTGGTACTCGGCCCAGCCGGAGCCGGTGATGTAGCCCCGCGCGACGCACTCGACGTCAATCCGCTCGGCCCGCCGCACCAACATGCTGCGCCCGGTGAGCTGGGCGGCGTGTGCCCGTAGCTCCGCCGGATAGTCGTCCACGTCCGTCGTCAGGACGTGGTTGGGCAAGAGGTCCTGGGTCTGCTCGAACCAGTAGGCGGAGAGCTGGTTGAGCACCTTGCCCTTGCCGGGGATCGCCGTCGGCAGCACGACATCGAAGGCGGAGATGCGATCACTGACGACGATCAGCAGTTGGTCGCCCAGATCGTACACATCGCGTACCTTGTAGCGGATAGCCAGTTCCTCAAGCTGTGCCATGACGTTCTCCTTTACTGCGGCTCTTAATTGCCGCTTGGCGGTAGCGGGTTGCCGGGGGGTAAGTCTCCTTTCATACGTAGGTCCGAGGATGCGCCGCAGACGCTTGTGTCCTTCCTGGATGCGACCCTTCACCGTGGTGATGGGTAGTTCCACAACCTCGGCGATCTGGCGGTAGCGCATCCCGGCCACGTAGTACAGCGTGAGGGCCAGGCGCTGTGGTCGCGGCAAGGCCAGCAGGGCGCGGTTCAGGTCCCGGTGTAGCTCGCCGTGCTCGGCTGCGCGCTCCGGGGAAACCGCCAGCCCATCCTGCAGGTCGCCCAAGGCCGGGGTGTCGAGAGAGAGTGTCGGACGCCGCCGGCGATGCCAGCGCAGGCACTCGTTGGCCACGATGCGGGCGAGCCAGCCGCCGAAGCGGGCCGGGTCGGCCAAGCTATCGAGGTGTAGATACGCGGCGAGGAATGCCTGTTGAGCAACGTCCAAGGCATCTTCGCGGTGGCCTAGATGGTAGTAAGCGAGTCCGTAGGCCTCCGCCTGAAACCGCTCGATCAACTGCCCGAACGCACCCTTATCCCCCGTCTGCCCACGGCGGACGAGATCGGCAGTGGATGATGTCACTCCGTCACGCACGGGCGGCCTCCGTACTCGGCGCTGTTGAAGGGGGACGGGCTGTATAGCGTCAGTGCGCCGCTGCGCCCCTCACAAGATACGATGCCGCGAGTCGGCGTTTGGGAAGAAGCCTGATGTGGGGATGGTAAGTCACCATTATGGCCCCCGCTCCGCAGGGGGACGCGGATTCCCGCGTTCGCGGGAATGACAGGGCCGGGGATTGTTGAGGGCAGTCAGGCGCTGGCGGTGCCGGTCCAGTCGAAGAGGACGCCGAGGTAGCGGTCTTGCTGATTGGCTAGTCCGGCGTAGGCTTCGGCGCACTGCGCTGGTGACAGCACGTGGGTCCGCAGGGGGTCAACAATGAGGCGGTCGGCGGCCATCCACTCCAGCAGCTGGCGGTAGTTGCGGGTGATGGAGTGCTTCAGGCCCGGTGTGTCGGGGATGGGGTAGAGCCACTCCAGGGCACCGCGTAGCGTGATGCCCTGCAAGTGAATGCGGGTGAGCATCGGGGTGACGTTCATGGTGTGGTGGGCGCGGGGGCTGCCGAGCAGGATTAGCTCGCCGTGGCGGCGGGTCAGCTCCACCGCCTCGGCGATCAGCTCGGAACGCCCGATGGCTTCTACGGCGATGTCCACGCCATGGCCGGCGGTCCAATCGAGCACGGCGGCCGCGAGGTCGTCGGTCATCGGGTTGACGGTGCGCGCGATGCCGCACTGGGCGGCGATGGCGCGGCGCTCGTCTAGCGGGTCGCTGGCCAGCACCTCGGCGCCGGCGAGCCGGAAGAGCTGGGCGGCGAAGTTGCCGACCAGGCCCAGGCCGACTACCAACACTTTGTCGCCGGGGGAGACGTTGGCGCTGCGGACAGCGGTGATGGCGACGCCGGCCATTCGCACAAAGACGGCGCGCCGGTCGTCGAGGCCGAGGGCGGCGGGAACCGGTAGGCAGAAGTGGCCGGTGTCTACCTTGGCGAGGGAGGCGTGGTTGGCAAAGCTCGTGACCGTATCGCCAACCTGTATGCCCTCGACTGCGCTGCCGACGGCGAGCACTTCGCCCAGGTGCCCATAGCCGGTCGGCCGTGGATACGGCTCTGATCGAGGACCATTTCCGGCCGGGCGATGCTCGCGCATGGTGGCCATCTGCTGCACCAGACCGGTGTAGCTGGCTCCCTCCGTCCCCGGGCTGATGACGCTGTATTTGCCACGCACGAGCGCTTCGTGGGGGCCGATGGCCGCGTCGAGGGTGAAGTCCTCCAACTCTACCTGCCGTTCGCTGGTGAAGACGACGCGCTTGCCGTGCAATTGTTGCGCCATTGAAACTGCTCCTTTGCCCCCCTATGGTCCCCCCGCTGCGGCGGGGGGACATGGATTGCGGCTTCCGCCGCAATGACGGATGGGGCCGCTGTGACGGATGCGTGTTGTTTTCGTGCCACTGACCAGCGCGCTAGGTGGTGAGTTGTGCTTGGAGCGCGCTCGGCTCCGTGACCGGCAGTTTACAGGTAAAGCGTTGGCAGACGTAGGCGGTGGCGGTGCTGCTGATCGTTTCGCGGCCGGCCAGGAGGGGCACGAGGTCGGCGGCCGCCGCGTCGTCCTCCAAGCGGAACGCCAGGACGCAGTTCGGCAGGTAGGCGGCCAGTACGAGCCGGAGTAGATCGTTGGCATCCGTCGTTCCGGGTGGGGCGACGATGGCGACCTCTTTGGGCGGTGCGAGGAAGAGATCGAGGGCGCTCAACAGACGGCCGAAGGCGCTGGGGTGCTGGGCCATGGTATCACCGAGGGCGCGGAAGAGCGCCAGCGCCGGCGCGGCGATGTCCCAGTCGCCGGTGAGCGCCGCCAGGCGGATGAGCGATTCGGCGGCCACGGAGTTGCCGGCCGGGGTGGCGTTGTCGAGCATGTCTTTGGGCCGGGCGATCAGGGCTTCGTGGTCGGTGGCGGTGTCGAAAAAGCCGCCGCCGGAGCTATCGAGAAACAGAGCGCGCATGGTGTCCGCGAGCGCCCGGGCGCGGGTAATCCAGACAGGATCGAACGTTGCTTCATACAGGGCCAGGTACCCGTCGGCGAGGTAGGCATAATCCTCCAGATAGCCATTGAGCGTCGCGCGTCCTTCCTTCCAGGAGTGGAACAGCCGTACCCGGCCGGCTTCGTCGGTGCTCCGTAGCTGGTCCCAGAGGAACTCGCCGTTCGCTACGGCGCGCTGGCGATAGTCGTCGCGGTCGAGCACGGCGCCGGCCTCGGCAAACGCTCGCAGCATCAGGCCGTTCCAGGAAGTCAGGACTTTCTCGTCGCGGTCGGGCTTTATCCGCTGCTCGCGCACCGCCCATAGGCGCTGCCGGGCACGCGCGAGCGTCTCGCGCAGCTGCTCGACGGAAACTCCGGCCAGGTGGGCCACCACGTCTTCATCGCGGGGCACGTGGAGGATGTTCTTGCCCTCGAAATTCCCGTCGGGTGTGACGTCGTAGTACAACTCCAAGAGCCGCGCTTCATCGGGCGGGAGGGACTGCCTGATTTCGTCGGGCGTCCAGACGAAGAACAGGCCCTCTTCGCCCTCGCTGTCGGCGTCCTGGGTCGAGTAGAACCCGCCGGCCGGGTCGGTCATTTCGCGCTCGACGTAGGCCAGCACCTCCTCGACAACCTGCCGGTATATCTCCTTGCCGGTGAGCTGATAGGCGTGGAGGTAGACGCAGACGAGCTGGGCGTTGTCGTAGAGCATCTTCTCGAAGTGCGGGACGAGCCACTGCGCGTCGGTCGAGTAGCGGTGGAAGCCGCCGCCGAGGTGGTCGTAGATGCCGCCGCGGGCCATGCTTTCCAGCGTTTTCTCCACCAGTGGTAAGAGATGGGCATTGGCCGGGTGCGGCGAGCGTCGCAACAGGAGTTCCAGGTTCATGGGCTGCGGGAACTTGGGGGCGTTTCCAAAGCCGCCGTAGCGGGTATCGAACGCGGTGCCGAGCGTCTGGGTGGCCTGGTTCAGCACGGTAGCCGTCGGGAGGGCGGCGTCATCGTCCGGCGGGCGTACCTCCACTGCCGAGCGCCGGAGCAGGGTGGTGAGCTGCTGGGCAGTGCGGTCAACGGCATCCCGCCGCTGGCGGTAGGCGTCGGCCACACTCTGCAGCACGCGCTGAAAGCTCGGCATCCCGTAGCGGTCAACGGGCGGGAAATAGGTCCCGCCGTAGAACGGCTCGCCGTCCGGCGTGAGGAAAACGGTCATCGGCCAGCCGCCGTGCTGGGTGAGTGCCTGCACCGCCTGCATGTAGATCGAGTCGAGGTCGGGACGTTCTTCGCGGTCCACTTTGATGTTGACGAACAGGTCGTTCATCAGCCGTGCCGTCGCCTCGTCCTCAAACGACTCCCGCTCCATCACGTGGCACCAATGGCAGGCCGAATAGCCAATCGAAAGCAGGATCGGCTTATCCAGCTCGCGTGCTTGCCGTAGTGCCTCCGGCCCCCAGGCGTGCCAGTCCACGGGGTTATAGGCGTGCTGCAAGAGGTACGGGCTGGTCTCGTTAATCAGGCGGTTGGGTTGGTGCTGCTCGTGCGGTGGGTTGTCGGACACGGGACGCTCCCCTCCGGCTATTCTGATTGGGGTAGGTGCGGGCCAAGTCGTAGCGGGCTACAGCACGCTGTGCCCGTCCCCCTGCGGAGCGAGAGGACCACAGGGGGACAGTATCCTACTTAGCCCCCTCCCTAACCCTCCCCCGGAGCGAGCTCCAGGGGAGGGGACCTGTCCCCGGCCCCTACAAGCATTCATTTCGCCTGTTTCTCCAGCACACCTACGCCAGCTATACGGAGCCTAGCAGGCTGCGGAGATAGGTGTATGCGCGGACGGCTTCCTGATTGACGGTTTCAAGCGTGTCCTGGCCTTCGCCGGCATCGCCGGAGGCGCGACTGCCGCCGGCGCCAAGCGTCTCGACGATGCTGGGGCCGGCGTAGCCGTGATCGTTGAGGATGCGGAAGATGGCCGGGAAGTCCACGTCACCATCACCGGGCGAGACCGTCACCGAGCCGCCCTGCCCGCCGACTTCATCCTTGATGCACATGGCAGTGACATACGGGGCGAAGCTCCGCAGCGCCTGAACGGGGTCCTCGCCGGCGTAGTAGAGCAAGTTACCGGGGTCGTAGCAGAGGCGATACCCCGGATGATTGACGCGCTGGACCGCTGCGAGGCAATCGGCGCCGGTGGTGGTGAGGCCACCGTGCGGCTTTACGGCGATGGTGATGCCGTGCTCGGCGGCGTAGGGGGCGGCCGCACGCATGAGATCGAAGTAACGGTCGTAGTTCTCCGGGCGACCGTGGCCCTGCTCTAGGATCACGCGGACGTTGAAGCGGACAGCCTGGTCCACCAAGCCGTGCAGGCGGGCCAAGCCTGCTTCCGGCGGCGCGTCGAGGAGGACGGTGCTCACGAGGATGGCCGGGGCGAGGCCGTGTCGCTCCAGCGCCGCAAGGACGGTAGCTTCCGCCTCGGGGATCGCGGAGCCGTCGTCGCTGAGCGAGGGCTGGTCGTGGTTGAGGCCGAGGAAGCCGAAGTGGTCGAACCCGGCGGCAGCGATCCCGGCCAAGGTCTCGTCGAACTCAAAGGCGGCCCAGGGACGGCTAAAGCAGCCGAGGGGGATGTCCATAGTGTGCTCCTTACTAACCAGTTCACCAGAACCGACTGTGGCTGCGGCGCGGTGGACATTGACAAGTCAAGATAGACGGTCTACTATGATAAGCGATGGGCCGGTTACTGCGTAGCGGGAGCTGGCCCCTATTCTTTTGGCAAAATGACAAGACCGTAGCCCTCCACCTCGCCACGCGGGCTACGCCGGAATTTCTCCGCCACTATTCGCCAGTCTTCCTTGTCCTGCTTGCCCAAAACGTGGCGTCCGATTGGTGACACCACCAGATCAGCCAACTGCAAACCGGCGATATTGTCTTTCTTCGCCCGGATGTTGAGGGCGAAGATTCGGTCCTGAATTGCCGTTGCTCGTCTGTATTGGGTGCCCTGAATTTTCAGGTTCAGCCATGCCAATTCCAGTTGGCGGTCGAGTGTAGGGTTACGTTTCTCTGCAATGATTACACCACTGGTACTGCCTTGGTCAATGTCGAAGCAAAAACGCTCAACCAATATATCGAGGCTCAGGCGGCAACGCCATAACGACCGAGGTGATAGTCCTTACGAATAGCACAAGCCACAACCGAGTAGCACAGACTGCCCATGAGGGAATTCAATCGCCGATAGAAACGACAGCGAAGGGCTGGGTCCTTCAGGTTCTCGAAGCGACCTCTGTTGCGGGTAATATCGGCGGTATGCAACACAATATCAGTGTACCCAAACATCTCGCGCTTGAAGTCATTGAGTGCTGTCGTCAGCGGTCCTTCGGCATATTCCAGATCCATGATGACTCCACCGAGTACGAAGATAGGGTACTGAGGGTCGATCACGGCAAGATTATGATCACCGGACTCATCGAGGAACATTACCTTCATTCGATATCCTCTGGGGAATCTCGCGTCCGAACTCTCGGCGGTCCCGGCGTGTTATTTCTGTCCGTTGACGTTGGGGAAGTCTAGCAGTCATGTGCTGCTCCAGCCCCCTATGGTCCCCCCGCACTGCGAGGGGACTAGGGCAACCACAAGGATTGCCCCTACAGCGGCTACCTGGGATCGCCAACCTTGGAGGAGCGGCCCTTGTAGCCCACCTGGATTGCGGCCTGCGCCGCAATGACGGGGGCCGGGGGCGAGGCCCAGCCCATGGCAACCGCAGCGAGGTGTTAGAGTTCAGGAGCGACTATGCCGGTTACCGGGGGAGGAACGGATGCCGACGACGAATGATGCTGTGGCCCAAGGGATCACCTGGGACCTTTCGGACCTGTACGGAGCTTATGATGACCCGCAGATTGCCGCCGACGTCGAGCGGCTGCGGAGCGAGGCCGCGGCGTTTGCGGACACCTATCGCGGCACGGTGGACGTGGAGGGCGGACCAGCGGCCGCGTTGCTGCTGGCGGCGGTCACGGCGCTGGAGGCGCTGCACGAGCGGAGCGGCCGGCTCCAGGCGTATGCCGGGCTGCTCTACAGCGCGGATACCGGCCGGGACGAGCACCGCGACCTGGAGCAGCGGACGGAGCAGCAGCTGACCGAAATCCAAAATCTGGTGTTGTTCTTCGAACTGGAGTGGTCGCGTGTAAACGATGCGGCCGCCCAAGCACTCTTGGACGATCCGCAGCTCGCTACCCATCGCCACTATCTGGAGCAAGTGCGTAAATACCGGCCGCACCTGTTGAGCGAGCCGGAAGAGCGGATTGTCAACGAGAAGGACCTGACCGGCCCGTCGGCTTGGGCCAGGCTGCACACCGAGATCACGTCGTCGCTGACGTTCTCGGTCGAGCGTGAGGGGACGCCGCGCGACCACACGCTCGATGAGGTGCTGGCGCTGTTCCACCACCCGGACCGCGACCTGCGCCGCCGTGCCCATGATGCCCTCTATGCCGTCTTGCAAGAGCACGGGGCCGTCTTGACGTATGTCTACGATACGTTGATCCAAGATCACCTCAACATGGACCGGCTGCGCGACTACCCGGACGCGATGGCGCAGCGGCACCTGTCCAACGAGGTGGACCCGGCGGCCGTCGCGGCGATGATGGAGGTGACGGAGGCGAACTACGGCCTTGCACAGGCGTATTTCGAGCTAAAACGCCGGCTACTCCAACTCCCGGAGTTGCGCCTCTACGATCAATACGCGCCGGTCGGCAACGTGGACCGCGAGTACCCGTTCGGTGACGCGCGGGAGATGGTGTTGGAATCGTATGGGGCCTTCGATCCGCAGTTCCGGGACATTGCGCTGCGGTTCTTCGACGGGCGGTGGATTGACGCCGACCCGCGGCCGGGCAAGCGGGGCGGGGCTTTCTGCTGGTCGCCGTCGCCCCAAATGCATCCGTATGTGTTGTGCAACTACACCAGCACCTTCCGCGACGTGATGACCGTCGCGCACGAGCTTGGTCACGGTGTTCACGGCTGGCTGGCGCGGGAGCAAACGCTGCTCAACTATCATCCCACGCTGCCGCTGGCCGAGACGGCGTCGGTGTTCGGTGAGATCGCCGTCTTCGACCGGCTGGTGGCCTCCGAGCAAGACCCGGCGACGGCGTTGGCGCTGACCTGTGCGAAGGTCGAGGACATCTTTGCCACCGTTTTCCGGCAAAACGTGCTCACCCGTTTCGAGCAAACCGCTTACGAGGCGCGCGGCGACGGCCGCCTCACCTCCGACCGCCTCTCCGACCTGTGGATTGAGGCCAACGGCAAGTATTACGGTGATGCCGTGCAGCTGACGGAGGGGTATCGCTGGGGCTGGTCGTACATTCCGCACTTCATCCACACGCGCTTCTATTGCTACGCCTACACCTTTGCGGAACTGCTAGTGCTGGCGCTGTATAGCCTGTATCGCGAGCAGGGGCGTGCGTTCGTGCCGCGCTTTCTCGACCTGCTGCGGTCGGGAGGACGAGATACGCCGGCTGCGCTGCTGGCGCCGCTGGGGGTGGACTACCGTGACCCGGCATTCTGGGAGCGTGGCTTCGCGGAGTTACGGCGGCTTATCACACGGGCGGAAGAGCTGGCGGAGACGGCCGGGCTCTAGGGGTAGGGCCCCCTATGGCCCCCCCGCTGTGGCGGGGGGACGGGTGTGTTCCCTCCCCTGTCGGGACGGGGGAGCAACTGTGTTGGCCGTCAAGCCGTGGTGACCGCTGGAGGCCGCCAGGCGGCGTGATCGCGGAGCATCGCATTCAACATCGTCAGCAGCTTCCGCATGCATGCCACCAGCGCCACTTTCTTCGCTTTGCCCGCCGCGCAGAGCCGTCGGTAGAAGGTCTTGATCGGCCCTTGGTACCGCGTGGCGGTCAGGGTCGCCATGTACAGCACCGCCCGCACCGCGCGCCGGCCGCCCCAGGTGCCCCGCCGCCCGCGCCAGGTGCCACTGTCCCGGTTCAGCGGCGCCACCCCGCCCAAGGTCGCTACCTGCTGGCGCGACAACGTGCCCAGTTCCGGCACCTCCGCCAGCAGCGTGCGCGTCAGCACCTGGCCGACGCCCGGTACCTGGCGCAGCAAGTCTTCCCGCGCCCGCCAGAGCGGACTAGCCTGGAGCGCCTGGTCCAGATCGCCGTCTGCGCGGCTCAGCTCCCGTTGCAGCCAGCGCACGTGCGCCTCGATCCGCCGTCGCACCCGGCGCAGGGGCTTCCAGCACAATCAAGGCCGGCTGCTGGCGCCGCAGCTGGCGCTGCAGCGTGGCTACTCCAGCCGGGTCATTGGGCACGGTCCAGTTCGCCGCTGGTGTGTCCGGGGTATCCGCCCGGCACACGGCGACGACGAGGGTGGCTTGGGCCACATCGATTCCGACCGACACGGCTGGTTGTGACATGCTCGCCTCCTGACGGGGTGCTGGTGCTGGTTCCCGCGGACCCAACCTTGTCCAATCCGGGCTTGCCGACTGGCAGGGGCCCCAGCAACTGTGCGGGTTCTGGGAACCGCCAGGCGTGACGACCCACGCTCCCCCCCGGTCTTGGTGGACCTTGGGTCATCCGGTCTGTCACGCCCGGATAGCCAACGCTGACTACCACCCCCTAAGATACAAGGGTTAGGGTGGGGGCCAGTAGTTCCCGCTCATCCCCTGGGCGAGCAGGGGCGCTATGCGCTACCCGATGGCGTTGCGTTGGATTACGCCGCAGGCGACGCGGCCACCGGCGCCAGGGTCCGCACCGTAGGTGTCGGGCTTCTCGTGGACGATGATGGCGGAGCCGTCCGCGTCGAAGAGCGAATGGTCAGCGTCCAACTCCAGCGTCACAGCAGCGGTGAATATATCGGCGCGGGCCGTTCCGTCGGCCGCGGCGTAGATGTTCGGCGTGTCACCGGCGTGGACCCCGCCTTCATCCAGGAAGCCATGCCCGGTACCGCCGGGGTTGAAGTGTCCACCGGCGGCTGCGAAGCTCGGTGAGCAGGTGCCGAACTCGTGGATGTGGAAGCCGTGTCCGCCAGGCGTCAGCCCGCTCAGGTCCGCTGCGATCAGGACGCCGAACGGTCCTTGGGTCAGCGTGACCGTGCCCAGCGCGGTACCGTCCGGTCCCGCCAGCATTGCCGTGGCGCCATTGATCTGTACGTGCAGGCCGTCTTCCCCTCGATTGACCCAGGTGCGGTAGCCGTCCGAGAACGCCGTCCAATTGTCGGCCTTGCGCCAGACCATGAGTCCGCCGGCTGTGCGCTGCTCGGCATTGCCGTGGGCATCGAACCGTTGATTTTCCAGACATTCGCCGACCGTCGTCGGCCCTTCCGCCGCATCAATCAGGCCTTTGAGCGTCTTGAAGCCCAAGATGAACGTGCAGTCGGCCGTCGCCGGCTGGCGGGCCAGCACTGGCACGGCTATGACCATCGTACCGATAAGTGCGATGATGGCTAACAGGGGCAGCCGGTACCTCATCAGGAATCTCCTTGCGGCGGAAGTGCTGCCTAATGTATCAGGTCATCGGCATGAGCCACAAGGCAGCACGGAAGCCGCATCCTGGCAGTGGTCGTGCCGGCAGAAGGGCGCGATGGAAGTGTCCGCGGCCAGCGACCGTGTTGCGGTTGGGTGCCGGGTGAGGCATAGGTGCTGTGATATAATCGCGCTCTGAGCGCCAATGCTGATTGCAATTCTCTCGGACATCCACGGTAACTTGGAGGCCCTCGATGAGGTACTGCACGACATGGGGGCCGTGGACGCCGTCTGGTGTCTGGGTGACCTCGTAGGATATGGGCCGGACCCGGCGGCCTGTATCCGGCGCGCGCGCGAAGGCAAGTTCATCTGCATCGCCGGTAATCACGACCTTGCGGCCGGCGGGAAGATGGACTCTTCCGAGGCGTTCAACAGCGAGGCCGATACCGCCGTGCAGTGGACGGCACAGCAGCTCAACATGGCGGACCGCGCGTTCCTCGCCAGCCTACCGACTGAGGAGCAGCACGGGGACTTTACCCTGGTGCATGGCAGCCCCCTGGACCCGGTCTGGGAGTATCTGACCAACGTGCGGCTGGCACAGCTGAACTTTGATTACTTTGCGAGCCGTTACTGCCTGGTTGGTCACACCCACGTACCGCTCGTTTTTCGGCAGCCCTTGCCCGAGACTCGCGCTCTGACCTGCGAGACCATCGTGCCGCAGCCCGATGAGCCGTTGTACCTCGACGACCGGCGGCTGATTATCAACCCCGGCGCGGTGGGGCAGCCGCGCGACGGCCATCCCGAGGCCGCCTACATGCTCCTCGATATGGCTGCTGCCACGATCACCCTACGGCGGGTGCCCTACCCGGTAGACCGCGTGCAGCAGAAGATGCTGCGGGCCGGACTACCGGAGCGCCTGGCCCGCCGGCTTGCTTACGGCTGGTAGGGCAGCGGGCAGCGCACGCACTGCGCCATGAGTGCCCGCTGTCCAGTCTAGTCGCTGACGGCAAGATCGCCGACCGAGACTTCTACGTGCTGCACGCCTCCGGTCAATGATCTAGGGGCAGGTTTTATGTCCTTACTCGTGAAGAACTGAAGAGTTGGACCGAGGAAATAGTCACCCGGACTGTATTCCTCATAAGGATGTGCAATAGACAATCTCTCCCTGACCTCCCCCACCTGAACCTTAATCTTCATGACTTCAACCTCACCCAGCTTGTCTCCCGTGTCAGGATCACGAATGACGCGAGTCCCGGTGATTCTAAACACCATTTTCCGTGTGACGCCGTGATCCGTGCCGACGTTAAGCACAAGCCGCTCTTCACCCAACACTGCCGCAACCTTGCCCCGTATCGGCTCCTCTTCAAGGCTAACCTGCGCTGTCTCGGCCGCTTGTGCTATTGTCTCAGCCATTTTCGGACTCCAGTAGGGTTTGTGCCTTCTGCCAAAGTGTCGCTAATTCGCTCCGTAAGTCATCGTCAGTATACAGCCGCGCCTCCACGCCCCTCGGTGGTGACTGATCCGTTTCCGCTTCCCGGAGTTGCCGCGCCCAGAATGGTTCGTTGAATATCTTCATCACACGCCCTCGGCATCGGTCCGGCTCTACTCGGTCTACCTCGAACACAGCCCACAGATCGCGTGTGGCTGACGCACGCAGAGCAATAATGTCCTTTTGCTGGATACGTGAGTCGGTAGGCAGCCCGAACCACAAGTGTACTTTCCCTTCATCCCGGCTCCTACCGACAATCTCCAAAGGGGTGTGCTGGTCTCGTGCGTGAAGCGCTCGTCCCACACCCTGATTGAAAGCCTGCCAGAGTTCGAGCTTCCTATCTCTCCGCAGTGACCGCAATTCTTGCTGATCACGCTCGGCGGTGGCAAGTGCTTCCAGCACTCGCGGGTAGTGGCGTACTCTACGGTAGGCTTCTTGTATCCACTGTATCACCCAGATTGCGAACGGTGATACCAACAAGACCGCTATGGCAACAGCAATCAGGATCAGAAAGATTGCTACGCCGCGGTTGAGGATGAACTCGACTATGCCACCCAGCCCGGCAACCACTCCTATGAGCAGCGACGGGAGCCACGTCCGCCGCTGCGAAACACTCGCACGCCAGTCCAAATGCGGAGACTGTGCCTTGTATTGCTTCCCCAACAGACTGTCTCTCCGCTCCTCGCAGACTGGCCGGACCGCCAGTTTCTATAGTAGCGCATGGCGCGGGAGGCGTCGCGGCGGTGGGCTGTGACGATCTGTGTCGGCGCGGCATCTACATGGGTGAGGGGCGATGATGGCTGCCGCCAATGCGAGCGACGGGGAGCTTGTACGCGCGGCGTGCGCGGGCCAGGCTGCCGCGGTCTCGGCCTTGATTGATCGGCATTGGCCGCTCGTACACAAGCTCCTGGCGCGGGCCATTGGGAACTGGACGGAGGCGGAAGACCTAGCGCAAGAGACGATGTTTCAGGCCGTGAGGCGGCTCGCGGAGCTACGGGAGCCGGAACGCTTCCGGCCGTGGCTCTACACCATTGCGCTCAATCGGGCGCGGCTCTGGTGGCGGCGCGCGCCGGCGCGACGGTTTACCCAGTCGTTGGACACGCTGCTGGTGGAGACGCCAGTGACCGTCGAGCGCCACCTGGCTGGCGATGGCGCTTCTGCCGAGGCAGCCTGGGAAGCCAACGATCTGGCGCGGGCCATCGGGCGGGCGATCTCGGCCCTCCCGCAGGAGCAACACCGGGCCCTCGTGGCGCACTACGTGGAGGGGCTGACGTATGGGGAGATCGCTGCGCTGCTCGGTGTGCCGGCGAGCACCATCCGGGGACGGCTTCACCATGCACGCGGCCGGCTGCGGCGCGAGCTGGCGCAGTTGACGAGCGAGGGCTACGCCGAGTTCGGCCGGCCACCCTATGCGCCCAGCGGACGCAAGCGACCGAGGAGGTTGGCGATGACGTATGTCGAGATGGTCGTGGAATGCGTTCAGACTGACGTCTACGGCACGTCCCAGAAGGTCGTGCTCAAGGAGCCGGATAGCGACTGCACGCTGCCCATCACTATTGGCCCGGCCGAGGCTCAGGCTATCGCCCTCAGGCTCCAAGAATCGGAATTACCGCGACCAATGAGCCACGATCTCATGCTGAGTCTGGCGACCGCCTTCGGCGCCTCGATTCAGGAGGTGCGCGTCACCAAGTGGGAGCAAGAGACGTTCTTCGCGGCGGTTGTACTCACCTGCGATGGCCAGACCAAAGAGGTTGACGCTCGTCCAAGCGACGCCATCGCGCTCGCCTTACGCGCGCAGGTACCTATCTACGTCCATACGGCGGTACAAGAGCAAGCTAAGGCTCTGGCGGATTGGATCGAGCCACCAGGGTGGCCGCTGCATACCGCTTCCGGAGTGCCCAAAACCTGGGTTGAGACACCGGTGTGGCCACCACTGCCCGATTGGGTAGCGCCGGAGACGCGCCAACGGCTGGCGGCGTGGGGCGGCAAGCTGACCGTGACCACCGTGCTGTTGGTACAGAATGTTCGTCTGTGGGCCATGTTCTATGGGACAGGGGTGGTGGCACTCCCACACGTGCTCATGGCAACGCTCTCTATTGATGGCAATGCTGCGCGTATCTTTGGCGGGCTTGTCTCAGATCCGAACAAGGGCTGGAGAGAGGCCATCGCACGTGTGTTCGTGAAGAGCGACCAACCGCTCCAAGAAGAGGCGGTGTGGACGCGCGAGACGGTGCAGCTTGTCGAATGTGCCGTCGGCGCAGCCGAGCGGTTGGGAAGCAAGCACTTCGGCACCGAGCACATCCTGCTCGCGCTGGTCGAGGTAGCCGTAGCGGAGCCGGAGAGCGATCTCGCCAAGCTCTTCCAGGCGCTAGAACTGGACTTGGTAGAGGTGCGCGAAACCATCGAATCCGCAGCGGCCGACGCCACTGCAAGCTCGGCAGTAATGCATCGGAGGATAGTGATGACTATGCTTCTGGATGAGCCGGCGGCGGTTGCCGAGGCTAGTGAGGAGCAAGAGTGAGCTTGTCCGCTCGCGGCGCGCCGCTGCTAGGGCGCGGCGGGTCGCTCTACGAGCGCGGCGATGCCCATACCGCCACCGACGCACAGGGCGGCGATGCCACGTGCGGCATCACGGCGGGTTAGCTCGAAGATCAGCGTTGCCAACACGCGCGCGCCGCTCGCTCCCAGCGGATGGCCAATGGCAATTGCACCGCCGTTGACGTTGACCTTGGCGCGATCCCAGCCCAGCTCCGCCTCGACGGTGAGCACTTGGGCGGCGAAGGCTTCATTCACTTCCAGCAGGTCAATGTCCGCCAGGGTCAGGCTCGTCCGGTCCAGTACGGTGCGGATGGCCGGTACCGGGCCGATGCCCATACGCAGCGGCTCGACGCCGACGACCGCGACCGATCTGAGCGTGGCCAGGGGCATGTGGCCATGCCGGGCGGCCCAAGCGGGCGACGCGACGATCAAGGCGGTGGCGCCATCGTTGATGCCGGCGGCGTTGCCGGCGGTGATGGTGGAGCCGCCGGCAAAGACCGGCCGCAGCTTGGCGAGGGCCTCTAGCGTCGTGTCCGGTCGGGGGTGCTCGTCTGCCGTGACGCGCCGTGGCGGTCCGCGGCGTTGAGATACTTCGACCGGGACGATCTCATCGGCGAAGTGGCAGGCGGCGAGGGCCGCGGCGTAGCGGCGCTGGCTTTGCAGGGCGAATTCGTCCTGCGCCGCGCGGGTGATGCCGAACTCGGCGGCGAGGCCCTCGGCCGTGGTGGCCATGTGGCAGTCGTGGAAGGCGTCCCAGAGGCCATCGTGGAGCAGGGCATCAAGCTGCCGGGCGTGGCCCAGCCGTGCGCCCCAACGGGCATCGGGCAGCACATAGGGCACCTGGCTCATGCTCTCCATGCCGCCAGCCAAGGCGACCTCCGCCTCGCCGAGCCGGATGGACTGGGCGGCCAGCGCGACGGCCTGCAAGCCGGAGGCGCAGACTTGATTGATGGTCATGGCCGGGACACGATTGGGCACGCCGACGCCCATCGCCACCTGACGCGCCGGGTTCATGCCGGCCCCGCCCTGGTAGATTTGGCCGAACATCGCCGTATCAACGGCGTCCGGCGCAATCCGGGCGCGTTCGAGGGCCGCACGTGCGGCGACGGTGCCCAACTCGACGGCGGACAGGTCGCGGAACACGCCGCCAAAGCGGCCGAACGGCGTCCGCGCCGCCGACAGGATGACCGGGTCCGTAGCGTTCACTGTTTTCGTCTCCTCAAGGCTTGACGGGCCTCACCCCCGGAGGGTCTGGCCCCCCTATGGTCCCCCCGCTGCGGCGGGGGGACGTGAATTCCTACTTCAGCCGTAACGCTCCCGGCCTTCGCGGATCATGGTGACTATCTCGTCGGTAGTCACGCCGAGGTCAACGCCGGCGACATCGAGAGGCGAGCCACCGGCCGGCTCCAGCTGCAAGACGAATGAACGAACGGCCCGATGGGTCGCCTCTAGGAGCAATCGAATAGAGGGGATGTCCATGAACTCACTATACCGCAGCGAGGCGCATTGGCTCGGGGCGGAAGAGGCGCGGGTCCATGGGGCGGAGGGGGGCTTCGATACGCGGTCGGAAGGTCATCTGCGCGAGGACGTCGCGCTCCAGGTCCATGCCGGGGGCCAGCTCGGTCAGGGTCAGGCCCGCGGGAGTGAGGGTGAACACGGCCCGCTCCGTGACGTACAGAACCGGCCGCCCGGCCGCCTGGGCCAAGGCGCCGTTGAAGGTCACTTGCTCGACCTGCCGGACGAGCTTCTGCTGCCGGCCTTCCTGTCGGATACGTAGGGCACCGTCGTCAATCGTGACCGCGAGGCCGCCGGCCGTGAAGGTGCCGCAGAAGACGACCCGCTTGGCGTTCTGGCTGATGTTGACGAAACCACCGGCGCCGGGCATCACGCGACCGAAACGGCTGACGTTGACGTTGCCCTGGGCATCAATCTGGGCCGCTCCCAGGCAGGCAATGTCGAGGCCGCCGCCATCGTAGAAGTCGAACATATACGGTGCATCTATCAGCGCCGTGGGCATGTAGGAGGCGCCGAACGAGAGGCCGCCGGCGGGAACGCCGCCAATGGCCCCGGTTTCGACGGTCAGGACGAGATCGTCCATGATCCCTTCCTCGGCGGCGACCGGCGCGACGGCCTCCGGCAGGCCAATCCCCAAGTTCACGATGTCACCGGGGCGTAGCTCCAGCGCCGCCCGGCGGGCGATCACCTTGCGGGCGTCCAGGGGATGGCTAGGCAACTCCGGCAGGTCGGCGCTCGTATCGGCGACGTAAGCGGGGTTGAACCGCTCGGCGAACGTCTGCCAGTGCGCGTCCGCGTCCGCGACGACGACCGAATCCACGAGGATGCCGGGCACTTTGATGGCCCGCATTGGCAGACGCTCGGCGCTCACTCGCTCCACTTGGGCGATCACGCGGCCGCCGCAGTTATGCACGGCTTGGGCGATGCTCAACATCTCGCCGTAGACTGCTTCCCGCTCCATGCTGATGTTGCCGTCGGGATCGGCGGTCGTGCCGCGGATGAGGCCGACGTCCAGCTCCAGGCGGGGGTAGAAGAGGTACTCGGCGCCGTTCAGGTGAACCACCTGCACCAAGTCGGTGGGGGTCGCCTGTGGGTTGATGCGCCCACCCTCCAGGCGCGGATCGGCAAAGGTGCGGAGGCCGACTTGGGTGATGGTGCCGGGTTTGCCAGCCGCAATGTCGCGGAAGAGGTGGATGATGACCCCTTGGGGGAAGTTATAGCCTTCGATCTTGCCGGCCAAGGCTAGCTCACAGATGCGCGGGGCCAGTCCCCAGTGGCCGCCGATCACGCGGCGCAGCAGGCCCTCGTGCCCCAGGTGATTGAGGCCGCGACGCTCCCGGTCACCCTGACCGGCACCGTAGATGAGGGTGAGACTGCGCGGCCGGCCGGTTCGGAGGAAGCGCGCCTCCAGCCCGGCGGTCAGCGCCTCCGGGTGCCCGATCCCGACGAACCCGCCGACGGCGACGGTAGCGCCGTCTTCCACCAATGCGATGGCCTCGTCAAGCGGCGTGACCTTGCCTGCAACTGGCTTGTTTCTCATGCTTACGTGCCGGTAGTGGTCGCTCTCCGGCGCCGATGTTGTAGCACGAATGTTAGCCACAGAGCACACAGAGGGCACAGAGTGGGGCAGGCGTGGGTACGCCTGCCTTCTGCCCATATACTATCGGGAGCAGACTGACGATAGGAGTGAGGTATGCAGCGATTTACCGGCCGGGTGGCGCTGGTGACCGGAGCGGCGACCGGGATTGGCTTTGGGATTGCCCGGCGCTTGGGGAGCGAGGGCGCCAAGGTGTTTGTGGTGGACGTTGACGAGGCCGGCGGTCGGCGTGCCGTCGAGACGCTAGAAGCCGAGGGGATTACGGCGCGGCTGGCGGTGGCCGACGTGGGCGACGAGCAGGAGATCGCGGCGGCTGTGGAAGAACTGATGGCGACCTGGGGCCGGATTGACGTGCTGGTGAACAACGCCGGTATTGTCGGCCCGACCGCGCCGCTGTGGGAGCTTTCCGGCGACGACCTCGACCGCGTCTACCGGACCAACCTGCGCGGTGTATTTGTCTGCTGCCGGTACGTCATTCCGCACATGCTCGCGCAGGAGTATGGTCGGATCGTGAATATCGCCTCGATTGCCGGCAAGGAGGGCAATCCGCGGGTGGTGCCGTACTCGACCACCAAGGCGGGGGTGATCGGTCTGACCAAGGCGCTGGGCAAGGAGTTGGCCGAGACGGAGGTGCGCGTCAACTGCATCACGCCGGCCGTCGTGCGGACCGCCATCTTGGATCAGACGGACGAGGCGATGGTGGAGTACATGATTAGCCGCATTCCGATGAAGCGGACGGGTCAGATCGAGGAGATCGCGTCGTTGGTGGCGTGGATCGCCTCGGAGGAGTGCTCGTTCAGCACGGGCGCGGTATTCGACATCAGCGGGGGGCGTGCGACGTATTAGTTGCCAGTGGTCAGTGGCTGGTGGTCAGCGGAGCGGAGGAGGCCGCTGCCCGTCATTCCGGCTTGCGCCGGAATCGGCCTCAGGTGGATGTGCTGGCGCAGTTTACTTGGCTGGCCTTACCATGTCCGGGAAGGCGGCATCCAAGCCGTGCTGCTCGCACCAGGCGCGCAGGGGCACGTCTTCGTCTTTGGGCAGGGAGAAGGCCATGTGGGTGGCCCAGGCGCCGAGGAGTTGCCAACGGATGGGGTCGTCCTGCACCTTGGCGATCAACTCCGGGGGCTGGGTCACGAAGTCAAGGGGGCGGAGCCAGCGGTAGCTGTAGCCCATGAAGATGGTCTTGCGGGTGATGGTGCTGAGATTCGGGCCGACCGCGTGGAAGAGGCGGTTCTCGAACAAGACGGCATCGCCGGGATTGGCCAGGACCTCGATGGCGCCGTCGGGGTCAATGGCTCCCTCCTGATGCGAGGGGCGGCCGAGGCGCGTGTGGCTGCCGGGAATGAAGCGGGTATTGCCGCGGCCGGGTTGGCTGAGGTCGCTGAGGACGTAGCAAATCTTCAGGCGCATCCGCGGCAGCGGCTCCGGCAGCTGGCGGACGGCAATGCCGCCGTCGCGGTGCCAGCCGATGGCTTTGTAGGCGGCGGCCGTATCCGCCGGCTGTGGCGGCCGGACGATGACGTGCGAGGTGTCGAGTTGGACGTTCCAGCCGAGGATGTACGGCACCAAGGAGACCGTCTCCGGCCAGTCGAGCAGGGGGAGGAAGACATCGTCGTGGGCAATGCAGTTGCGTAGCTCGAAGGCACCGACTTGGTTGAGCCGGTCCTCGCGCACAGCCTCTTGGTAGAGACGATCTATCGTTGCGGTCAGGCGTTCGATCATGTCCTGGTCGAGCACGCCCGGGATGATGAGATAGCCGTTGGTATCCAGAAATCCCTGCTGTTCTTCAGTCATCGCCACGAACTGCATCGGCATTTCCTCCCAGGAGCGTAGCTGCCCGGACACGCCGGTAAGCCTCCTGGCAAGCATACGGCCTCGGCGGTGTGGGGGCAAGTGGCGGGTGGTGCCACGCCTCACCCCCCGCCCCCTCTCCATCGCAGAGCGATGGAGAGGGGGCGTAGATTCCCGCGTGCGCAGGAATGACGAGGGGGAGTGGTTCTCACTCCGGCCCGTGCGTGCGGGGAGAGGGGGAGGCGCGCCAGCGCTTGATCTGGGCGAGGCGCTGGCGGATGGTGGCTTCGGCGCCGTCGCGGCCGGGTTGGTAGAACGGTCCTGATACGCCTTCCGGGAGGTAGTGCTGCCGGTAGCGGCGCGGGTCGTCGCCGGAGAAGTCGTGGCTGTACTCGTAGCCTTGCCCGTAGCCGAGCTGCTGCGCGCCGCTGAACGAGGCGTTGCGGAGGTGGAGGGGGACTTCCAGACTGGCCCCGGACCCGATGGCTGCTTGCGCCTGCCACACGGCTTTGGCGGCGCGGTTCGATTTCGGGGCCGTAGCCAGATAGACGGTGGCGTGGGCCAGGATGAGGCCGGACTCGGGTAGCCCGACGCGCTCCACCGACTCGTAGGCCGCTGTCGCTATCACGAGGCCCTGGGAGTCGGCGAGGCCGACGTCTTCCGAGGCGGAGATGACCAGCCGGCGGGCGATGAAGCGCGGGTCCTCACCGGCCTTGAGCATCTTGGCGAGCCAGAACACCGCGCCGTCGGGATCGCTGCCGCGAATGCTCTTGATGAAGGCGGAGATCGTCTGATAGTGATCGTCGCCGGTTTGGTCGTAGCGCACCTGCCGGCGCTGGATGGCCGTTTCGACGGTCTCGACCGTGACGGGCCGGCGGCCGGCGCTGCCGGTCGGCGCGATGTCCACGGCCGCCTCTAAGCCGTTGAGCGCGATGCGTGCGTCGCCGCCGGAGGTCGCGACGAGCAGATCGAGCGCGTCGGCAGCCACCGCCACGTCCTCGCGGCCTAAGCCGCGCTCCTCGTCGCGCAGGGCACGTTCGAGTAGCAACTTGATCGTGTCGGCGGGAAGCGGCTCCAGCCGGAGGATGCGGACCCGCGAGCGGAGCGCCGGAACCAGATCGAAATAGGGATTCTCGCTGGTCAGCCCAATCAGGAGGACCAGGCCGTCCTCGACGGCCGGCAGCAAGACTTCCTGCTGGGTCCGGCTCCACTTGTGGGCCTCGTCGAGCACCAGGGCCGTCCGGCGGCCTTGGGCGCGGCTGCGGCGAGCGGCGGTGAGGACACGGCGGAGGTCGGCGACGCCGGACGTGACCGCGCTGAGCGAGTGGGACTCAATCGCTAACGCGCGGATCAGGAGCTGGGCCAAGCTGGTCTTGCCGGTGCCGGGCGGTCCCCAGAGGATGACCGAGCCGAGGCGGCGCTGCTCTAGGGCGCGGCGCAGCGCCTTGCCGGGACCGAGCAAGTGCTCCTGCCCGGCGAACTCGCCCACGGTGCGGGGACGCATCCGCACGGCGAGCGGCTGGTGTGGGTCGGGTGGTGGGTCGAAGAGGGCAGGCTGGCCCGGCGTGGCCGGTGGTTGGGGCGCATTGCGCGGCATTGGCGACCTCCACGACACGCTGTAGGGAACCACACAGCGAGGCTGGCGGCTCCGCGCGAGGACCTTAACGGGTGAAGAGCGGCCGGGGCGCCAATTGGCCCCCACCCTCGCCCTCCCCCGGTGGGACGGGGGAGGGAACATATCGTGCCTCCACCGCAGCGGCCCCCGCCGCCGTCCCCCTGCCGCAGCGGGGGGACCATAGGGGGGCCAGCACCGGCAGTTCCTACGAGACGGCGACCGGCGCGCGGCGGGCAGCGGGCGGGCTGCTGGATGTACGCTGCTTGGCGGTTGCGGACCGCGAGCGGCGACGCCGGACGGGGGGGGTTGGCTCGGTGCCGTCGAGCGGCCGGTCGGCGAGCCGCACGGTCACTTCCCCGTTCTCGAACGTTGCCACCTTGGTCGCCACGCGGGTCAGAAACGAGAGGTCGTGGGTGGCGACCACGACGGTCCCGGCGTAGTCCAGCAGGGCCGCTTCCAGCATCGCCGTGCTCCGGCGGTCCAGGTGGTTGGTTGGCTCGTCGAGCAGCAAGAGGTTGGCCGGTCGCAGCAGCATTTTGGCGAGGGCCAGCCGGCTGCGCTCGCCGCCGGAGAGCTTGCGTACCTGCTTGTGGGCATCGTCGGCGAGCAGGAAGCGGCCCAGAACGTTCATAGCCGCGGCCGTCGAGCCGGTACGCGAGGCGCCGAGGGCTTCCTCAAGGACCGTCTTGTTCGGATCAAGGGCTTCGGCCTGGTGCTGGGCGTAGAAGCCGGCGCGCGTGCCGTTGCCTAAGATCACCTCTCCGGTGGTCGGCTCTTCTGCGCCGGCCAGGAGGCGGAGCAGAGTTGTTTTACCGGCGCCGTTGGGGCCGACGAGGGCCACGCGGTCGGCACGCTCCAGCGTGAAGGACACGTCGCGCAGCACTACGAGGTCATCATACGCCTTGGTGACGTTCTTGAAGGTGATGATCTCGCGTGACCCGCGGCCACCGCCCAGGAAGCGGAAGTCAATGCTCTTCGGATCCGGCTTCGGCGCCTCGACCCGCTCCAGCCGCTCTAGCTGCCGCTCGCGGGCCTTGACTTGCGCGGCGCGCGTGGCGATGGCCCGGAAACGCTCGATATAGGTCTGCTGGCGGCGGATGAACTTCTGCTGGCGCCGGTAGGCGGCCTCGTGATGGCGGCGGCGCTCCGCTTTGAGGCGGAGGTAGTCCGAGTAGTTGCCGGTATAGGAGGTGGCAACGCTGTCCTCCAGCTCGATGATGCGCTTGGCTACATTGTCGAGTAGTGCCCGGTCGTGCGATACGACGATCAGCGAGCCGCGGTAGCCCTCGAGGTAGCCCTCGAGCCAATCGCGGGCAGCCTTGTCAATGTGGTTGGTCGGCTCGTCGAGGAGCAGCAAGGACGGCTGACTGACGAGGAGCTTGGCGAGAGCGATCCGCATTTGCCAACCGCCGCTGAACTCATCGGTCAAGCGGGGGCGGTCGTCTTGCGCGAACCCCAGGCCGTGCAGCACCTCGCCGACCCGCGCGTCTACGGTGTAGCCGTCGAGTCGGTCGTACTCGTCCTGCGCTGCGGCCATCGCCTCGACCAGGCGATCAATCTTATCGAGATCACCGCCGGTGGCAGCGGCGTCCATTTCATCTTGGAGCCGGGTCAGCTCCGCGCGGGACTTGAGCACACCCGGAAACGCCGACAGCATCTCGTTTTCGAGCGTGATGCCGAGCCGACACTGGCTCTCTTGCGACAGATAGCCAAGCGTGTTGTGGGGGTCGAGCTTGACGAACCCGTCGTCGGCGCTGCGCCGGCCGGCGATGATCTCCAGCAGCGTGGTCTTGCCGGCGCCGTTGTCGCCGACCAGCCCAACGCGCTCTTTCGGCCCGACGAAGAAGGTTACCTCGTTGAGCACTTCCTGTCCGCCGTAGCGGATGGTGATGTTGTGGACGTGTAGCATGGTGTGTTGTTCCCTCGGAGGCTGGGACCGGCGACGGCGCTTACGCTGAGGCCGGTGGGTAGACGACAAGCGACGCGGGCGCTGCGCGAGGAGGCCGGGCAGCCGAGACTCGCGAGGCGTGCCGCGTCGAGTGACCCTTGTATTATACCGCTAGGGTGTTGCTGGGTGCCGGATAGCCGGGCAATTGGGTCTGCCGGACCGCTGGTCTGCGGTTGCATGGACCTGGATGCCGGCGCGTTATAGTTAGATGCCGCAGTGGTTCCGGCGCGGCTGGTTGCACGAGAGGTACGAGAGCAATGGGAGTAGCGGGCCAGCATTGCGACCTTGCTATTGTCGGCGCCGGGCCGGCCGGCATGGCTGCGGCGCTCTACGCAGCTTCGCAGGGCATGGCGGTCACGCTGGTCAACGGTGGGGGGTTGCTCGGCTATGGTCTTCACGGCGCTTACAAGTCGAAGGGGATGTATGAGCTGGCCAAAGATCGGATGGTGGCGCTCAAGATGGGTCGCGGCTATGACCCGTCCGGGCCGGACGTGCGGTTCGACGAAATCCACGATCAGCTCAGCACCGGAACGGCGACACTGACCGAGATTAACCTGGGCTACCTGAAGCAGTTGGAGGTGCGGGTAGTCAACGGGACAGGACGCTTCGTTGACGCGCACACGCTCGAGGCCAACGGCGAGCGGATTCGGGCACCCCACTTCTTGATTGCCACCGGCTCGCGGCCGCGGGTGCTCCCTGGCATGGCGGTAGATGGCAAGCTGATTATGACGAGTGACCACGTGGTGGACGTGGACGAGTCTTTCCGCTCGCTCACAGTGGTCGGCGCCGGGGTGATCGGCTGTGAGTTTGCCTCGATCTTCACCGCTTTCGGGGTACACGTCACGCTCTTGGACACCGCCGACCGTCTCCTCAGCCACGAGGACCCGGACATCAGCGCGTTCATTACCACCGTCTTCACGCGCAATGGCATTGACGTGCGTTTTGGCGCACGGACGCGCTCGGTGAGCACGGTCGGCGGGCGGGTGAGGACGACGCTGGAGGATGGATCAACGATCATCTCCGACCGGGCGCTGGTGGCCATCGGCCGGGTTGCCTGCTCGGACACGCTCAACCTGTCCACGACCGGAATCGAGCCGGGCCGGGCGGGCGTGATTCACGTCAACGACAACATGCAGACGAGCGTGCCGCACATCTATGCGGTCGGTGACGTTGGCGAGCGAAAGACGCCGCTCGACTTGGCTCTGGTGCATATTGCAGAGGCCGAGGGCCGGCTGGCCGTCAAGCATATGCTCAGACAGCCCAGGACGCTCCGCTCGTCCCATATCCCGTTCATCGTGTTCAGCATGCCGATGCTGGCCGGGGCCGGACTGACGGAGACGCTGGCGCAGGAGCAGTATGGGGACGGCGTGCGCGTGGCGAAGTTCCTCAATGCACGCAATCACCGCTACCATGCGATGCGGGCGTTCGACGGCTATGTGAAGCTGATCGTCGGTCCGCCGGGCGATGATCGTATCTTGGGGGTGCGGGCGGTGGGCGCCCAAGCCGATAGTGTCATTGGTGAGGCGGCGGTGATGATTGACAACGAAATCCCGTACACCTACCTGCTGGATAGCATCCACGCCCATCCGTCGTTGACGGAGAGCTTGCAGAACGCTGCGCGGATCATCGCCGGCCGGCTGGTGCCGACGCTGTAGGTGCGGATCGTTGTGCCTCACCCCCGCCCCCTCTCCACCACGTAGAGAGGGGGGCTGCCGGAGGCGGGCGGAGAGGGCGGACTGGGAGGCTATGATGCGTCTCGGCGCGTTCCTGCGATTGCTCCGGGCGATACTGTGCCTTGCGGTGCCGCTCGTGGTGCTGCCGGCTTGCGGTGGATCGGAGGACCAGGCGCCTCCGACCGTCGCGCCGGCGGCCGGGGGAGAGCGGCAGTCGCCAGCATCTCCGACTACCACGCCGCCGGCAGCGACGCCGACTGCCGAGCCGGCGGCCGTGGAGGCCGTGCGCCGGGAACTGGCCGATCGTCTCGGTGTCGCAGCGTCGCGCCTGAAAGCGGTGTCAGTCGAGCCGGTCGCATGGCCCGATGCCAGTCTGGGCTGCCCGCAGGAGGGTTATGCCTACGCACAGGTCGTGACGCCCGGCTATCGGGTCGTGATGGAGCATGACGGTCAGCGCTACACCTACCACACGAACGCTACCGCTTCATTGGTAGTGACGTGTTAGCGCGGGTGTAGCGCCTGGGAGGCGGCGTGCCGGCTTAGGCGGCCGCGGCGAATACTTTGCTGACGACGGCGTTGGTCTTGACGACGTGCTGGCCGAGACCTAGCTCGCCCGGCTCCATGCCGAGGGCCAGACCGATCAGCTGGGGCAGATGGAGGATGGGCAGATCGAGACTACGGTTGACGTACTTGGCCGCGTCGGGCTGCTGGGCGTCGAGATTGAGGTGGCAGAGCGGGCAGGGCGTCACCATGCAATCGGCGCCCTTGTCTTGGGCTTCGGCGAGGTGCGTACCGGCCATGGTCAGGGAGTTCGCCTTGTTCATGGTCAGGATCGGGAAACCGCAGCACTTGCTCTTGCCGTAGTAATCCACCGGGTCGGCGCCGAGCACCTCGATAATCTGCTCCAGATAGGTGCCGCGGCCGGGGTGCTCGTCGAACGCGAGCACCTCGCGCGGGCGCAGGATGTAGCAGCCGTAGAAGGGGCCGACGCGCAGGCCGGCAAGGGGCCGGACGACCTGCTCGCGTAGCCGCTCCAAGCCGTACTCCTCGACGATGATCCACATCAGGTGGGTGACGCGGCTGGTGCCGCGGTAGGTATAGCCGTCGGCGGCGATGGCTTGATTGGCCTGCTCGCGGGCGGTGGCGTCGGTATCGAGGATGTGCTTGATCCCGCTCATCACGCCCTGGCAGGTCGAGCAGATGGTGAGGATGGGCAGGTCCCATTGCTCGGCCATAGCAAAGGTGCGGGCATTGAGCGCCTGGGCCAGTTCCGGGTTCCGCTCGCTCAGGACGCCAGCGCCGGTGCAAGCGCCTTCCTTCATTTCCACCAGCTCGATACCGAGCCGCTCGGCTACCGCGCGAGTGGACTTGTATAGCTCGCGACAGGCGCCGCGCGACACACAGCCCGGAAACCAGGCGTAACGCAGTGCATCCATCGGTTGTTATGCCTCTTTCTGTGAAGTGGACTCGTTGACCTGCTGCTGATGCTGCCGCTCGGTCTCATCGAATACGCGCCGGACTTCCCGCACACTAGAGATCGGGCGGTGGATGGGGTTGGGCATCTTGCCGGCCATCAACATGCGGAGGGCAACGGGCATATTGCCGAGCTGATCCTTGACGCTGGTCAGCTTGAAGGACTTGACGGCCAACTGGGATTCGTCCAGCCAGCCACTGTGCTCGACCGAATCGGAGAAGGCCTTGCTGTGCCGGACGCCGTTGTGGTCCTGCAGCCCGGCGTCCATCGCCATTTCGCGCAGCTTGACGATCCGCTCCATCGGCTCGACGCCCTTGGGGCAGACCTGCACGCACTCGAAACAGTGGGTGCAGTCCCACATGCCCCCGTCCATGTCGAACAGGTCAACGAGGCGCTCTTGGGTCTTGTCGTCGCGCGGGTCGGCGGCAAAGCGGTAGGCCTTGGCGAGCGCGGCCGGCCCGAGGAACTTGTCGTCTACTTCGAGCACGGTGCATTCGGAGACGCAGGCACCGCACATGATGCAGTTCATCACGCCGCTGAGGTGCTGCATTGCGTCGTTGGGCGCGAGGTATTCGCGGCCGCTCTCCGGCGGGCCGGCCGGCTGGAGGTAGGGCTGGACGGCCTGGACCTTGTCCCAGAACGGCTGCATATCCACGACGAGGTCGCGGACGACGGGCTGGTTGCCCATCGGCTCGACGGTGACGGTTTCGCCGTCGGGCGCGATGTCCACGAGCTTGGTCTTGCAGGCCAGGGCCGACTCGCCGTTGACCTTCATGGCGCAGGAGCCGCAGATGGCGCTGCGGCACGAGCAGCGCAGGGTCAGTGTGCCGTCCTGCTCTTCGCGAATCTGGATGAGCGCATCCAATACCGTGCCCCACTCCGGGACACTGGTCTCGTATTCCTGATAGTACGGCTCGCCCCCGGATTCGGGATCGTAACGACGGACGCGCAAGCGTGCTTCGATAGCCAACGGTTCCTCCCGTCTACACCGCGCTCCCGGCGCCCTCCCGGTAGGGGAACGGCCGGGGGCACGATGGTCTCCGGTATTGCTCAGTAGGCGCGCGCTTCCGGCTTCCAGCGGGTGATGGTCACGGGCAGGTAGGACATCTGCGGGCCGTCCGCGGACCAGGCAGCCAGCGTGTGCTTCAGCCACTCGTCGTCGTCGCGCTCGGGGTAATCGGTGCGGGAGTGCGCGCCGCGACTTTCGCGCCGATCCAACGCACTGACCGCGATCACCTCGGCGAGATCGAGCATGAACTCCAACTCTAGGTGGAACACCAGGTCCAGGTTGAAGACCTTGCCCCGGTTCTCCACGGGGAGCTGCTTGTACCGCTCCTTGAGGCCTTGCAGCACGCCAACGACTTCCTGCAGGCCGGCTTCGTCGCGGAAGACGCCGACGTGCTGATCCATCGCCTGGCCCATTTCCAGCCGTAGCCCTGCCGTGCGCTCGCCGTTGGCGGGGCGATCCATGATCTGCTGAATGCGGGCGTCCTCGTCGCGGAGCTTGGCGTCGCTGAGGGCCGCGAAGTCACGGGCGGCAGCGTATTCGGCGGCATCTTTGCCCGACCGTCGGCCGAAGACGATGGTTTCGAGCAGCGAGTTGGCGCCGAGGCGGTTGCCGCCGTGCAGGGAGATACAGGCAGTTTCGCCGGCGGCGTAGAGGCCCGGTACGGAGGTGGCGCCGACGACATCGGTCTTGATACCGCCCATTTGGTAGTGCATCCCAGGACGGATGGGTACCGGCTCTTCCGCAATGTCTACGTTGGCGATGTCAAGCGCCAACTCCCAAATCTGGTAGAGCTTGGTGCGGATCAACTCGGCGCCCAGGTGCCGGCAGTCGAGCAGGACGCAGCCGTCAATGCCCCGGCCTTCGTCAATCTCGGTCTGCTCGGCGCGGGAGACCACGTCGCGTGAGGCCAACTCCATCGCGTTGGTCGCGCCGTAGCGCTCGTAGGACATGAAGCGGTCGCCGTTGGCGTTGAGGAGGTAGGCGCCTTCGCCGCGGGCGCCCTCGGTGATGAGTACGCCGTTGGACTTGAGGGTGGTGGGATGGTACTGCACCATCTCCATGTCCATCAACGGCGCCCCGGCACGGTAGGCCAGTGCCATCCCGTCGCCGGTACAGATCAAGGCGTTGGTGCTCGGCTCGAAGACGCGGCCGAGGCCGCCGGTGCAGAGGATGACCGCTTTCGCACGGAACAACTCCAGCCGACCACTGCGGATCTCCAGGGCAAGCACCCCGACACAGGCGCCGTCTTCCATGACCAGATCGGTGAGGAACCATTCCTCGTAGACGCGCACCTGCTCCTTCATCAACTGCTCGTACATGACGTGGAGCATGGCCTGGCCGGTGATGTCGGCGACGAAATAGGTGCGGGCAAAGGAGGCGCCGCCGAAGTTGCGGGTGCCCAACTTGCCCGTCTCGTCGCGGTTGAAGATCACCCCCATGTTTTCCAGCTCGACGATGTCTTGGGGGGCCTCGCGCACGCAGATTTCGATGGCATCCTGGTCGCCGAGATAGTCGCTGCCCTTCACGGTATCGTAGGCGTGTGATTCCCAGGAGTCGCCGGCTTCAAGGGCCGCGTTGACGCCGCCCTGGGCGGCATTGGAGTGGCTACGGACGGGATGGACCTTGGTGATAATCGCGACGTCGGCGCCCTGCCACTGGGCCTCTAAGGCGGCGCGTAGGCCGGCCAGCCCGGCGCCAATAACCAACACATCATGAGTAATCATCAGCCCTTGCTACCTCAGCGTATCCTTTCCGCTAACAAGCGCGAGCATCCCCAGGCGGGAACCTCGCGCCCAGCCCGCAAGCATACCAACGAGCGTGCGGCACTGTCTACCAGTCTAGCCGATCCGCCGGCGGCATAGGAGGATGCCGCTACCGGTCAGGTGCTATGTTTGTGGAGGCTGGGGTCGACTCCGGGTGCGGCTACAGCGGACAGCAAAACCGATACCATGCCAATATCCACAACGTCCGATTTCTACTGTGACGAAGTGTTGAGCGGTCGTACAGCGGTGGAAAGGGTGGTCGAGACCAGCACGGTGCTTGCCTTCCGCCACACACGTCCGTACTGGCCGGTACATATCGTCGTCATTCCCAAGCGACACATTGGCTCATTGCTCGACCTCAAGAGCGAAGATGCCCCATTACTCCTTAAGCTGATGGCTGTTGTGAAAACGGTCGCGGCTCAGGTCGTAGCAGAGCACGGCGGCTGCCGGGTCGTGACCAACCTGGGCAAATATCAGGACTCGCAGCACCTGCACTGGCATGTAGGCGCTGGTGAGCCTCGACGTTGAGTAGAGCGAGCAGACTATCCACGCTACAGCGGTCGGTCGGTGACGCGGCGGTTGACCGCGGCAAAAGGCCGCTGCTATCCTCGCCTCAATTGGCCGGCGACACGTCTGCCTTGTGCGCCGAGCATCTCCGGCGGGGCGGGATTGCGGTCCGCGGCGGAGAGCAGAGCGCCAGCTACATTTGCCACGACAGTGGCCCGGAAAGGAAGCGGTTTGGTGCGGAAAAAGGTAACGATTATCGGCTCGGGGAACGTCGGCGGGACGACGGCGCAACGCTTGGCGGAGACCGGGCTGGCCGACATTGTGCTGTACGACATTGTTGACGGGCTGCCACAAGGCAAGGCGCTCGATCTGGCGGAGGCGGGGCCAGTCGTCGGTTTCGACGTCCAGATCACCGGTACGACCGAGTACGGTCCGACGGCCGACTCCGACATCGTGGTGTTCACCTCGGGCGCCCCGCGCAAGCCGGGGATGAGCCGCGACGACCTGCTGGAGGTCAACAAGAAGATCGTCACGGAGAACGTGGAGCAGGTCGCCAGGTACTCGCCCAATTGCGTCCTCTTGATGGTCAACAACCCGCTGGATGCGATGGCACAGTTGGCGCTCCAGGTCAGCGGCTTCCCCGCGGAGCGGGTGGTCGGGCAGGCCGGTATCCTCGACACAGCGCGTTTCCGGACCTTCCTGGCGTGGGAGCTAGGGGTCTCCGTGAAAGACGTTCAAGCCTACGTCTTGGGGGGACATGGCGACGACATGGTGCCGCTGGTCAGCTATACGACGGTGGGCGGGGTGCCGGTGGGACAACTGATTCCTGAAGAGCGCCTGGAGGAAATTGTGCAGCGCGCGCGCGACGGTGGTGCGGAGATCGTCGGCTTGCTCAAGACCGGCAGCGCATTTCAGGCGCCGAGTGCAGCGGTGGTCGAGATGCTGGAGGCGATCCTGCTCGACCGGAAGCGCATCTTACCCTGCTCGGCCTATGTGCAGGGGCAGTACGGTATCCATGATCTCTACGTCGGTGTGCCGGTCAAGCTCGGCGCCGGGGGGGTCGAGGAGATTGTCGAGATTCCGCTGTCGGCGGACGAGCGCGCCGCCCTGCACGAGACTGCTGCCTCGGTACGCGGCTTGGTCGAGGCGATGGGGTTGTAAGAGCATTTAGCGGTCAGCCGTCAGCCGTCAGCCATCAGCCGCGGGTAACTGTGCCTCGCGCGCAGCGAAAACGCACTCGTTCTGCCCCCGTAGCTCAGTGGAAGAGCAACCGCCTTCTAAGCGGTGGGTCGGGTGTTCGAATCACCCCGGGGGTACCCTTGGCCCTCAAGGAGTGCAAGATGCGGAATGAGTTCACCGCTATTATCGAGCGGGACGGCGCGTGGTACATCGCGTATTGTCCTGAGATTCCCGGCGCCAACGGTCAAGGTAAGACCAAGGACGAGGCGCAGCAGAGTCTTGCGGAGGCGATTGCGCTGATCCTCGCAGACCGCCGGGAGGATGGACTACGTGGCGCGCCGCCGGATGCGCTCCACGAGACGGTCGTAGTCGCGTGAAGCGGAGCACCTTACTGCGCCACCTGCGCCGCCATGGCTGCTATTTGAAGCGTGAAGGACGTGCTCATACGCTGTGGTGGAATCCGACGAACGGGGCTGTGGAGGCCGTTCCGCGGCACCGCGAGATCCCAGACCGCCTAGCCCGCAAGATTTGTCGCAACTTAGCGGTGCCTGAAATAAGCCGTCCACAGCACGGCGTCAGTTAGCGATTGTTGGCTCCACGGGGGATTGCCTCCATACTGAGTGGGCTAGACAAAACCGGCCTCTTGATCCGCTTGCGGGGCGCGGGAGCCGTAGTACAGACGGGCCGGGGCGTCTCCCGATACATACTGGCTGGGGAACGAGGTGGGTAGGTCTCGGCCGAGGAGGTTTTCGAGGCGCCGGCGGCACTCGCGCACGATGGCGGGATGGTCTGCGGCGACGTTGCGGTGCTCGCCGGGGTCGGTGGCGATATTGAAGAGCCGGGTATCCTCGTCCGGTCGCTCGCAGTCCACGATGTAGTTCCATTGGCGGTCCCGCACGCTGGCGTAGGGTCCCCACCCGGTAATCACGGAGTCACGACCGGATTGCGCCGCGTCCACCGCCGCGCCGGGCACGGCCTCGCCTCCGGCCGCGCGAATCAGTGGCCACAGGCTGCGGCCAGCGAGCGCCGCCGCGGTGTCGTCTCGGTCAGGCTCCGCGATGTCGAGCATGTCGAGCGCGGTGGGCAGGATGTCGTGGCCTTGGACGAAGGTCGTCAGCTCCTGGCCACCGGCGACGCGGGAGGGATGGCGCACCAGCCAGTTGAGCTGCGTGGTGTACGGGTGCAGGGCGGGCGCACTCTTCCCGAAGCGGTCATGGTCCAGTAGCTCGGTGCCGTGGTCGGACGTGAACATCACCACGGTATCTTCGAGGCGGCCGAGCCGCGCCAGCGTATCCAGCAGGCGGCCGATCCACTCGTCCATGTAGGTGATCTCGCCGTAGTACAGCGCCTTGGTGCGCTCTTTTTCCAGCTCGGTTCCGACCTGTGCCGCCGCCGGTGGCAGGATGAACTCCGTACCTTCAAAGTCGGGGCAGTAGCGATCCGCATAGTCGCGCGGCGGATCCCACGGCTCGTGGGGATCGAAAGCCTCCAGCCAGAGGGCAAACGGCCCGTCGTCGTGGTTGGCTTCCAGCCATTCGATGGCGCGGCGGAAGACGGTACCGGAGGTCAGGCCGTCCACTTGGGCGAACGCCTGCTTGTTGAGCAGATATTGGATCAAGACGGCCTGCTCCTGCGGTGTGAACGGTCCCTTGACGCAACGCTCGGCCTCGGCGCGGATCGAGTCGAGCTTGCCGCCCTGCCAGTTGTCGCTCTCCTGCCCGCGCACGAACTCCCAATTTACCCAGCCGCGCGTGAAGTTCATCGTGGGCTTGAAGATGTGGTATACGTCCCCGATCAGCGCCGTCTTGTAGCCGCGCTCCACCAGGATTTCGGCGATAGTCGGCTGCTCCGGGGGGATTTTGTGCCACCCCTGAATGCGTGGCCACACCCCCTCCGTATCGTATTCGTAGCGCCAGGGGTAAGAGCGGATGCCGGTCATGAGAGCGCGGCGCACCGGAATGGTCGGCTCGCCTTCACCGAATGCGGCGCTGAAGCTGACGCTATCGCGGCGCAGGGCGTCGAGATTGGGCGTGTGGACGTGCGTGATGCCCCGATGATGCACCACGTCGTAGCGCAACGTATCGAGCACCATCATCACCAAGTTCATGCCGGCACCTCCTTGTTTCGGCTATCGGCAGCGTCACCCTGTTGAGAGAGGGAGATCGCTTCATCCGGGGACAGCACTTGGAAGGAGTACGTCTCGTCCAAGCTAAGACTGGTTACGTCTTCTCTGAGCGGCTCGTCGGCCGTGACGAGAAACGATGATGGGAAATGGGCTGCCAGCCGTAAGAAATCTCGGTCGTCTTGGAGCTTGCTGCTCCAGCAATCCTCTCCTGAGAGTGGAGGGGGATCACCAACCTCGGGCCAGGGACATTTGCCGTCAACGAATCTAGCTTGTGAGAACAGTGTCATGAACGATGGTGCTATGGCACTGCCTTGATTTTGGAGTGTCTGTACCTGACGTGACCACCGTTCATAGAGTGCAGGACTCCAAGCAATCCGGTGGCAGTTGGCCACGATAGCGTTGACCAACTCAGCGGCGGTGCGGTCGTGTTGGCCTCGCTCGTTACGTAGCGTCGAGACGGCGATGATGATGTTTTCGTTGAGCACAAAGGTATGTTTCATGGCTGCTGCGCTACAGCTTCGAGAGGCTGGTGCTTTGTTACAGCGTCGAGGTGCCGGCGCTGGGCCTCAAGCGCAGCATCGAAAAAGCCCGGCAGGCCGCCCTTCACCAAACCGTCAGGAGTGACTTCCTGCCGGCGAGCCGTGGCCTTTCCATCCTCCAACTGGAAGTAGTAGATCGCCAGATCGTCGGCGGACAGCTTGCGCTCGGCCACGTTGTTGAGCAAGCTCAGGAGCAGATGGTCGCTATGCGTGGCGAGGAGCAGTTGCTTGTGCTCCTGCGTTGCTACCTTTACGAACACATCGCCGAGTTTCGCAATAGCCTTCGGATGCAAGTGCGTCTCCGGTTCTTCGATGGCAGCGAGGCCGCCGGCTGGTGTCTTGACAAGCTGATATAGCAGCCACGTGAGCTGATTCGTGCCGAATCCTTCGTTGGTAATTGGGACTCTTCGTTTCATCTGACCATTGGCACTGAATGTCACGAGTCCGCCCTTTGCAAGACCTTGCTCGATAGGGACACCCGTAATTCTCTCGGTGAGTGCTGCAACCCTGTCTCTCGCGTCGTCCTCGTAGCCAAGTGAACTGGCAATCCCGGAGGCAAGGCTATCGTATGAGTCGGCCGGCCGGATTTGGTCGAGGGCGTTCGGAGCAAGCTCGTAGCCGTGCTGGAGGAACCCACGCACCGGAGGGCCAAATCGCCAAGACTGTATTTCCTCCGGGACTGTTTCGAGCAACCTCCGCTGCTTCTGAAGGACGGATTCTTGCTCTTCAGTAGACCTTGAACCACTTACCTGCCGCCCTACTCTCCCATGAGGTTGCCCGATCACTGGGGAGCCGTTGACTATGAAGACCATGCCCCTGTCTTTGAACTCTACTCTTCTCTCGTCCTGCCATTTGTTCCTACGCAATTCAACGTAGAGTGGGCGCCCTCCCCAATTAATCTCGCCGATGTTGGTGGTCAGCCCCTCCTCCGAGAAGGTAGCTCGGTATGTGAAACCGAGTCTCGTTCCGTCAAGGGCGCGCGTTCCTTCAATGGCGATTGCAAGCTCTCTTTCCGTAGCGCCACTGTAGAGTGCTTGTGAGAAGCCGACGAGATTGACGAAGGGGCCTTGCCATTGGGGTTCTTCTTGACCGAGTGACTGGCGCAGGAACATGAGCGCCTGGAGCACGCTGGACTTGCCGGCGCCGTTCGGTCCGATGAGCACCGTGATGCGGCGCGGGTGTAGATTCAGCAGTTCAAAGCACTTGAAGTTCTCCAAGTGTATGGAGGTCAACATGCTGCCTTGTCCTTCCGCATGTGCCTTGCGATTCCTACTTGCGCCGGTGGTCGGACTGCTCGGAGATTAGCCTTTGGTCACAGGATACACGATGGGGACAATGCTCCTGGTGTAGTGGGGCAGTGAGCAGCCCCTTGGACAGTTCACCGGCCTTGACGATAGTGCGCTGACGGCTGATAGCTGACGGCCAAGAGCTAAGTGGTGCTCCAGGGTTCGGTGAGGCCGATGCGGATGGCGTACTTGACGAGGTCGGTTTGGTTGTGGAGGTCGAGCTTGTTCATCGCGGCGGCGCGGTGGTGCTCGACGGTCTTCGGGCTGAGGTGCAGCCGCGCGGCGATCTGGCGGATGGTGCGGCCGTCGGCGGCGAGCTGCAAGACCTCGCGCTCGCGGGCAGTCAGGACGGAGAGGGGGCCGGCGGCCTCGGCGGGATCGAGGCGTCGGACGTAATCCGTGATGACGCGCTTGGCAATGCCGGGGTGCAGGTAGGCGTCGCCGGCGTGGACGGAGCGGATGGCCGCCGCCAGCTCGCGGGCGGCGCTGCGCTTGAGCACGTAGCCGCTCGCGCCGGCTTGGAGCGCTTGCACCACATACGTCTCGTTGTCGTGCATACTCAGGATCAGCACGGGCAGGTCGGGGTGGGTGCGCTTGATCTGCCGCAGGGCCTCCAGGCCGTTGAGCCGGGGCATTGTTACGTCGAGTACGACGACGTCGGGCTGGGTCTCGGCCGTTTGCTGCACCGCGCTGGCACCGTCATCGGCCTCAGCCACAACCAGCATGTCGCCCATTGCTTCGAGCGAGAGGCGGATGCCCTCGCGCAGCATGGCGTGATCGTCTGCTAGGAGCACGCGAATGGGCGGCGGCTGGCCGGATGCCGCACCGACGGGCGAGCGGGCTGCCGCCGTGGTCATCGGGCCGGGCCCTCGGTCGCGGCGGTGTCCGACGGCCGGGGGATGGTCACGCGCAGGAGCGTGCCGCCGTGGCCATCGCTGCGGCGCTGAACCACTAGCTCGCCATCGAGGAGCGCGGCGCGTTCGCGCATTCCGAACAGGCCCAAGGGCGCACTGGCCGCCGTTGGTGACAGTTGCGGGGTGGCGCCCTCCGCCGGTGGGTGTGCCAGGAGGCGCTCGTCAATCCCGATACCGTCATCGGCAACCTCGGCGGTCAGCAACTGCTCGTCTACCCGCAGCCGGACCAGCACGGAGGCGGCGCGGGCGTGCTTGGCCACGTTGGAGAGCGCTTCCTGCACAATGCGGAAGATCGCCGTCTCGACCGGTGGGGAGAGGCGACCGGCGGCGTACACGCCTTCGATTTGCACCTCGACCGGTATACCGTGGTGCTCCTCGTGCGTGGAGGCCAGCCAATGAATGGCCGCGACGAGGCCGTGATCGTCGAGGACGGACGGGCGCAGCGCCAGAGCGAGCTTCCGGAGATTGTCGAGGGTATCCTCGGCGAGCCGTTGTAGACGAGCGACGAGATGATGGGCCTGGCGGAGGCGCGGGACCTCGGCCGGCATCGCCTGGAGGCCGTGCTCCAACCCCACGCTGAGGGCGGCGAGGGACTGCATCGTCTCGTCGTGTAGCTCGCGGGCTACCCGGCGCCGCTCCTCTTCCTGGGCCGCGATCACCTGGGCGGCCAGCCGCTGCATCTCGCGGTTTTTCTCGGCCAGTCGCGCGTTGGTGCGTTCGAGCTGGCGCTGGTGCTCACTGAGCCGTGCCCAGAGGCTGTTGAGCGCCTCGACCACGGCCTGGAGATCGGGGTCGCCGCGCGGCTCCACCCGCACGTGCGGCACGCCGTCGCCGGCGCGGTACTGATGGATCGCCCGGCGCAGTGAGCGGATCGGCCGGAAGGCGGCATAGAGAATGAGCGCGGTGAAGATGGCACTGAGGGCTACTGCGGCGACAACCATCAGGACATGCACCCAGAGGGTAAAGGCGCCCGTCTCGACGAACCGGCGCGTCAACGAGGTGCCGATGATGGCGCCGATGAGGACGACGATGAGGTTGGCGAGCAGCAACTGATAGAAGAGCGGCATTCCCGTGGACAGGGCGCGCCGACGAGCCGGCGCGGGGCGCGCCTGAGCGGTGACGTTGGGTGAAGTGGACTCTAGCTGTGCCATCGGTCGTATCCTTGACGGTTCTAATCGTACCGTACCGACCGGGAAGGTGCCGTCGCTTGCTGGCTTGCAGCAGGGACTCACCCCCCGGCCCTCTCTGACTGGGGGAGAGGGGGCGGCGGACCTACCCCCAAACCCCCTCCCTTTAGGGAAGGGGCCGGACTGCGGCGCAAGTCGCAATAAGGGAGCGGCGGGAGTGCGGCCAGGGCGCCCACAAGGGACGCCCCTACGGGGTTGAGTGGCCGCACGCGGGAGTGACAAGCGCCTGGGGGCGATGAATCGCGCCCCTACACGAAAAACCTATCCTTATGATGGTGTATGCCCGGGGTGTACGCAGCGTGTTGCACCCCCGCGGCTTGTCCCGCACCTAGCCTTCCCGACTCGCTTCCCCTGCTATACTGCCGCGGCTACTGAAGGGGAAGGGAACGAGGAAGATGCGTGCCGAGATCGTGTCGGTGGGAACGGAGTTGCTCTTGGGGCATATCACCGATACCAATGCGTCGTATCTGGCGGAGGAACTATCGGCGCTCGGTATTGACTGCTACTGGATCAGCCAGCTTGGCGATAACCTGGAGCGGTTGACCGATCACCTGCGTCGGGCCTGGAACCGCTCCGATCTCATCGTCATCACGGGTGGTATCGGCCCGACGGAAGACGACCTCACCCGCGAGGCGATTAGCGCCGTGCTCGACGAGGAGATGGTCGTGCAGCCGGACCTGGAGACGGAACTGCGGGCGTTCTTCGCGCGGCGCGACGTCGTGATGCCGGAGCGCAACGTCAAGCAGGCGACGCTCATCCGCTCGGCGCAGGCGCTCGACAACCCGGTCGGGACGGCACCGGGCTGGTGGGTGGAGCGCGACGGTCGCGTGATCGTGACGATGCCCGGGGTGCCGAGCGAGATGTACCGCATGTGGAGCAATGAGGTGCTACCGCGGCTCGCGCAGCAACAGGGCGGCACGATCATCCTAACGCGCATCCTGAAGGTGCTCGGCCTCGGCGAGTCCACGGTCGAGGAAATGATCCATCCACTGCTCAACTCGACCAATCCGACGATTGCGACCTATGCCAAACAAGACGGTATTCACGTCCGGGTGACGGCCAAGGCGCCGGACCAAGCGACTGCGACCACGATGCTCGACGAGTTCGAGCCGGGGGTGCGAGCCATCTTGGGGAATTCCATCTACGGCATTGACGACGAGGCGCTGGCGGACGTCGTTGCCGGCTTAATCAAAGCGCGCGGCTTGTCCATCGCGACGGCGGAGGACTACACCGGCGGCTTGGTGGCCGGGGAACTGAGTGAGGCCGCGGGCGACCGTTTTCGGGGCGGGACGGTGCTGCCGGTAGCCTTGACGCCGGGCGCGATGGGGCCGATAGACGAGCAGGCCGCCGACCTGCTGGCGCAGAAGCGTGCCCGCGAGCTGGCGGTGGGCGCCATGAAGCAGTGGGATGCCGAGCTGGGGCTGGCGGTGACGGCAGTGGACGTACAGCTGTCGGAGCGCAGCCGGGGGAAGCGGATCGCCATTGCGCTGGGGCATGACGGAGACTGGGACGAGCATCGGCGGGTGGAGACGACATCGCCGGTGACGGTGCGCCGCCGTGCCGTGCTCTATGCCTTGAACCTAGTGCGCGAGGCGTTGCAGTCCGAGGGGTAGGCATGAGCGCCTCACCCCCCTGACCCCCCTCTCCATCGCCGAGCGATAGAGAGGGGGAGCACGGCGCCTACGCCGTTCGTAGGCCAAACGCTGGTAGGGCCTGCTGTGTTGGATTGGCTCTTGACGGTGCTGGGGGGAGCGGTCGGGCTGGCCGTGCGCGTGGCCGCGACGGCGCTCGTCCTGTCACGCCAGCGCCGCACCGGGCCGCTTGGTTGGCGCTGTGGCGCGTGCGGGGTGCGCCTCCCGTTCACGACTTGGGTACGCGCCGGCTGGTGCCGGCCGCGCCATCCCGACTGCCTGGCTGCAGAGGAACCGGCGGGGGTGCCGGCGTGGGTATTGGTGCCAGTGACGGGGGCGCTCTTCGGCCTCGCCGCAGGCGTATTCGGCGCCGGGCTACAGTTGGCGCTGGCCGGGGGCCTGATCGTGCTGCTGCTGGTGATCGCGGCGGTGGACGTGCAGTGCCGTCTGGTCCTGGATCGGTTGACCTACCCGGGCATGGTTGTTGGCCCGCTGTTCGCGTGGCTCTGGCCGGGGATGGGCGTGGGCGACGCACTCTGGGGAGGGCTGGCGGCGTTGGTTATCTTCGGCGCGCTCGTGCTGCTCTACCGGCGCGGGATGGGCCTCGGTGACGTGAAGCTGGCAACCCTGATCGGCCTGTACCTGGGGTGGCCGCAGGTACTCCCGGCGCTCCTGACCGCCTTCCTGCTGGGCGGGCTGGTTGGTATGGCGATCCTCCTCGCCGGCGGCTCGCGCCGGAGCACGTTCGCCTACAGCCCCGCCCTCGTGGGTGGAGCGATCTTTGTGTTGCTGGGCGGCGACGCGCTGCTGGTTAGCGTGGCTGGGCGGTAGGGGCTACTCGACTTCGGCGATCAACTCGATCTCGACGGCGATGTCACCCGGTAGGGCACCCATCCCGACGGCGGAGCGGGCATGTTTTCCGGCATCGCCGAAGACCGCGACGAGTAGATCGGAGCAGCCGTTGATGACGGCCGGTTGATCGCCAAAATCGGGCGCCGAGTTGACCATGCCGAGCAGCTTGACAATCCGCTTGACGCGGCTCAGGTCGCCGACCGAATCCTGGATGGAGGCGATGAGCTTGATGCCGACATCGCGTGCAACCGCGTAGCCCTGCTCGACGGTCAGGTCGGCGCCGAGCTTCCCGGTGCGGTTGGGGAGATCGTCGCTGGGACCGTTGCCGGAGACGAAGAGCAGGTTGCCGGTCCGTACACTGGGGACATAGTTGGCAATGGGCGTAGCGACCGGCGGCAGGGTGATGCCGAGGCTGGCAAGGTTCTCTTCCGGTGTCATGGCGGTACTCCTCTGCGGCGTGCTGTAGCGCCGGCCATGATAACAGCTATTGGCTGGTAGCCATTAGCTGTCAGCCATCAGTGGTCAGCTTTAGCGCTGTCGTAACCTCGGTCCTGTCGGTTGCCTGGGACACCTGGATTGCGGCCTCCGCCACAATGACGGGTATGTGTTGTTTTTCGCGTCAATGACGGAATTGAATAACGTTCGTCGTGAATCCGTCCCTGGGACGGTGGCGGGCGCATTGCGTGCGGCGCGTGCCAGGCTTTCCCGGTCCGACTCGGTCGTGCGAGCGGAGGCGCCGGCGCTCGATGCCGAGGTGCTGCTGCGGACGGTGTTGGGCCGGTCGCGGGCGGCACTCGTGGCGCATCCAGAGGCGCGGCTGGCGCCGCAGCAGTGGCAGCGGCTCGTGAGGCTGTTGGAGCGGCGCGCTGCCGGTGAGCCGGTGGCCTACTTGACGGGAAGCAAAGAGTTCATGGGCCTGGAGTTTGGCGTCGGCCCGGCCGTCCTCATCCCGCGTCCCGATACCGAGTGCCTGGTGGAGCGGGCGCTGGCGGTGCTGCCCGATGACGGATGCCGCCGGGTCGTTGCCGACGTTGGGACCGGCAGCGGCGCTATCGCGGTCAGCCTGGCGGTGCAGCGGCGGATGCTCCGGGTGTACGCGCTCGACAACGACCGCCGTGCCACCAGCCTAGCGGCCGCCAACGCCCGCCGGCAAGGGGTAGCCGAGCGCGTGACGGTCCGCTGCGGGGACTTGTTGGCACCGCTGCCGGAGGCCGCCGCCGTGATCGTGGCCAACCTGCCGTATATCCGCAGCGAGGCGCTGCCGACCCTGCCGGTCTCGGTACGGGACTACGAGCCGCGTGCCGCCTTGGACGGGGGAGGAGACGGGCTGGCAGTGTATGGCCGCCTGCTGGGACAGCTCGCCGCGCAGCCGGAACTGCTCCGCCGCCCCGGTCACATGCTGTGCGAATGCGACCCGGCTCAGGTGGATGCCCTGAGTGCTCTCGTATGCACGGCGCTGCCGTGCGCGGGGATCGAGGTGGTATGCGACCTGGCCGGCCGGCCGCGCGGCATACAGGCGTGGGTTCGGCCAGTGGAGGTTGACGGCTTGATGGGGTAGGGGGACTCGCCCCCCCTATGGTCCCCCCGCTGCGGCGGGGGACGGAGGGTACTGGCCGGCCTATAGGTCGGCTGCGTCGGCGGTCAGCTGCTTGCCCAAGGCGGTGACGGCAGCGGATAGCGCGGCGGCGTGGTCGTCGAGGCTAGCGGCCAACTCGTCGTAGCCTAGGGACTGCAACGTTTGCGGTAGCGCGGCTCGCAAGTCGGCCAGGGCGGCTGCCACGGCTCCGGCGGCGCTCACCTCGGTCCGCAGCACACGGTCGCCGCCCGTCCCATCGGCGTGGTAGAGGTGGGAGTGGGGATAGTGCTGAAAACAGTCGTAGCGCAGCAATTGCTTGCCTGCAGTGGCTGCGCCGAGCGATTGGCGGGCGATCACGCGCACGCTCGGCCCGCGATCCCCGCTGATATACCGGAACGATGCCTCGAAACGCAGCGGTCCGACCTCCCAGGTACCGGTCTGTCGGTCGCGCTCGCCAACGCCCATCACTGGCTGCATGGGGCTTACCTCCCTCGCACTATCTTTGGTCCATGCACTGCGCCGATGTCACCATGACCGTACCGCCTGCGGGCGCTGCGGGCAAGCCGTGCTTGCCTGGCGTAGTGATGCTCTCTACAATCGAGCACACGACGCAGGCAATCCCGCTACAGCAAGGAGACAGGGATGGTCCCTCCCGCAAACGATCAAGCGCGTCCGACCGTGCTAGTAACGGGCGCCAGTGGCTACGTTGCCGCCCAGCTTTTGCCGACCTTGCGCGAACATTACGAGCTGCGGCTCGTTGACATAAAGGACGAGGATCGCGCGGGGCGGCGCGTCGAGGGGATCATGCGGCACGATCTCCGCGAACCCGATTTGGAGCAGCACCGTTCTTTATTCAGAGGGGTCCACGCGGTGGTCCACCTCGCTTTCAACCGCTCGACATGGAAGGACACGGCCAACGGAGCGACGTACTACGATGAGCGCACCAACCTGGACATGGCCTACTACGTGTACCAGCTCTCGCTGGAAGAGGGCGTGGAGCGCGTGGTCATGGCCAGTTCCAACCATGCGGCCGACTGGTACGAGAACCTGATCCATGCCGGGCGGAAGGATGTGGTGCTGCCGGAGGAGCGGCCGCTGGCCGTGGCGTTCTATGGGTGGGCAAAGGCGACGTATGAGCATCTGGGGTTTCTCTACGCGCAGGGGGCCTACGGGCGCAAGCTCGACGTTGTCCAGATACGGATCGGGGCGCCGCGCGACTTGGCCCAGGCGAACTATGAGGGACAGCCGACGCAACTCAAGCGCGATCTGGGGGCCTACATCAGTCCGCGTGACCTGGCGCAGCTATTCACCAAATCGCTGCAAGCACCACAGATCGAGGACCAGTACGGTATTCCGTTCCAGGTGTTCTACGGTATCTCGCACAACACACGGGCTTTCTGGAGCATTGCCAACGCCCGAGAGGTGGTCGGCTATGCGCCAGAGGACGATTCCGAGCAGAAGTACGGCGACCTCATTGAACGGATCCTCGCGCACTCACCCGGCAAGGTCGGTCACGGCACCGCATGACCGGGCCGGGGCGGCCGCCTTGAGTGCCGCTGGTGTTATGATGTTCAGCGTCGGGAGCGTTATGGGTGTGAGGTCGCGCATGGGGGCGCATGATGGCAACGACTGAACCGATTGACCGCTTTGATTCGACCCCGCGCGGCAGCCGGCCGCCCCGGCGGGGCCGTCCTGGTGGTACTACCGTGCGGCCGCCGGTGCTCGGTGGGCTGATTGCCGTCGGGATCGTGGCGATCATCGTTGTCGTGTTCATCGTGCTCACCCGGCGGGGGCAGCCGCAAGCGGTCGAGCCGACCTCCGCCCCCGCGGTGGCCGTTGCCACTCCAGCGGGGGGGATACCGCCACAGCCCACGCAGCCACCACCACCGACCGCGGTACCGACAGAGGTGGTGCAACCTACGCCGACCGTCTTCCGGTCTACGGAGGTGATCGGTCAGTCGGCCGGCGGCCGCCCCGTCGAGGCCATCCTGGTTGGCACCGGTGACAAGGCGGTGGTGTTCGTGGGTGCGTTGCAGGGTGGCGTTGCCCCCAACACCCGCGATCTGGTGCAGCAGGCCGCCGACTTCTTCGGGGCGAATCCGGAGCAGGTTCCCGGCGATGTCCTGGCGATCTTTGTGCCGGCCCTGAACCCGGACGGCATGGCAGCTGGGAATCGGCCGAACAGTCGCGGCGTATACCTGGGTAATAACTGGGATATCCGCTGGTCGGCCAATCCGCACACGCCGGAAGGGGTGAAAACGGGCGGCGGCGGCGCACAGCCGTTCTCCGAACCGGAGAGCGTGGCCCTGCGCGACCTGGTCCGGGGACGCCAGGCGCAAGTCGTGATCTTTTACCAAGCGTCGGTACCAAACGGGCTGGTGATCCCCGGCGAGGGATTGGGGCAGGCTACGTCCACGGCCTCGCTCCCGATGGGTAGGCTGCTGTCGGACGTAACGGGATTCCGCATGATCCGCACCTGGGCAGACCGCACCATCACGGGCGATCCTAGCGACTGGATGGATCGCGAGGGCGTCATGTCAGCGATTGTCTTGCTGCCGGATAAGGTCGACTCCGACTGGACACGGCAGCGCGAGGGGATGCTGGCAGCGATGCAGTTTGTCAGCGCGGGATAGTGGCCCCGACACCCTCCGCACGCCAGTGGGTCCCAATGGCCCATAGGCCGACATAGAGTAGGGGCACGTGCGCTGATTCCACCAGGGTATTGACGGAGTATCCCAAGAAGGACATCGGTATGAGCAGCGATGCTGATTCCGTCGCACCGCGGGAGCCGGCCGCTACTGATCCGGCGTTGATGCGAACGCTACGCGGCTATCTCAAGAGTCCCGTCGGGATCGGTCTGATTGTCCTGCTATATCTCATCATCGGCGGATTGGCTTGGCTAGTTATCCGCTCGCAGGACTCCGGGCGCGCCGCTCCGATTACGGTCAGTCCGCTGCCGGCGGTCAAGCCGACCCTTGTCCCGGAGCCGACGGCTGTACCGACGGTGGTGCCGGCGCCGGTCGTCCAGCCAGCGCCCACTGCCGTGGTGCAGCCACCTCAGCCACAGCCGCCGCCGAGTAGCTATGTGGTTCAACCGCCGGCGCAGGGGAGATTCATCCTGATAGACCAGGATCGGCAGACGATGCTCCTCTATGAAGACGGCACCGAGGTGCAACGCTACCCGATTAGCAGCGGTGTGCCTGGGAGCCGGTTAACGAACACGCCGTCGTGGACCGGCCACGTGTCGCATTACGTGGGTACCTTCTTTGCCTACGGCGGTTACGCCGATCATGCCTGGTACCTGTTCCAAGACTTAGGCGACATTCTGATCCACGGCGCTCCGTATATCTATGTGGATGGCAGGAAGGTGTATAAAGACCTGGACAAGCTAGGCCAAGCGCCATCGTCGCGCGGCTGTATCCGCATGAGTCCCGAGGCCATCAAGCAGTTGGGGCGCTGGGGACCGCAGGGGACGCTCGTCCATATTACCCCGTGGACGGGGAACGGCCCCGCCCGGTAGCTAGGGGCGCGGCGCTTCATCTTCCGGCGCATCGCCCGTCTCCCCCTCGGAGCCTGACTGCCGGTTATGCTCGGCGCGGAGCAGCCGGACAAGCTCGACGCGGTTGCCGTCGAGGCTTTCCACGCGCAGCACGAGGTGACCAACCGATAGGCGGTCACCCGGTACCGGTATGCGGCCGAGTTCGGCGAGGAAGAAGCCACCGATCGTATCGAACTCGTCGTCTTCAATCTGCAGGCCAAAGCGGGCGTTCACATCCTGCACGAGCGCGAGTCCACCGATCAGGGCTTCCCCGTTGGGCAATGGCTCAATGGCGTCTGGGGCGACCTCCTGCGGGTCGAGCACCGGGCCGACCAATCGCTCGACCAGATCGTGCAAGGTAACCAGCCCGGCAGTGCTCCCGTATTCCTCCATCAAGATCGCGATCTCGACCCGCTCGTTCTGCATCCTGGTGAGAAGAGCGCCGGCATGGATCGTTTCCGGAACGAGTAGGGCCGGCTGGACAATGTCTCGCAGGGTGGGGGGCGGGTTCGCCTGCGTCGCCGCTACCACTTCGACCAGATGCACGATGCCCTCGATGTGATCAAGGTCACCAGCGTAGACCGGGAGGCGGGTGTGGCGGCGCTCGACGCCGATGGCAAGGGCTTCTTCGAGCGAGGCCTCGATAGGCGCGCAGATCATTTCCATGCGGGGGATCATGATGTAGCGTGCGGGCACCTCGTCGAACTCGAAGGCCCGCTCGACGATTTCCTTCGCTTCGGCACCCACCAAGCCGGCCTCACCACTGGCCGAGACCAGGTAGCGCAACTCTTCGACGGAGTGAACGCGCTCTTCCTCAGTCATCGGTTGCAGTCCGATGGAGCGCACGAGGAGGTTGCCAAGGCCGTTGAGCACGACGATGGCCGGCTTGAAGAGGAAGAGGAAGGCCTCGATGGGGCGGGCGACGGCGAGGGAAGTCCCATCGGGGCGCTGGATGGCAATGCTCTTCGGCGCCAGCTCGCCGAGGACGATGTGAAGGATGGTGATGATGGCAAAGGCAATAATCACAGCCAGGGTGTGGGCACTGATGAACGCCCAACTGTCGGGCAGGAAGTGCAGGAGCGGCTCGATGAGGGCGGCGAGCGCCGGTTCGCCAATCCAGCCGAGGCCGAGGGAGGCGAGCGTGATCCCCAACTGGCAGGCGGCGAGAATGGCATCGAGGCGCGAGATAACCCGCAGCGCGGCCGGGGCCAGCGGATGTCCCTGCGCCACAAGCTCTTCGACCCGGGTGCGCCGCACGGACACCAAGGCGAACTCGGTGGCAACGAAAAAGCCGTTGGCAAAGACTAGCAGGATGACGGCTAGAAGCCTGCCGGTGATGTCGAGAGCGGATGGATCATGCATGGATGTGTGGTTCCCTCCCGCCGGCAGCATACACTATGCACCAACTCGTGCGCTTGACAGCAGCGGGTTTGGGGGGGCGGACCTACCCTTGTGAGAAGCGGATTAGCCCCCCGATGGCCCCCCCGCGGTGGCGGGGGGACAAGGGTAGGAATTGGCCGTGCCGTAGGGGCGTGATTGATCGCGCCCAGGGAGGGGGGCGTGCCCAGTTGGGCGCCATGAATGACGCCCCTACCTAGTATCTACCCCTGTCAGGCGGTGGCGGGGGGACGGGCGTGGTGAATCGCGCCCCTACCGAATCCGACCACTGCGGGTGGGAGGATGGGGCGGGGCAGTCGGGGAACACGTCAGGCGGCGGGGAGCGCCAGCGTGCTGACGGGCGGCGCACTCAACTATTCAGTTCGAGATGGTCCGGGGGCGTCCTCCTTGGCGGCGGTCTGTGCGGCCGGGTCGTCCGGATGGGATGGGGCATCCGGGGGCGCGGCCAGCGCATCAAGCACCGGTGGATAGGTAATGGACAGGGCCGGGTCGTCCAGATGGGACGGGTCATCCTGGTAGGCCGGGTCATTCATGTGTGCGGCTGCTTCGTCGAGTAACTGCATCAGCTCCGAGTCGGTATCCGGCGCGAGCGCCTGGCGGGCGACGATGGTGCGCCGCAGCACGTCAATGGCGCGGCCGATGAGGGTGAGTTGCGCGGCCACCTGGGCCTGCTGCCGTTGGCGGACCAGGGCACCGCGGCGCTGGCGGCCGCGGCGGGACCCCCAGCGGTGGTCGGTGGCCAAGAGGCGCTGAATGAGCACTTGGAGCAACTGGACCTCGGCATCGAACAGGGGTGCAGCGGCGGCATGGGCGAGCCGCTGCCGCTCGTGGGCAGCGAACGACCAGGCGTACAGGCCCTGATCCGACGGGGGAGGTGGGGTGACGGAGGCTGGCGGTGCCCCGGTGGCAGAGTCGTGACCAGTGGGGTCACGATCCGGTGGCGGGGGCATGACGGGGGAGCAGTCGGGGCGGGCTGCGGCGGCAAACGTGGCGCACAGACAATCAGCACCCGTCACCCCAGCCACCTGGGCGGAGGCTTCGTCCTGATCCGGCGCCTTCTGCGCTGGGCGGGGGCGCGTTGGCCCCGGCACCAGAGGCGCGGCGCACAGGCGGTCCTGCCCCGCCGGAGCGGGGGGTTGGTCAGAACCCGGCGCCTTCTGCGCGTGGCGGGGGCAGTGCGGCCCCGACGCCAGAGGCGCGGCGCACAGACAATCAGCACCCGCGACCCCGGCCGACTTGGCCGGGGCTTCGTGCTGATCCGGCGCCCTCGGCAAGGTGGCTAGGCCACCGGTTACGGCCGGCAAGATGCTCCGACTCCTCCCATCCGGGGCGTGGTGTGCGCCAGTGTCGTCATACATCCGCCAGACCTCCATTCAAAGGGGAGATGTTGGGTGGCGGCGGGGAAAGACAACGGGGGGACGGAAAAGGGTAGGTTTTTCTGCGGGGAGCCGTGGACGGGGCCGACCTCACCCCCCGGCCCCCTCTCCAAATGTTGGAGAGGGGGTGTTACGCTCGGACCGGGGCCAAGGGAAGGGGCTGGATGGCGGCTGGCGCCGCAATGACCAGCGCTTGGGCGCGATTCATCGCGCCCCTACGGTGGGGGGCTGTGTTTTTGACTGTGGCGGCCGTGTGCCTGTATACTCGGCTCTACGGCACTACCGGGGTGCTTCCGGTATTTTGCGCGCCTGAGCGCCAGGAAGCGCAGCGCCGAGAAGTGCTATAGTGGTTACGCAGTATGCGCTCATTGCCAGCGCAGCAACCATCCGACGAGGACTGACGGAGGAAGGGAGTAGTCTTGCCCACTATTCAGCAGCTCATCCGTAAGGGACGGCGGCGGCCGCGCAAGAAGGTCAAGTCCCCGGCACTCCACTGGTCCTACAACACCCAGCGCGGGCGCATGGTGCGGCAGCGACCGGCGCCCCAGAAGCGCGGGGTCTGTCTGCAAGTCAAGGTCATTGCCCCGCGTAAGCCGAACTCGGCTAACCGAAAGGTTGCGCGAGTGCGGCTGACGAACAACATGGAAGTGACCGCCTATATTCCCGGTGAGGGACACAACTTGCAGGAGCACTCGGTGGTGTTGATCCGCGGCGGTCGGATCAAGGACGTCGGCGGCGTGCGCTATCACATTGTCCGCGGGACGCTCGATACGGACGGGGTGGAGCCGGATACGGCTTCGGCGGTCAAACGGCCACCGCGCAATCGCGGGCGGTCGAAGTACGGCGTGAAGAAGCAGAAGAGCGGCGCCAGCGGGCTAGCCTGATAGGCGCAAGAGAGAAGACACTACGATGCCTCGACGAGGAACTGTCCGCCGTCGTCCCGTACCGCCGGACTCGCGGTATGGGCGCGCGGACGTAACGCGGTTTATCAACAAGATCATGACGCGAGGCAAAAAGAGCCTCGCCGAGCGGATCTTCTACGGCGCCATGGACCAGATCGCCGAGCAGCGCGGCGGCGATGCGATGGAAGTCTTCGAGCTAGCGATGCGGAATGCGACCCCGGCGGTTGAGGTGCGCCCCCGGCGCGTCGGCGGGGCCACGTATCAGGTGCCGATGGAAATTCGCACCGACCGCCGGACCTCGCTCGCCATCCGCTGGCTGTTGCAGAGCGCTCGTGCCCGGCCCGGCCGCACGATGGCGGAGCGGCTGGCGGCCGAGCTGCTGGACACGGCACAGGGAAATAGCGGTACCACCAAGCGGCGCGAGGACACGCACCGCATGGCGGAGGCGAATCGCGCCTTTGCCCATTACCGCTGGTAAGCACCGCGCAGAAACTCATCGGCCGTTCGTCTGCGGCGCTTGCCGCGTGCGGCCGACGCCACACCAACAGCGTAAGAACGGTAGGGGTACATGCCGCCAGCGAACCGGGCGGCGATGCCGGTCACCTAGGAGCAAGAACTATGGCTCGCGTAAGTCCGCTGGAGCGGACGCGCAATATCGGGATTATCGCCCACATTGACGCCGGCAAGACTACGGTCACCGAGCGGGTGCTCTTCTATTCCGGTCGTATCCACCGGCCGGGCGAGGTCCATGATGCTGCGGCCGCTATGGACTGGATGGAGGAAGAGCGGCGGCGGGGTATCACCATTACCGCCGCTGCTACGACGCTGGCTTGGCAGGACCATCGCATCAATATCATTGATACGCCGGGGCACGTGGATTTCACGGTAGAAGTCGAGCGCTCGCTGCGCGTGCTCGATGGTGGCGTGGTGGTCTTCGACGGGGTGGCCGGAGTGGAGCCGCAGTCGGAGACGGTATGGCGGCAAGCCGACCATTACAGCGTGCCGCGGATCGCCTTTATCAACAAGATGGATCGCGTGGGCGCGGACTTCCACCGCTGCGTGGGCATGATCCGCGACCGCCTAGGGGCGGACCCGGTTCCCGTTCAGCTGCCGGTCGGACAAGAGGCGGAGTTCCAGGGGGTCATTGATCTCTTGGCGATGCAGGCCATCATACACGGTGACGACCTGGGAACCAAGCGGCAGATCATCCCGATTCCCGCGGAATACGAGGCCGAGGCCCAGGCCTACCACGACAAACTGGTCGAGGCGATTGTCGAGACCGACGACGAGCTGCTGGACCGCTACTTGGAGGGCGAGACGCTGCCGGCGGACGAGCTGCGGGCGGCGCTGCGGCGGGCGACGATCAGCACTACGCTCGTGCCGGTGCTCTGCGGGGCCGCGCTGCGGAACAAAGGTGTCCAACTGCTGCTCGATGCGGTCATTGACTATCTCCCGTCGCCGCTGGACGTGCCACCGGTCCGCGGTAGAAACGAGGACGATGAGGAGGTGGTTTGCCCGGTTGACGACGCGGCGCCGTTCGCGGCCATCGCGTTCAAGATTGTGGCCGACCCGTATGCGGGGAAGCTCACGTACCTACGGGTATATTCCGGTACGCTCCGCACCGGCACGTATCTGCTCAATGCCACGACCGGGAAGCGCGAGCGCCTCGGCCGGCTCGTCATGATGCACGCGAACGAGCGGGAGGACGTGTCGGAGGTGTTCGCCGGAGATATTGCGGCGGCGGTGGGTCTCAAGAGCACGGTGACGGGCCACACGCTCACCGATCCCGACCATCCGGTCATTCTGGAGTCCATCAACTTCCCGGAGCCGGTCATTTCGCAGGCCATCGAGCCGAAGACCACGGCCGACCAGGACCGACTGGGCATCGCGCTCGCGCGGCTGGCGGAAGAAGACCCCACCTTCCAGACGCGGACCGATCACGAGACAGGGCAGACGATCATCTCCGGGATGGGCGAGCTACACCTGGAAGTAATCGTCAACCGGATGCTGCGCGAATACCGCGTCGGGGCCAACGTCGGCAAGCTGCAGGTGGCATTCACCGAGACGATTACGCGGCCGGCCAAGGGCGAGGGGCGGTTCGTCCGGCAGACGGGTGGTCGGGGTCAATTCGGCCACGCCTGGCTGGAGATCGAGCCGCTGCCGCGCGGGAGCGGGTTCGATTTCGTCAACAAGATCGTCGGCGGGGCGATCCCCAGAGAGTACATCTCGGCGGTCGAAGACGGCGTGCGAGAGGCGCTGGAGAGTGGTGGGCCGCAGGGCTTCCGGCTGGTGGATTTGCGGGCCACGCTCTACGACGGGTCGTACCACGATGTCGATTCGTCGGAGATCGCGTTTCGCATCGCGGGGTCCATGGCGTTGCGGGCGGCAGTGCGCGACGCAGCCCCGCTGATGCTGGAGCCGATTATGCACGTGGAAGTTGTCGTGCCAGAATCGAGCCTAGGTGATATTATAGGAGACCTGAGCGCAAGGCGTGGTCGTGTTGAAGGCTTGGAAGCCGGCGCGGGCACGCACGTTGTCAAGGCTATGGTTCCGCTGGCCACGATGTTTGGGTACGTGAATACGCTGCGGTCACTGACGCAGGGGCGTGGCACGTACTCCATGGAATTTGCGCTTTACGAACCAGTGCGTAGCAACCGAGTTGAGGCCGCGCTCGCGTCGTCGTAGCGTCCTCGCGCGTGTCCTCAGCGGGAGCCGGTGATCAGAGAGACGGTGTAGTAGCGGTCTCTCCAGAATCGAAGCTCCCAAGGTTCCATCGCGGCGGTACAAGTGCATACATACACGTAGGTAGGTGCCTACTGCCGGCTCGATGGTAGTAGCGCCCCCGAAGACTCTGGTGTAAGGGGAGCAGGAGCGATCATGGCGAAGGCGAAGTTCGAGCGGACCAAGCCCCACGTGAACGTGGGCACCATCGGCCACGTGGACCACGGCAAGACTACCTTGACCGCGGCCATGACCAAGTATCTGGCCCTCACCGCCCACAGCAACACCGACTTTGTCCCCTTCGACGAAATTGACAAGGCCCCCGAAGAGCGCACCCGCGGCATCACCATTGCCATCGCCCACGTCGAGTACGAA